>DXBX01000002.1 GCA_019116285.1 Candidatus Bacteroides merdigallinarum
GCCAGGTGTTTGCCGCCGGCTTCCTTCAGATTCCATCTCACGAGGGACACCCTTGCCCTTGGCTATACACTTCCCGCTATCGGGCGTGTTACGGACTTGCACCGATTAGAGAATGTTCGTGCTGGGCGAACTAAACAAAGGGATGTACCCAATGTTAGGCACACCCCTTCTCTCAAGAATTAATTTTTTATTCTCTTACTTTTCTAAAGCGCCAATACGTGCATTCATTACCAGCACCATTACCTCCGTACACCAAGACAAGTTGATCATCGGAAATCTTCATCACATCAAATTCAGTCGGCATTTCACCACCGCCATTAATCTTGAAGGGGAAGAGAATGGCTCCTTCTGTCGTTGTCAGCGTACCCAATTGCCAAGGTTGACCGGATTCAGAATTAACGACACGTTCACCATTGTTAGAAGTCACACTAAACGTGCCACTCCGGATTTCTTCACCCGAGCCATTGTAAGTAGTAATTTCTCCATCGGCGGTAAAGATCATGTAAGCTGATGCACTTTCTTCACCCGTAGCTTCGCCTGTGTTGGAATGATTCAATTGCCCCACAAGATCCTCGGGTGTCGTAACGCCCCACCATTGACCTGCTCGGTCGTCAGCAAAGGCTTCACCATCATTGCTTGCATATTGGCCATTACCCCAACATTCACCAGTTGTGGTATCCCATGTCCATTTGGCTTCATCGCCATCTGTCAAACAGCCTAAAATATCACTTTCGCTACTAAACTGCCAATACGTCCCTTCAGACCATCCATTCCAACCACCATTGGGATAAACCAATACCAAACGTCCGGCCGTAAGATAAGCAATTTCAAAATCAGTCGGCATGGTTCCACCCATATTGATAGCATAGGGGAAGAGAATCGATCCCGGATCCGTATGTAAAATGCCACAATATGCCTGAGAATTTGCATAGTCTGCGGAATAGTTTTGAACTTCAAACTTACCAGAACGGATTTCATTGCCATTAGCATCATAACAAATGATCTGTCCATCCTCGTTCATAACCATTGTAGCATCCAAATTTTCATCACCATGGGCTTTTCCATCCTCGGTATGCATCACTTGCTCCAAAAATTCCTCGTTGGTAGTTACACCCCACCATTGAAGGCCAGCACCTGTCAATGCAAAATCAACACCACTATAATTACCATCAGAACCCATGTTGCCCCAAACACGACCTTCGGGCGCAGAAGTGTTCCACTTCCAAATTTTGCTTCCTGAATCACCGACCAGCAACTTCATCTCAGCCGTCAAGTCAGCAGCCACAGTAAGCGTAAAATCTTTGGTGGCCACAACCTCTTCACCATCGGCATTGATGAAGCGGAAGTAGACCGTCTGCACGGGATTGGAGCCACGGGAAGGAATGAAAGTAAACATACCGGCAGACTTGCCATAAGCCAACTGCATTTCTGCACCGTTCTTCACATAATAGATGGTCACAGCTGATACCCTCGGGATGCTGTACTCGATGTAGTTACCCGTTTCAGAGGGGGTATAGGTCACTGTGCCGTCTTCATTGGTCACCGCATCAAACTGCTCAAAGGTAGCCCCTTCCAACAGTTGTTCAGAGGTGAAGTTATCGACAATGAAATCTTCCTCATCCTTGATGGGGTCGCATGCCGTAAGGAGACCCAACGCCATGGCAAACAAGATATATTTCTTTTTCATAACTTTCGTACTTTTATTAATAAAGGTGGATTAATAAACAGGTGTTCCGCTCATGTTCCAGTCATTAGAAGATTCATCCCAACCGGGGTTCTGCTTCAGCACGTCCGGATTGGCAATGTTGCGAATCTGAGCAGGCGGAATCTGAAGGAAGCCATCCGTAGCTGCATAACGCTGTGCCCAGCCGGAGGAAGCGTGGTGCATCGTGGTCCAACGACCAGTATAGTTGACGCGCGAACCCTCTTTAGCATTCTGCAAAGCCTGTGCAGCCTCACAATTGGTACCACCATTGATACCCGACCAACGGCGCAAGTCGTTGAAGCGGAGGCCTTCGCCAGCCAATTCAAAACGACGTTCGTCCTTCAAGTTCTGCCAAGTGTATGTGGTGGCGGGCAAACCGACACGAGCACGTACTTGATTCATGTAGGTAGCATCGCCCGTCAACTCGGTATGCATCAACATGACATCGGCAAGACGCAGCAACACGATATCGGAGAAGTGGTCTCCTTGATGAGAGTTACTGTTATTATTAGGACGATCGGTATTGTTTTTACGGTAAACGCCCCACCAAGTATAAGCATCATTCCAATTATCCCAAGTGGACTGAGAGCATGTAATCGCCATCCATTTCTTATTGTAGTAACCAGTTTCTTCAGAGCATGAAGTTGTATAAGCAAAGTTCTGCAACTCAGCTTCACAATCCAAGATTGTTGCACGCTTACGAGGGTCACTATCAGGCCAATCATTCCAAAGGTTATCATTAATCACACCTTGCCCCCAGCCTTGTCCAAAAGGCAAAGTTTCCACACCACCATTCTGATTACCTGCTTCATCAGCATCTACACGCAAAGAGCAATAAAGTTCCGTCATGTTAGTAAAGCCCATGGCAATGGTACCATTCCAAGAAGCCATGTTCCCATACTGAATTTGAAACATTTCTTCCGAATTACCATTTCCAGCCCAATAGCGGCCTTCAGCAGCCAAATCAGCCACGAAAGGATAATCTGGAGCCGTTAGTTCGTTGGTATATTGCCACAGACGACGGTAGTCATCCACCAAGGAATATCCACCATTCAAGATGGCATCCTCCAAAGCATCCACCACTTGGTCTTTGGTCAGAGCACCTTCTACACCCTCTTGGGCGGGCAATTCAACCGGCTGGAGGCTGGCGGTAGCCAACTCACCGGCCTTCTTGTAAAAGCCCTGATAGAACATATAGGCGCGTGCCAAATAACCTTCGGCAGCAGCCTTCGTGGCATGGCCGTCACCCAGCGTGGTTGCACCGTGTTGCATCAAGTTCATGGCAGACGTGAAGTCGGCTAAAATATGCGGATAAATCACTTCCTCAGCACTGACCTGCGGGCAGGGATCGGGAGCGGCTGCCGCCCAATAAGCCGGAATATTGCCCCAAAACTGCGTGCCCCACAAGTAGAACAGGCCGCGCATGAAATAAGCCTCACCCAGCAACTGGTTGCGCGTGTTCTCGCTACCCGTCCAGTCGAAGGCATCGACAGAGGAAATAATGGCATTGGCACGGGCGATGCCCACATACGTGTTGTGCCATGCGTTGGCGTACAATTCATCCTTGTTAGACATGAGGTGGCTGACGGCGTGCGACTCCACGTCACCCGTACCGCCACCGCCGTTAGCATCATCGGACATCAGATACCCCACAAACCAAGGCGTCTGCAAAGGGTCTGTACTGAACTGGTTCATCACGCCATACAGCGCAGCCAGTTCTGTATTCAAGTCACTGGGCGAGGCCGGATAGTTACCCGTATTGGCCTCCGTATAGTTTTCGGAATCCAGGAAGTCCTCGCAAGAAGTCAACGCGAAGAGGACCGAGACTGCCAGCAAAAATATCTTTTTCATACGATAAACTTTATTTCGTTAAGAGGGTTAGGAATTAAAACTTAACACTGACACCTACGATGTATGTACGTGCGCTGGGATACAAACCGACATCAATGCCGCGTGCCCAGCTATAGTTACCACCACCGTTGGAGCCGACTTCCGGATCAAGGCCGGTGTAGCCGGTGAAGGTGAAGAGGTTCTGTCCCTGCACGTAGAGGCGGAGCATTTGGAAGGGAGAGTTCTTCCACAGCTTGCAGAAGTCATAACCAAGGGTGATGTTCTGAATGCGGAAGTAATTACCATCCTGCATGTAGCGGGTGGAAACCCACTGGTTGTTCTCCGTACCGACCACCAAGCGAGGTTGCGTGTTGCTGGTGCCTTCGCCGTGCCAACGATCCAAAAAGTCCGTCGTGTAGTTGGTATACTGGTTGGCCAACAAGGAAGTACGGTAGCACTGCATGATCTGATGACCGAAAGCACCGGCACCTGTCACGTTGAAGTCTAAGCCTTTCCAAGAGAAGCCGAGGCTAAGGCCGAGAGTCACATCGGGGTTCGGGTCGCCAATCTCGTGACGGTCGCCGTCCAGCGTAATGCTACCATCTCCGTTATAATCATCCCAAATCATATCGCCAGGTTGCGCGTTGGGCAGGACAGCCTTACCTTCGGCACGGGCGGCATCAATCTGAGCTTGGTTCTGCCAGATGCCGCTGTAGGACATACCGCTGAAATAGCCTATGGGATGACCTACTTCTACCAACGATACATACGAAGAGTTCTGGAACAAGGCACTGGTCTGATCCGTACCAATCTGCCCCGAAGCTGTGGCCAGACGAGTTACTTCATTTTTGTTGTAAGCCACGTTCGCGTTCACGTGATAAGAGAAGTCTTTGCCGATATTGTCGTTCCAGCCAATGCCAAGTTCAATACCTTTGTTCACCACGTCACCACCATTAACCATGGCAGGTTCTTCGTAACCAAGAATATCATTCATAGGAGCCTGAACTAACCAATCCTTCGTAGTTTTTTTATACCAATCAAAAGTCAAAGACAGACGACTAGCCAAGAAGCGGGCATCCACACCAATGTTCAGCTGCTCAGAAGTTTCCCAAGTCACGTCCTCGTTGGGCACGTTGCGGGCGTATGCACCCGTGGTATAAACACCATTCACCGTATTCAGCAGGTCACTGCTGAACTTGTAGCCATAGTCGGCGTAGTTCGTGGGCGAGAAGCCCATGTTGGAGAGGTAGTAGAAGTTACCAATGTTACAGTTACCGTTCTGACCCCAGCTGGCGCGGATCTTGAAGTAGTCCAACCAAGACTGTGTGGATTCCATGAACTTTTCAGAAGTCACCACCCAACCGGCAGATACGGAGGGGAAGTAACCCCAACGGTTGCCACGGGCGAAGTTGCTGGAACCATCGGCACGCATTGTCACGGTAGCCATGTATTTTTCCTTGTAGTTCCAGTTGACACGACCGAAGAAAGAAGCGATGCTGCCTTGTCCCGGCGTATCCGTGCCAGAGTAACCCACAATATTAGAAAAGTTGCTCATAACGGCATAGTTCCAACCGTTAAGCACCAATGAATTCACATTACCCGAAGCATCGCGTGCCTGCATGGACATAGAAGTACTCCAATTGGACTTTTCAAAAGATTGTCCCACCATGACATCAATATTATGTCCGTTCAATTCGGGTAACGTATATGTAATGGTGTTATCTAATGCCATACTAGAGCTAGCACTTTGAGACTGCTGCAACTCATAACTATCACTAGAAGCAGTACTGCTCACAGAGAAAGGTGTAGACTCGGAACGATAGTTACTGCCACTATAACCAGTATTAAGTTGACCTCTGTACTTCAAGCCCTTTATCGGTTCGATAATCCAGTATAAAGTGGCACCTACACCAAAGTTACGCGTACGATTCATTGATTGATACTGACCGTTCATAAATCCGTTCAACGGTTGCATGTAAATCATGCTACTGTAACCTGCTCCATGAGTATTGTAACCGGTCAGATTACCATCCTCATCCCATGCTTCCACCAACGGAGAAGCTTGATAAGCATAGTTCATGATATTCCATGAACCACTTCCTTCCGGCAAATCATGACTAGAATTATACCAATAAGAAACATTCTCACCCAAAGTAATAATACTGCGGTCATCATCGCCTTTCAATACAATATGCTCCGAATTGATACGACCACCATAACGGCTATAATCAGAAGCATTGTCACGTCCCATAATACCTTCGTTAGAACTGTAGTTGAAACTCATCGAGAATTTACTACGTTCTGAGCCACCTGTCACGCTGATAGAGTGGTTCATCTGCAAAGCATTCTTATTTTCATATTCTTTAAACCAGTCTGTACCTTGCCAACCGTTAGCCACTTTGTCAAGGATACGCTGTGGAACCAATGAAGCCCAGTTGGTAGCTGTGCCGTAGGTATTGAAGTTAGTTTCGTTGATTACCTGCATATATTGCTGGGCATTCAACAAGCCAGGCACCTTATAAGCATTTGACCAGCCAACATAACCATCATATTGCACAGTCAATTTACCCGCCTTACCTTGTTTTGTCGTTACCAGAATTACACCATTGGCAGCACGTGCACCATAGATGGCAGCGGATGCAGCGTCTTTCAAAATGTCAATGCTTTCAATATCATTCGGGTTCAAACTGTTCAGACCATCGTTGGCTGTACCACTATTGACACCATCGATAATCAGCAACGGAGAGGATTCACCGATAGTACCCACACCACGAATACTTACTTTAAATCCCTTACCCGGCTGTGAAGAAGCTTGCGTAATCTGAACACCAGGCGAACTAGACTGCAAAGCAGACAAGGCATTAGTCGTATTCATTTTAGCAATTTCCTCACCTTTTACTTGCACCGTAGCACCAGTCACAAGTTTCTTCTTCATCGTACCATAACCTACGACCACTACTTCATCAAGCATTTCGGTATCCTCGGACATTGTAATATTATACACATTACGGTCGTCCACTACAATTTCCTGTGAGGTATAACCGATAAACGAAACTACCAATGTAGCACCCGGTTCCACCTCAATAGAGAAATTACCATCAATGTCAGTGATAACACCTTTGGTCGTACCTTTAATAAGAATGTTGGCACCAATGACCGGTCCCATAGCATCTGTGACTGTACCCGTCACTTTCTTGGCCTGCTGCACGGCCTCTACTGCATCTATGGCAGATGCGGCGAAAAGTTGCGGTGTGTATCCCAGCGAGAATACTGAACATACGCCTGCAAGCAGCGCTGTCTTTCCAAAATTCAAATTCATACTTGTATTTTTCTTAGATTAATAATTTGTCACAAGGTAAGTGTGACCTTACATACTTTCGGTTAAGTAATTTACAGCTTGTTGTTACATGGCATTATTCCTTCCTCATAAGCAATCTGTTTTTAAAGGGTTGTACATTCATGGCTCTTATGTATTTAACATATTTTCCAAGGGGCAAAATTACGGGGTTCTGCAATACGTTGTTTACACTATTTTATCAAAAAGCGATACTATCCATACATTTGATACATTTCGTGCACGTAACCCGATCCTTCTGTTCCGCCGAAAAACTTATTTCTTTAACTCGGCACGCACCATGTGACCCCATTCCTTCACATCGTCTTCCTGCCACCGGCCTTCGGATGAAGCCTTTGGCAACAGCATGGAGCAGGTTTCGTCCTTGTCCGAAATGGACCAGGCTGCCCAGCTGATGGAACGCCGGTCCATCCAGTCCACCCACTTGGCCCATTCCTCAGGATTGATGGGGCCGTCGCCGGAAGCCTCCATGCCCGCACATTCGGAAACAAAGAGTGGCAGGCCTTTGCCCAAGGCATAGTCGGCACGGTCGCGCAACCACTGGCCATGCGTGGCGGCATAGAAATGGAGGGTGTACATCAGGTTCTTCTGCCCGGCAATGGGATTGTCTGCCGCCAAATGGATATCCTGATCCCAATGCGGACAACCTACCAGGATGACGGCATCGGGCTCGACGGCACGGATGGCACGGATGACTTCTTCGGAATAGGCCTTCACCTGCTCCCAAGAATCCTCTACCGGTTCGTTGAAGATCTCATAGATGACATTGGGCACGCCTTTGTAGCGAGTGGCCATCTGCGTAAAGAAGGCTTTGGCCTCTTCGGTGCGGATACCGTGGCTGTGCCAGTCGATGATGACATAGACATTCTCGGCAATGGCGGCATCCACGATGGTCTGCACACACTTCAAGCCCAGTTCGGGATTGTCGAGATAGGCGCCTTCCAGTTCCACGCCCATCGACGCACGGAGCACTTGTGCCCCCCAGTCGCGTACCAGCCATTGGGCAGAAGAGGCGTTGTAGAAGCGCGGCCAGAATTGGTGCCAGCCGTAGCTGACACCGTGCAGGACAACAGTATCGCCCCGGGTGTTCATCAACTGTGTGCCTTTCACCACGAGGGCGGGCACGGTATTCTCCGCAGCGCCTTCTTCCGTAGCCTGCTGCTTGGGCTTGCTGCCGCAGGCGGCAACGAGGGCCGCGAGGCAGAGGGATAATGCGAGGGTCGGTATTTGTTTCATAATTCCTATTTCTACTTCAGTTTTTCATTCTCCGCCCGGATAATGGCAATCGTCGTGCTGTCCGATGCGAAGACGGAGTTCAAGCCTTGCTGTTCCTGGGCAGGGTCGCCGGTATAGTCATCGCCCCGCTCCCAATACTCGTGGGCCGGATTGGCAAAGCCGCCCCACGCCCAGAAATTGCAACCGGCAAAAAGACCGCCGCGCTCGCGCTCCTGACGGATGAGGTTGAACACATATTTATAATAGTCATCACGAGCCGTGGTGGGAACATCCTTGGCGAACTTGAAACCATCGCGCGGGAAACCGAACTCCTCCAGGACAATAGGCTTGCGGTATTTACGGGCAATCTGCATATGGTCTTCCACATACTGCCGGGTATTCTCCTTGGCACGGGGCAACAGTTCGGCGAGACTGTCGGCCTTGACCCATCCCCAGTTGTAGGGCCAGATGTGGATGGTCAGATAGCTGATGTTGGGGTCGGCGTGAACCTGCTCAAAGAGAGCGATATCATTTTCACTGCCGGCGGCACCCTCACTGCCGGAAGAAATCAAATGATTGGCATCCAGTGCACGGATCTGTGCGGCCACACGAGCCATCCAGCGGGCGAAAGGCGCCTTGCCCTCTTCGGAGAAGGCACGAGGCTCGTTACCGATCTGCCAGGACATCAAGGTGGGGTCTTCCGTGTACTTCAAGCCATTGTAGCGGTTAGTGCGGCGAACGATATAGTCCACGTGCTTGGCAAAGAGTGCCTGTGCGCTGTCTGACAACGCATATTGCTTGACATAATCCATGAAGGCGGGCCAACCGTCAATGGCGGGCACCACGGCCTTGCCGTGTCCTGTCCATTGGAGATAAAGAGAATAACCACCGCTCCACTCCCAGGAGTTATTCAGGTAGAGGACAGCGGTCATGTCGCGCTTCTTCAGCTCGTTCATAAAGTAATCCAATCCGTCGAGGATGGTATCGTTATACACGCCCGGCTCCGTCTGCAAGGATGGTTCCACACGGGTCTTCACGCCATCGGGACCATCGGCACCCACCAGGACACGGAGGTTGTTGATACCAATGTCCTTCAGGAAGTCCAGTTCCTTGTGCAGACGTTCGCGGTCGCCACCCCGGCCGGTAGAACCAAGGATGGCTCCATACCAGAAGTTGGCACCTACATAATAATAAGGTTTCCCGTCGCGGACGAATTGGCCGCTGTCATTGACGGTGATGAAAGTGTGTTCCGCCGGTGCCTGAGGCTTTGGGGAACAGGCCGCTACGACAAGGCCGAAGGCGGCGCAAAGAAAGAGAGCTGGTTTCATAAATGATAATTTATTAGCTACGAGTTACAAGCTACGAGCTACGAGTAAAGTTACTTAGTTCTTGGTGTGTAGCTACTTGTAGCTCGTAGCTTGTCACTTGTAGCTGCGGGGCACCGCCCCGCTAAATTCCTATTTATTCTATTCCTAATTGTTTCCGTATCCACGCCTGCCAGGCATCCCATTGTTCCTGGTACCAATAATGGCCGGTCTCCAGATAGGGATGGAGTTCCTTGGGGGCGGTGATGATGTTATAGGTGGCATACGTAGTGGTGGGGGGACATACCTCGTCGTTGTAACCCCAACTGTACCAACCAGGCACACGGATGAAGCGGGCGAAGTTGGACGTGTCATAGTAGCGCAGTGTCTCGCGCACTTCCTTGTCCCGGTCACCGTAATAATAGAAGTAGTGGGGCCAGCCGCAGGCACGCTTCTGGAAGTAGGCTTCATGGTCGCACAAGGCAGGATGAACAGCAGCCAGGAAGGTGACACGCGGGTCAAGGGCAGCGGTGATGATGGACAAGGCACCGCCTTGGCTAGAGCCGGTAACGCCCAGTGCCTTGCCGTTGTACTGAGGCAAGGAACAAAGGAGGTCTACCCCCCGCAGGGCACCGACAATCACACGATTGTAGTAGAAGGCGTCGCGGTCATCGTAGCGGAAAGTCCAGTAGTTGTTGAGCGCACCGTTGGCCAAAGCATCGTAAACGGATTGTTCCATCGTAACAGGAATGCCATGGACACCGACCTCCAACGTAATGACTTTGCCGGGAGCGGTATAGGTGTCTCCCGTATAAGGACGGACGCCTGCGCCGGGCACGCGCAACAGAGCCGGATACTTGCCTTCCTTCTTGGGAATGCTGAGAATGCCATAGTAGCGGCCTCCCCCCGGCTTGACCTGGTAGCTGACCTGGTAGACATTGTCGGTCTCGGTGCAGCGTTCGGGCAGCAGCTCCATGACGGGGTTCAACGGAAGTTCACGGGCTTTCTTCAGGGTCTCGGCCCAGTAGGCCTGGAAGTCTTCGGGCAATTGGCTGAGGGGTTTCAGCCGGTCGGGGGCATAGGCAGCCGTGGCCAGTCCTTCGTAGGTCTTATCGCCCACATAGGCCTTCACCTTGCAGCGAAGGAAGCCGGGCGTCTTCATCGTGCTCCGGAGCTTCAAGGTTCCGTCTTTCAAGACCACCCCCTTCTTGGTCTCCGTGGGATACATCTCCGGACCCAGTTCGTAATCCACCCGGACATCCGGTAACAGGTTCTGGGCTTTCACTACCCGCACCGTGAAGGTACAAGGTTTATTCAGGTCATAAACCCAGTCGGTATGGTCGGGCGAGACCACCACCCGGATTTCGTTGCCACGTATCTGGGCACTCAGGAAGCAAAGGTGGCATACGACGACCAACAACGATAAAATTCTCTTCATGTCATGATATTTTTTGGTTTTACGTTTAGATGGATGCAAAAGTACGGAGTTCCCTCCAACGATAATGATACTATTTTATCTTATTACAATCATATTACAACTTTCTTCTTCCGGTAGTTCTCACGGAATTCCTTTGGGGAGCAGCCTTTCTTGCGCTTGAACATACGGTTGAAGTTGGAGAGATTGTTGAAGCCGCAATCGTAGCAAATCTCCGCAATGGTACGCGAGGAATCTACCAGCAAGCGGGAGGCAAAGCCCAGGCGGATGTCGATGATGTAATCGGAAAGGGTCTTGCCGGTGCGCAGGCGGAAGAAGCGGCTGAAAGAGACGGGGGTCATGCCCACCATGTCGGACAACATGTTCAGGCGGATTTCCTCGCGGTAGTGTTCGGAGATATACTTCTGCACCTTCTGCACGCGGCGGCTGTCCGAAAAGTTCTCTATCTTGGCAAAGGAAGAAGAGGCCAGCACCCGTGCATCGTCGTAGAGAGAAAGCTCGTAAAGGATGGTGAGAAAGTCCAGCACGGCATAGAAGCCCTGCTCTTCGGAAGCGAGTTTGTCCAGGAGGTTGTAGACTTTCATGATGGCCTGCTGGGGGAAGCAGAGCCCGCACTGAGCCCGCTCAATCATGTGCCAGATGGAAGCCAACTGGTTCTTTTGCTCAAAATTCTTGGGGAAGGATTCGGGCGAGAACTGGATGGTGATTTCACGGATGTTGCGCGAAGTGCATTCGTGCTGCTCCCACACATGCTCCAAGTCTTTGCCCGTGATGAGCACCAGGTCATAGTTGCCTATCACCTCGGAGGAATCGCCCACCACCCGACGTACGCCCGCAGCGTTTTCTACGAAGTTGAGTTCATACTCCGCATGGTAGTGGATGGGATAAGTAAAGTCCGACTTGCGACGGTCGGCAATATAAAAGAAGTCACGCTCGGATAAGGGCGTAATCTCCCGCATGATGAAATTCCGGTCTTCCATGATAGCTGTGGTTAAAATACTACATGGCTGCAAAGATAATGATTCTTTTTAATACACAAAACAAATCGGGGAAAAGAGAAACCATCATGAGAATTTAAAAAAAGATAGGCCGGATCTCCCGAACACGAGCGCAGGTACCCGCGAGCAGAAGCGCGGGTACCTGCGAATATACACGCCGGTATCCTCCCGGAAACGGCGCAAAGAGGATGCTTATTGCAGCGAAATGGTATAGGCAGCTACCGGCAAATCACCCGAACGAACCGTCAGCGTGGCTTGTCCGGCCTCGCCCGTGCTCTGCAGGAGAATCTGCGCCAAGCCGTTGAACGCTTTCACGCGGTAGTCTCGGGCATCGGGTTCGGTGGGGCGCTCGGTATCACGATAGGCGGGGTCGCCATTGCCCACACCCAGGATGCGCACAGGACCACTGACGCTGAAGGTCAGTTCATCGCAGGCGGTAGGCACCATGCGCTTCTTCTTATCCTGCATCTCTACACGGAAAACAGCCACATCCTGTCCGTCGGCTTTGTAAGCGGAACGATCCGGCGTGAGGACCATACGGGCGGGAGCACCGGTGGTCTCGACTTTCTCCGTCAGGATGCGTTTGCCGTTCTTATAGCCCACAGCCTTGACCGAACCGGGCTGATAGACAGCCTTCCAGGCGAGATGGCCGTTCTTGGGCATAGCCTTGCGGCCCAGGTTCTTGCCATTAACCGTCAGCTGCACTTCGTCGCAATTGCTGTACACCCAGACGTCAATGCTGTCGCCTTCATGACCTTGCAGATTCCAATGAGGCAGGATATGCAGGACAGGCTCGTCCGTCCACCAGGACTTCAGGTAGTAGGCCTCATCCTTGGGGAAGCCGCAATAGTCCAGGATGCCGAACTGGGAGCCCGTAGCGGGGAACTTCATGGGATTGGGCTCGCCGCGGTAGTCGAAGCCCGTCCAATAGAACAGGCCGGCGAGGTAGGGACGTTCGTCGTAGAACTTCCAGCCGCGCTCGATGCAGTTCAGCAGACTGTCCTTGCCGTTGGGGCGGCGGTTGTGAGCCACCATACGGCCGGTGCCCGGCTGGTCGAAATAGATGCCGCGCGTGCCGCAGCCCGAAGTTTCCTCCGAACCGAGGGCACAACGTTCGGGATAGTCCTTGCGATGCTGTTCCACGGGATTCTGCAGAATGTAGTTGTAGCCGGCCACATCGGCAGGAACCAGGATAGTGGGACCACTGCTGCTGGCCACGGTCATCAGACGGGTCGGGTCGATGCGGTGGCAATACTCGCGCATAGTGGCGGCAATGCGGGTGCCGGTCTCCTTCCACTCGATGCCCCACTCTTCGTTGCCCACACTCCAGAGGATGATGGAGGGATGGTTGCGGTCGCGGCGGATCATACGCTCCAGGAGGTCGATATGCTCGGTGTTGACGCCTGTCAGACGGTTCTCTTCGATGACGAGGATACCCAGGCTGTCGCAAGCATCCAGCATCTCCGGCGTCATGGGATTGTGCGAAGCGCGGTAGGCGTTGCAGCCGAACTTCTTCAGTTGCTTCAAGCGATAGACCTGCAAGGCATCGGGGATACCACTGCCCACGCCGGCATGGTCCTGGTGCATATTGACGCCTTTCAGCTGGACGTGTTGTCCGTTGAGGAAGAAGCCACGGTCGGGGTCGAAGGCGATGTGGCGGATGCCGAAGGGGGTTTGGTAGCTGTCCACCACTTGGCCGCCTTGCAGCACCTCGGTACACATATTATATATATAAGGTGTATCCACCGACCAAAGGCGAGGATTTGACACGGTCAATGTCTCGCAAAGCGTGCGGCTATCTTTCGGCAAGAGACCCGTCACGGCAGAGCCGCTTGCCAAGGTGGCTACGATGTTGCCTTCCTTGTCCTTCAGCGTGTGGCGCAGGGAGTAATCGGCAGGCTTCAGCCCGTCGTTCTTCACCGTGGTCTCAATGGTCAGCACGGCGGTATCGAAAGTGTTTGTGTCAGGGAAATCAGCATGGATAAAGGTACCGAAGGGTGCCACGTGCACCTGCGCGGTCTTGTTCAGCCAGACATGGCGGTAGATGCCGGCTCCCTCGTAGAACCAGCCTTCCTCCAGGGTGGCATCGGCACGGACGCACACCAGATTGTCGGCACCGTAGTTCAGGTATTCGGTGATGTCATACACCTGCGTGGCATAGCCGCTGGGCTCACTGCCCAGGTAGAAGCCGTTGACCCACACCCGGGCATCACGGAAGATACCGTCGAATTGCAGGTAGATATGCTTGCCGAAATCCTCCTGCGGCACGGTGAAGGTCTTACGATACCAGCCGACGCTGGTCTCGGGATACTTATAACCGACGGTCTTGTAGCCGTGGCTATGGCTGGCCTCGCCGGCAAAGGGGAGATCCACCACCCAGTCGTGAGGCAGGTCGACCGTTTTCCAGGACGAAGCGTCGAATTTCTCCGAATAAGGTCCGGCGTTGTGGATGGATGCCGCCTTGGTCAGGTAATTAAAGTACTCGGTCCCACACCCATAGTCTTTCTCCGGTGAGGACGCATTGCCTAATGCGAACTGCCAGTCCTTGTCCATGAGGACGCGTTCGCGTTGCGATTGGGCAGAAAGTGCCGTAGCCAAGCCCAAGAACATCGCAACTGCCAAGATGAAATGTTTGTTCATGTGTCAGGTATAAAATATTCGGAGGGCAAAGATAGCCCCTTACGGGATTGCTAAGTTGTACTATTTTATCCGATGCTTACACTAATTTATCATCGGGCGTTCGAAGTGCCGAAAAAGAGACAAGCGACATGCGGATTTCTCGGTAAAAGTCCCTATTTTTGGAGCGTGTCGCCACTGGGCGGCCGGATATTATCTACAACGTATTTTTAAAACCTCATAAAACACCCAACGTATGCAAGACAAAAAGTATGGTTATTTTGACGACGCGCACCGCGAATACGTCATCACCGACCCGCAAACGCCTTGGCCCTGGATCAACTACCTGGGCAATGAAGACTTTTTCTCCCTGATATCCAACACGGCCGGAGGCTACAGCTTCTACAAGGATGCCAAGTTCCGCCGTATCACGCGCTACCGCTATAACGGCGTGCCGATGGACAACGGCGGACGCTACTTCTACATCAAGGACGGCGACACGGTATGGTCGCCCGGCTGGAAACCTTGTAAGACGCCGCTGGATCGCTACGAGTGCCGCCACGGCATGAGCTATACGCGCATCACCGGCGCCAAGAACGGCGTGGAAGCCAGCGTACTGTTCTTCGTACCCCTGAAGACATGGGCCGAGGTGCAGAAGCTGACCTTGCGCAACGAGAGCGACACGGTGAAGCACCTGAAGCTGTTCTCCTTCGCCGAATGGTGTCTGTGGAATGCCGCCACGGACATGGAGAACTTCCAACGCAACTTCTCCACGGGCGAGGTGGAGGTGGAAGGTTCCGTCATCTACCACAAGACGGAATACAAAGAACGCCGCAACCACTATGCCTATTATAGCGTGAATGCGCCCATCAACGGCTTTGACACGGACCGCGAGAGCTTCATCGGCCTCTACAACGAGTTTGCCGACCCGCAGAATGTATTGGCCGGACGCCCCACCAACAGCATCGCCCACGGCTGGAGCCCCATCGCCTCCCATTATATTGAAATAGAACTGGCACCGGGCGAGAGCAAAGATCTCATCTTCCTGCTGGGCTACGTAGAGAACCCGCAAGACGAGAAGTTCGAGGCAGCCAATCCTGCCGTCCTGCAAAGCACGCCCAGCTGCGCCCTGGTGAACAAGACGCGCGCCAAGGCTACCATTGCCGCCCTGGACACGGCGGAGAAGGCGGACGCCGCCTTTGCCGAACTGAAGACTTACTGGGACGACCTGCTGGCCAACTACGTGCTGGAGAGTGGCGACGAGAAACTGGACCGCATGGTGAACATCTGGAACCAGTACCAGTGCATGATTACGTTCAACATGTCCCGCTCGGCCTCGTTCTTCGAGAGCGGCATCGGCCGTGGCATGGGCTTCCGCGACTCCAACCAGGACCTCGTGGGCTTCGTGCACCAGATACCGGGACGTGCCCGCGAACGCATCATCGACATTGCCTCCACGCAGTTCCCCGACGGTGGCTGCTACCATCAATACCAACCCCTGACGAAGCGCGGCAACAATGATATCGGCGGCGGATTCAACGACGACCCGATGTGGCTTATCTTTGGCACGGTGGCTTACATCAAGGAAACCGGCGACTTCGGCATCCTGGACGAACCGGTGCCCTACGACAACCAGCCGGGTTCGGAAGTATCGCTCTTCGAACATCTGCGCGTGTCCTTCAACCATGTGGTAGAGAACCTCGGCCCGCACAAGCTGCCCCTCATCGGCCGCGCCGACTGGAACGACTGTCTGAACCTGAACTGCTTCTCGTGGGATCCGAACGAATCGTTCCAGACCACGGAGAACAAGACGGAAGGCTCGAAGGCGGAATCACTGATGATTGCCGGTCTGTTCGTGGTGTGCGGACGTGACTACGTGCAGTTGTGCCGCGAACTGGGCAAGACGGAAGAGGCCGACCGCGCCCAAGCCTGCGTGGACGAGATGGTGGAAGCCGTGAAGCAACATGGTTGGGACGGCGACTGGTACCTGCGTGCCTACGATTTCTTCGGCAACAAGGTGGGTTCGAAGGAAAACGAGGAAGGACAGATCTTCATCGAATCGCAAGGCTGGTGCACCATGGCGGGCATCGGATTGCAAGAAGGACTGGTGAAGAAGGCGCTGGACTCCGTGAAGGAGCGTCTGGACTGCGAGCACGGCATCGTGCTGAACAACCCGCCCTTCACCCGCTACGTGGTGGAATATGGCGAAATATCCACCTACCCTGCCGGCTACAAGGAGAATGCAGGCATCTTCTGCCACAACAACCCGTGGGTCATCATCGGTGAGACGGTGCTGGGCCGCGGCGACCAGGCATGGGAGTACTACCGCAAGATATGCCCCTCTTACATCGAGGAAATCCACAGCACCCTGCACAAGGTGGAGCCCTATGTATACTCGCAGATGATTGCCGGAAAGGACGCCGCCCGTCCCGGTGAAGGCAAAAACAGTTGGCTGACCGGCACGGCGGCTTGGAACTGGTATGCCATCACGCAGTTCATCCTGGGTATCAAGCCCGGCTACGAAGGACTGGAGATTGACCCGTGCATCCCCGCCGACTGGAAGGAATTCCGCATCCGCCGCAAGTTCCGTGGCGCCGAGTATGACATCCACATCAGCAACCCGGACGGCGTATGCAAAGGTATCCGCAGCCTGACAGTGGACGGCGTGCCCGTACAGGGTAACGTGGTACCTGCCACGCCCGGCAAGCATATAGTGGAGGCTCGTCTATGATTCCCCCTATCTATTCCCCCGCTCCGGACCGCTACGACAACGGCATGAAATACCGCCGTTGCGGGCGGAGCGGGATTCTATTGCCTGAGATTTCCCTGGGGCTGTGGCACAACTTCGGCGATGTCAACACCTTAGCCAATTCGCAGGCCATGGCACACTATGCCTTCGACCACGGCATCACGCACTTCGACCTGGCCAATAACTACGGGCCTTCTTACGGCTCGGCAGAGGAGACCTTCGGGCAACTTATGAAGAAGTCGTTTGCCCCCTACCGCGACGAACTGTTCATCTCCAGCAAGGCGGGTTACGACATGTGGCCCGGCCCTTACGGCAACTGGGGTTCGCGAAAGTACTTGATGAGCAGCCTGGACCAAAGTCTGAAGCGCATGAACCTGGAGTATGTGGACTTGTTCTACACCCACCGCTACGACCCCAACACGCCTTTGGAGGAAACGCTCCAGGCACTGGTGGACATCGTGCGACAAGGCAAGGCTCTCTACGTGGGTATCTCCCGCTATCCGAAAGAGGCGGCCAAGTTCGCCTACCGCTACCTGGAGGAACGCGACGTGCACTGCCTGCTCTACCAAGGCAAATATAACCTCCTGAACCGGGAACCGGAAGAGGAAGGCATCTTGCGACAGGCACAGAAGAACGGGACAGGCTTCATCGCCTTCTCCCCCTTGGCGCAAGGCCTGCTGACCAACCGCTACCTGAACGGTATCCCCGCCGACTCGCGCATGGCCCAAGGTGGCTCACTGAAGGAGAATGCCCTCACCCCTGCCCTGCTGGAAAAGCTGAAAGCCCTGGACCAACTGGCCCAACAACGCGGACAGACCTTGGCCGAAATGGCCTTGGCCTGGGTGCTGAAGGACGAACTGGTGACCTCCGTCATCATCGGCGCCAGCAGTGTGAAGCAACTGGAAGACAACCTGAAGGCCATCGGGAACACGCAGTTCTCGGAAGAGGAGCTGAAGGAGATGGAGGGAATTATTACTAAATAAGAATTTATAATCCAACAAACATGAAGAACAAACTCTTTATCCACTGCCTGGCTGGGTTATGCGCCCTGATGGTGCCGGGCATGGGCGGACTGTCCGCCCAAGACTATCGACTGGCTTCGCCGGACGGCAAGCTGAGTATTGCCATCTACACGGAGGACGACCTGCAATGGGCCATCCAGCATGACGGGACCACCGTACTGCTGCCCTCGTCCATCGCCCTGCAAGGACGGGACGAGCAGTCGCCTCAGAAAGCCGTCACATTCGGCAAGGACGTGAAAGTGAGCAAGGCGTCGCGCCAATCCGTGGAATCTTCCTTCGCTACGCCGTTCTACAAGAAGGCTGAAGTGAAGGACGTGTACAATGAACTGACCCTGAAATGCCGGGGCGGATACAGCGTACAGTTCCGTGCCTATGATGATGGGGCGGCCTACCGCTTCATCTCCGACGTGCGCAAACCGTTCCAAGTGACCGCCGAAACGGCTGACTTCAACTTCGACCAAGACTACAAGGCGTTCATCCCCTACGTGAACGACAACCGCAACGGCGAACGCTACTGCTTCTCCTTCGAAGCGTACTACGACGAGGTGAAGCTGTCGCAGATGTTCCCCGACTCCCTGGCCATCTCCCCGCTGATGGTGGACCTGGGCAACGGCAAGAAAGCCGTCATCATGGAAGGCGGCCTGGAGAACTATCCCGGCCTGTTCCTCCTGCAAAACAAGGAGACCAAGCAAGGCGTGCAGGCAGCCTTCGCCCCCATCCCCACCGAAACCTTCATCGGCGGACACAACCGGCTGAACCTGATTCCCTCGAAACGGGCAGACTACATCGCCCGCATTGACGGACGGCGGACGCTGCCTTGGCGTGCCGTGCTGGTGACCACCCGGGACACACAGTTGGCTGACAACGACATGGCCCAACGCCTGGCTCCTGCCTGCCGCATCGAGGACACGTCGTGGATCCGTCCGGGCAAGGTGGCTTGGGACTGGTGGAACACGTGCAACCTGACGGGCGTGGACTTCAAGGCGGGCATGAACACCCCGACCTACAAGGCCTACATCGACTTTGCCGCCCAACACAAGCTGGAGTACATCATCATCGACGACGGCTGGAGCGGACTGGAATCGCTGACGGAAGACCTGAACCCGGATATCGACCTGAAGGAACTGGTGGCATATGGCAACCAGAAGGGCGTGGGCATCATCCTGTGGTCGTCGTGGCGCAACGCCATCAAGGACCTGGAAGGCAACTTCGCCCACTACGCCAAGCTGGGCATCAAGGGCTTCAAGGTGGACTTCTTCGACCGCAATGACCAGATTGTCCTGCAATCCGTGGAAGAGATGGCCGCCTGCGCCGCCCGCCATCACCTGCTGCTGGACCTGCACGGTCTGAAGCCGTTCGGTATCCAGCGCGCTTATCCCAACGTGGTGAACTTCGAAGGTGTCAAGGGTCTGGAGAACGCCAAGTGGGAACCCATCGTCAACGGAGTACCCTTGCATGACTTCCCGCGCTACGATGTGACGGCTCCCTACCTGCGCCAGTTGGCCGGACCGATGGACTACACGCCCGGCACGATGGTGAACGCCACCCGCGCCACCTTCCGCGCCATCAACGACCACCCGATGAGCCAAGGCACCCGCGTACACCAGATGGCCATGTACACCGTCTTCGAGGCACCGCTCCAGATGCTGGCCGACAGCCCCTCGAAGTATGCCAAGGAACCGGAATGCACGGACTTCATCGCCCAAGTGCCCACCACCTTCGACGAAACGGTGGCCTTGGACGGACAGGTGGGCGAATACATCATCCTGGCCCGCCGCAAAGGCAACACATGGTTCATCGGCGCGATGACAGACTGGACACCGCGTGACCTGACCATCGACCTCTCCTTCCTGCCGACGGGCAGCCACAAGGCGGTCATCTTCAGCGACGGCGTGAATGCCGACCGCGAGGCCACGGACTGGAAGCAAGAGACACGTCAGGTATCGTCCACGGACAAGCTGAAGGTACACCTGGCACCCGGCGGTGGCTGGACGGCAAGGGTAGTATGTGACTAATCCCAGTCTTCAAACTCCAAAGACAGTTGTTCCCACACCCCGCGAGGAGCGTCATCCTCCTCATGGGGATTGGAAACGGAAAGCCCGATAAGGCGTATAGGACGCTCGGCGTAATCCACTTCCTGCAGCAGTTGCTTGGCCAGGGGGAGGATGACGTCGAGCGTCGTCAGTTCGTGGGCCTGCGTCAGGCTGCGGGTGATTTGCTTGAAGTCATGGAACTTAATCTTTAGGGTCAGCGTATTACCCCGAAAGTCGGGATGGCGGCCAAGCCGCTGCACCAATTCAACAGCGACATGATACAGCTCGATGATGACACTGGAACGCTGGGAAATATCCCGGTCCAACGTGCGCTCACAGCCGATGGACTTGCGGATTCGGATGGCCTCGACAGGCCGGAGGTCGATGCCGCGGGCAAAGTCATAGTAGACTGTCCCTACCTTGCCGAACTCGCGGATCAGGAAGTCCCGGGTACAGGCACGCAGCTGTGCCCCGTTGTGGATGCCGAGGGTGTGCATCCGCTTGGCGGTGACGGGACCTACTCCCCAGAAGCTCTCGATGGGCAAGCTGGCGATGAAGTCCAACGCCTGGTCGGGATGGATGGTGCAGAGGCCGTCGGGCTTGCGGTAGTCCGAGGCAATCTTGGCCAGGAACTTGTTGTAGGACACACCGGCAGAGGCCACCAGATGGAGGCGTTCGCGAATCTTCCGCTTGATTTCCTTGGCGATGTCCACGGCGAGGGCAATACCCAGCTTGTTCTCCGTGACGTCGAGGAAAGCCTCATCCAGCGAGATAGGCTCGATGATGTCCGTATATTCATGGAAAATCTCGTGAATCTGGCGGGACACTTCCTTGTAGACCTCCATCCGTCCGTGGACGAAGATAAGTTGCGGACAGAGCCGCTTGGCCTTCTGCGACGACATGGCAGAGCGTACCCCGAAACGGCGCGCCTCATAGCTGGCGGCGGCCACCACACCCCGCTCTTCGGCATGGCCCACGGCGATGGGCTTGCCGCGCAACTCGGGATTGTCCCGCTGCTCGACGGAGGCATAGAAAGCGTCCATGTCGATGTGGATGATTTTGCGGTCGAAGGAAGCCACGTCTCTATCTCCTCACTTGTCTAATCTTCTTATACACATAAATGAACGCCGGAATCAGGAACGCATCGGCAAATATCCACGCCGTGGAGTCGCCGAAGCAGACGGCGATGTAGCCCCACACGGGCACGGCAATGACGCTGACCAGGATGCGCGCCACCATCTCGGACACGCCGGAGAGCATGGCCAGATTGGTGAAGCCGGCTCCCTGAATGGTGTAGCGCAGGATGCAGAGCAGTCCCAGCACGGGGAAGAACGTGACGGACACGTGCAGGAAGAGCGCGGTGTCTTTCAGTATCTCCGCTTCTGAGGCATCCACGAAGAGCAAGGCCACCGTCTCCGAGCCGAACATCAGCACGCAGAAGGTGAACACCCAGTAGGCCAACGCCATCAGCGAAGCCGACTTGACGCCTTGCAGGATGCGTTCGGGACGACCCGCCCCGTAGTTCTGACCGGCAAAGGTAGCCATGGCAATGCCCAGGCTCTCGAAGGGACACATGAAGAACATCTTGATGCGCATCGCCGCGGTGAAGGCAGCTACGCAGGCGGTGCCCAAGGCGTTGTTGGCACTCTGCAGCATGATGCTGCCTATCGCGGTGATGGAGAACTGCAAGCCCATGGGCACGCCGATGTTCAGCAGGATGCGGGCGATGGGCCAGGAGAAGCGCCGCTCGGCGGGCGTGGTGCGCAAGATGTCGAAACGGCGCATCATGTAGACGTAGCACAGCACGGCGGACAGTCCTTGCGAGAAGACCGTGGCAATGGCGGCACCTGCCACGCCCCAACCTAATGTAATGATGGTGAAGAGGTCGAGCACGATGTTGAGCACGGCGGAGAACAGCAGAAACCAGAAGGGCGTCTTGCTGTCGCCCAGCGCGCGGATGATGCTGGACAGCAGATTATAAAAGAAGGTGCAGGGGATGCCCAGGAAGGTGATGAGCAGGTAGATGTACGCGCCGTCAAAGATGTTGTCCGGCGTGCGCATCAGGCGCAGGATGTCGTCGCACAGGATGCCCGTGACCACCGCCAGGATGAGTGACATCGCCGCAGCCAGCTGCAGGCTGACCACCACGCAACGGCGCATCGTGGCATAGTCCCGCGCGCCGAACTTCTGCGCCACGGGGATGCCGAAACCGCCACAACAGCCGTTGCAGAAGCCCAGGATGAGGAACACCACCGACGAACTGGCCCCCACGGCGGCCAGCGAATCGATGCCCAGAAACCGCCCGACTATGGCGGCGTCCACCAATGAATACGTCTGTTGCAACAAGTTGCCCATCAGCAAGGGCAAGGTGAAGTAGAAGAGTTGCGGGAATATCCGTCCCGCAGTCATTTCCTTAACGGCTGCCATACGTTGTTATCCTCCTTTTTACAAACCAGCTAAATGCGGCGCAAAAGTAAGAAAAAAGCCGGAGATAAAAACGCACAAAGCCGCCGGAAAAAGTTCTCAAGTCCGTCGGAAAAGTTCTCAAGGCCGCAAGAAAACTCTATTTCCAGGCTGGAAATGTACATTTTCAACCTAGAAATATACATTTCCAGCCTAGAAACGTACATTTCTAGGCTGGAAATGAAGTTTTGTCCTTACCTTGACAAGTTTTTATAAGGACTTCGGGAAAGATTTCCCGTACCTTTAGCGGCGAATGTCGCGTATGGCCTCAATCAACCGCTCGAAGTCGGCGGGATGTACGTCGCCGATGTTGCCGATGCGGAAAGTATCTGCTTGCGAAATCTTGCCGGGGTAGATGACGAAGCCGCGCTCCTTCAGCTGGTGGTAGAAGGTCTTGAAGTCGAAGCCTTCGCCCGGATAGAGGAAGGAAGTGATGACGGGCGACTGGATATCGTCGGACAGCAGTGTCTTGAAGCCGAGCGAGCGCATGCCCTTCACCAGGGTGTCGTGGTTCTTTTGGTAACGCTGATGACGGGCCTCGACGCCGCCTTCAGCCTCCAGTTCTTCCAAGGCCTGCTTGAAGGCGCGCACCACGTGGGTAGGCGACGTGAAGCGCCATTTGCCGTGCCCCTTCTCCATGGTCTCCCACTGGTCGTAGATGTCGAGCGAAAGAGAGCGGGCCACGCCCTTGCAACGCATCAGCTCGGAGCGGCGGGCGATGATGAAGCCGAAGCCCGGTACGCCCTGGATGCACTTGTTGGCGCTGCTGATGAGGAAGTCCACACCCAGTTCTTTCACATCGAGGGGAATGCCGCCGAAGCTGCTCATGGCGTCCACAATGAGGCGCTTGCCGTACATCTTCACCAGGTGGGCCACCTCCTTCAGCGGGTTCAGGATGCCCGTGGTGGTCTCGCAGTGCACGATGGCCACGTGGGTAATCTCGGCATTGTGGGCCAGGTAGTCGTCCACGTAGTTCAGGTTGACTTGCTCGGTCTCGTCAAAAGCCAGCATGTCATAATCCAGGTGGTAATACTCGGCGATGTTTCCCATGCGGTCGCCGTAAGCGCCGTTGCTCAGGATGAGCAACTTGTCGCCGGGCTTGATGGCTGCTCCGAGGACGGCCTCCACACAGTAAGTGCCGCTGCCTTGAAGGAGGACAGAGGTATATTCGTCCGTCTGCGGAGTGGCCAGGGAGACGAGTTGTTTGCGGATTTCCTCCACGATGTGTACATTGTAGTCTTCGTCCCATGTGCACCAGTCGGTCAACATGGCTTGCTTGACGGTATCGGTAGTGGTCAGGGGGCCGGGAGTCAGTAACAAATAGGGTCTCATATCAAGGAATAATGATTAATGGTTAGCGGTTAAAGAGTAGCGTTCAGTTTGCAGTTGATTTCGTCGATGACGGCGGGCAGTTGCTCGATGGAGTCCACCACATAGTGTGCTCCGGCCTCCAGCATGCGGTGACGGACTTCCGCCTTGCGCGTCTCCAGTTCGGCTACGGGCAGGGCGGCGATTTCCTCCTGCGTCAGGCCCAGTTCGTTGCTGCCCAGGATGACGCCCACGGTCCATACCTTGGCATTGACGCCCTCGCGGATGTCGGCGATGGTGTCGCCATACTTCAGCACACAGTCCACCGAGGGAATGGCCAGCTCAATCATATTCTGGTAAATCATATACGGATAAGGACGTCCGGCAGGTAACTGGTCGGACGTGACGCAGGCATCAATCTTGTAGCCCATGCGCTCGGCGGCGGGGATGACCACGTCCATCATCTGCTTGGTGTAGCCCGTGGTGGAGCCTACCTTGATGCCTTGGGCACGCAGGTTGGCAATGACTTCCGGCACACCGGGAATGGGAGTGGCATAGTCCTCCAGCGTGGCAAACAGAACGCGCTGGAACTCGGCATAACGGGCCTGTACGTCTTCGTCCGTATAGTCGCGGCCATACTTGGCACGGAAGGCCTCGCTGACGCGGGGGATATTGAACAGGGCACGGATTTCTTCAATCTTGGTCAGGCCCATGTAGGTGCGGGTTTCGGCAGGAGTTACCTCGATGCCGGCAGCCTTGAAACTTTCCACAAAAGCGGCCACGGGAGCAAAGCAGCCATAATCGACCGACGTGCCGGCCCAGTCCATGATGATGCATTCAATCTTCTTCATACGATGTTTCTGTTTATTATATTTATACTTATAAATTCAAGGATAAACATACACTGTCTCAGGACACCAACTGCAGCCCCGGACTGACAAACTCATTCGCACCGCGCCGGCCCGGAAATTCCCGCCGATGGCGCATAACGATATAGACCGCAGCCGCCACAAAAGCCACGCTGCTCACCAAGCCCACATAGCCGGATAATTGGTTATAGAACGCCAGCCAGTCGATATCCGGCGTGAGGAATTCCTTGCAGGCCAGCACGACCACCGTGCCCGTATAGCCGATGAAGTCGAGGGTGACAATGAAAAAACCTACATTGCCCTTGATGCGGAAGCAGGCGATGAACCGCTCGAAAAAGAGCGTCTGGAAGCTGAGGTAGACCACGTAGAGGAACAAGCCTTGCAGGAAGAGCCACGTCACCGTCGGCAATTGCAGGGCATCGTAGTTGAAAGCCAGGAAACTCAGTCCCACTGCCCCGCCTGTCACCAGAAGGAGCAGGATGCAGAGCACCCGCAAATTGTTACGCACCAACGTCATCAGGCCAAAGAGCCCAAGGATGATGAGTGTCACCAGGCCGTCAATCTTGGCAAAGGCCCAAGAGGAAAGTCCGGCGGCCTCCACGTCTATGATGTTCACGATAAAGTCCTCTTTCACATCACGCAGGATGGTGATGAACAAGTTGGCCACAAAGAGCAGGAGCAACACCGGGAAGAAATCCCGCAAGATGCGCAGACGGCCTTGCCTGTCCAGCGTCACCCGCTCCGTGCGCTGAGCCTTGTCGGCTTCGGTGGGAACCGGCAGACGGTTCAGCAACCAGCCCAAGAGTAAAAGCAACGGCAAGGCGATGCCTCCGATTAGGGCCGGCATCCAGAACTCGCTGACCTGCCAGGTGTCCATCACGAACAATCCCGCCGACTTGGCCGCGCCCGAACTGACCGCAATGCTCATTCCCATCAGCGCAGCCAGGAGGTCCGTAGTGCGGCGTCCTTCCAAAAAGCTGAAGATAACACCCCACATACAACCCAACGAAAGCCCGTTGAAGAATAAGGCAAACACATTGAACGGACAAGGCAGGCATCCGAAGGCCACCAAGGAAAGTTCAGCTCCCAACACGGCCAACACAATGAACCGCAGACGGTTTTCCCGCTTCAGTTCGGAGATGAGCTTGATGCCCGCCAACTTGGAAAGGAAATAACCGGAAATCTGCACCATACTGGCAGCCGTCTTGTAGTCCATCCCGAAGAAGTCCATCCCGTCGAACGTGGCAGCGGTGAAGGGCTTGCGCAAAGCATAGACTAAGGAATAGGAAAGAAGTGCCGCACCACCCGCCCACAGGATGAAGAGGAAGTCGGCCAACCGTCGGTCGGATGCAACAGTATGTTTGATTGCGGAGAATATGCGATTCATTGCAGGTTCGTTTATGATTACGGCGGCAAAGGTAAGGCCATCGGACGAAAGGGAAAATGAATTTCCATTATTAATAAGGCTCTTCTACACAGATGTTTATAATGTAACATTAATGAAATATTTATGCAATGAAGGTGCAACACGAAGTGCGTTTCTTTGAAGCCATTTTGAAAAAGAAGCAAGCAAAGACATCGTATGGAAGATTTATTAGAGATTTACAAACGCATTGAACATCTGCGCAACAACGGCGTGAAAATGAAAGAAATGGCCGACTATACCCACATGCCGGCCAGTGTGTTGTCCTCCCTCTACTCGGCTGTGCTGCCCGCCTACATCAGCACGCTGAAGAAAGGCAATTCCGCCGAAGAGGCCTTGGACTATGCCCTGGGACAAGTGAACAATGTATCGAAGAAACGTCTGCTGGGCAATCTGAAGGATTTGAAAGAACGTCTTTTCGAATTGGAGCCTGCCCCGGCAGCCACCGGACTGAAGGATAACCCCTTCCTAAACATGCTGAACGAGGAAATGCCCCGCTCGGCACAAGAGGCCTATAACTACAGTGGCATCTACATCAGCTACAGCCTGTCCTCCTCGTCCAACACGCTCAAAGTGGAGCCGTACCTCATCACGGCCTCCGAGAAGAATGACTATGTCCGCGTCATCCACATGAGTGCCTACAACACGACCCACACCGGTGTGGCGCTCTTCAGCAACCACCAGACAGCCTACCTGATGTTCAACGAACGGGAGATGCCGCAGATAGCCCTCTTCACCATCTACTTGCAACTGCCTATGTACGACTTCCCCCACCAACTGAAGGGTCTCTATCTCAGCCTGGACTACAACCGGAATCCCATTGCCCGACGCATCGTCTTTGTCAAGCACTCAGACAGTACCGCCTTGGAGGATTTCCTCGAACTGAAAGGGAGACTGGTGCCACGCGAGGAACTGACGGACGAACTACTCCCTTATTATAATTATACCTGCCAGCCAAGCGACTGCATCAAGACATGCACCGTGCCTTCTCCCCGACTGGATTCCAATGACTTGGAGCGGGAAAAGAAGTTGCTGGAAATCTAGGCCGCCTCTTCATAGTATATAAATCAGGCGCGGATTTCGCGAATCCCCGGACTCCTTTCTACCATATTATAGAATAAGAACCGGGAACTCCGCGTAATCCGCGCCTGTAATTTATCTATCGGTCTTATAGCTTACAAGCCGATAACTGTCTTCTCCAGCCAGTAGACCACGATACCGGCCAAGTATCCTACAAAGGCAATCCACGTGATGCGCTTCATGTACCAGCCGAAGGTGATCTTCTCCAAGCCCATGACTACGACACCCGCAGCCGAACCAATGATGAGCATCGAACCACCCACGCCGGCACAGTAAGCCAGCAGTTGCCAGAAGATACCATCCTGCGCCATGTCACCCACCTCGGCCATGGGATACATACCCATACAACCGGCCACGAGGGGCACATTATCCACGATGCTGGATAGCACACCAATGATACCCGTCACAAGATAGTGATTGCCCTCGAATGTCACATCCAATCCGCGACCAACGGAGGCCAGCACACCAATCTGCTGCAAACAACCGACAGCCATCAGAATACCCAAGAAGAAGAGAATGGTACTCATGTCGATGCGCGAGATAATCCCTGCAATGCGCTTCTGCGTCCCGCCGGTATCCTCATGCTCGGGCAGGTGGCGGTAGAAAAGCTCGGTGGCCAACCACAATACACCCAGCACCAACAAGATGCCTACAAACGGAGGCACATGCGTGATACTCTTGAAGATGGGTACAAAGATAAGTCCGCCCACGCCCAGCCAGAATACGGTCTTACGCTGTCCCTCGGACAAACCTTGGTGTATGGTTCCTGCATCGGCCTCAACACCGGATGCCACGTTACCCTTGAGATAGCGGGAAAGAATATAAGCCGGAATGATGACCGACACAATGGAGGGTATAAACAGTTCCTTGATAACTCCCGCTGCCGTAATAAGACCTTTATTCCACAACATAATAGTCGTAACATCCCCGATAGGCGAGAATGCTCCACCGGAATTGGCAGCAATAATGATGAGCGAAGCATAGATAAGGCGGTCTTTGTGATCGTCTATCAGCTTGCGCAGAATCATTACCATAACGATAGATGTAGTCATATTGTCCAAGATGGCAGAGAGGAAGAAGGTCAGGATGGTGATGCGCCACAGCAAGGCTCGTTTACTCTTTGTCTTCAGCAGATTGCGCACAAAATTGAAGCCTCCATACTGATCCACAGTTTCCACAATGGTCATGGCGCCCATCAAGAAGAACAAGGTGGTGGCGGTACTGCCCAAATGGCCTTCGATAACAGAACCGGCCGCAGCAGCGACACCTCCCGGCGCTACGCCTACAAAATTACCCGGGTCGAACATATAAAGAGTCCACGTGGCGACCAGCATAAGCAGGGCCACAGCTGCCTTGTTGACCTTCGTCACGGTCTCCAAAGCAATACAAAGGTATCCGAATACGAATACGATAACGATAGCAAGTGTGATTGATGACATGGAATCAAAAGATGAATGGTTAATAATTAATGATTAATGGATGGCAAACAGGATGCACAGCTCATTTACCATTACCATTAATCAGTGCGTTTACAGGCTCTCCAACAACCGCTTCAGCACGACAGTAGCCGAAATCTCACGGTTGGCCGCTTCCGGAATAACAATGGACTGCGGACTCTCGATAACATCGTCCGTCACAATCATGTTACGGCGCACAGGCAAACAGTGCATAAAGTAGGCATTGTTGGTGACGGCCATCTGACGATCGCTCACAGTCCATGCACGATCTTTACTAAGCACCTGGCCGTAATTATCACCCGTATAAGCAGCCCAACTCTTGGCGTAAATGAAATCGGCACCCTCAAAAGCCTTCATCTGGTCATATTCCACGCGGGCATGGCCGACAAACTTCGGATCCAACTCATAACCTTCGGGATGGGTGATGACGAAATCATAATCCGTTGCATTCATCCATTCTGCAAAAGAGTTTGGCACGGCCTGTGGCAAAGGTCGCGGATGGGGTGCCCACGTCATAACGACCTTAGGACGGGCTGTTTTCTTATATTCCTCAATCGTAATTAAGTCAGCAAAGCTTTGCAACGGATGGCGGGTAGCAGCCTCCATAGAGAATACCGGACGGCCGGAATATTGAATGAACTGATTGAGGATAACCTCATTGTAATCATAGTCGCGGTCCTCAAAACGGGCAAAGGAACGAACGCCGATAAGGTCACAATAACAACCCATCACAGGAATAGCCTCCAACAGATGCTCAGGCTTGTCACCATCCATGATGACACCACGCTCAGTCTCCAGTTTCCAAGCACCTTGATTCACATCCAGCACGATAACATTCATACCCAAGTTCAGAGCCGCCTTCTGGGTACTGAGACGAGTACGCAGACTGGAGTTAAAGAATATCATCAGGAGCGTCTTGTTGCGTCCCAATTCCACATACTTGAAGCGGTCTTTCTTGATTTCGAAAGCTTCATCCAGTGCGGACTTCAGATTGCCGATGTCCTGCACGCAAGTAAATTTCTTCATATATAATAATAGGTATAATTAATTCGCAGCCCAAAGATACGAGTATTCGGCGAATAATCCCTATTTAAGGAGAACAAAATAAAAAGAAAGTGCGGAAAAGCATCGGATACCTCCCTCTTAGGTTCACTCGGCTTCACTCTTCGTCAATCAGCAGAGGATTCTCCTGATAAATGCCGGACAACTCGCGGAAGAAATTATGATCCAGCACCAGCGAGATGCGCCACAGCAACTCAACATCAATATTTGCTTTGCGGAAAATTTTATAGACATTGGAACGGGTACAACATAATTGTGCCGCGAACCAAGAGACTGTATGCCCCTGCTCCCGTAATGCGTCTCTAATAAGCAGACCTGTGTGTATCATTGGTATCTAATTTGTATGTTTGCTTCACAAAGGTAAGCATTTAATCCGAAAGACAAGCATCCCTGCGGAAAAACATTTCTTTTACTTCCTCCGCCCAAATACATAAAACACAGACAACTGACTATCTGAGCGTCTAAGATGCAATCTAGGCGGACTAAGCGGAAGAATTAAAAATTTATCCGCATAATCCGCCTTTCCGGTTTACTGCATGAATGCAGCTATCTTTTCAAATCATTTCCGGATTTGTCCGTTGCCCTCTACCAGCCATTTGTAAGTCGTAATTTCCTCCAAAGCCATCGGCCCACGGGCATGCAATTTCTGGGTACTGATACCAATTTCCGCTCCAAGACCGAACTGGGCACCATCAGTGAAAGAAGTCGGAACATTATGATAAACACAAGCGGCATCCACCTCGTGCAGGAAACGGTCGGCCTGTGCCTTGTTCTCTGTAACAATGGATTCGCTATGCCGGGAGCCATACTGTCGGATATGAGCCAAAGCCTCATCAATGGAAGCAACGGTCTTCACTGCCATTTTATAGTCCAAGAACTCCGTGCCATAGCTTTCCGGTGTGGCCGGAGCCAACAGTTGAGCGGGATAATGCCCAGACAAAGCTGCCAGTGCCGGTTCGTCCGCATAAATGAGCACATTGCTCGTCTGTAAAGGTGCACATAAAGCCGGCAAATCCACTAAACGGTCGGCATGCACCAGTAAGCAATCCAACGCATTGCATACACTGACACGACGGGTCTTGGCATTATTGACAATAGCCGCACCTTTCTGCACATCTCCCTCGCGGTCGAAGTAAGTATGGCAGATGCCTGCTCCCGTCTCAATAATAGGAATGGAGGCATTCTCCTTGACAAACCGGATAAGCCGGCTGCTGCCACGGGGTATCACCAAATCGACATAGCGGTCGGCACGCAACAGACGAGCCGTAGTCTCATGGTCGGAAGGCAATAATTCCACCACATGGGTATCCAAGCCATAGTGCTGCAACACTTCATGTATGACGGCAATAATAGCGCGGTTGGAGCAGTCGGCATCACTTCCTCCCTTCAGCACACAGGCACTGCCGGCCTTCAGACAGAGTGAGAAAACATCGAAACTGACATTGGGCCGCGCCTCGTAGATGATGGCAATCACCCCGAAAGGCACGCTGACACGGCGAATAGTCATGCCATTGGGCAGAATATGCTCCTTTAACACCCGCCCCAAAGGCGAAGGAAGGAAGGCTACCTTGCGCAGACCGTCGGCAATCTCCTGCAAGCGGGCTTCCGTCAGTTTCAGACGATCGTACTTGGGATTGGCCGGATCCATCCGCTCCAGGTCCTTGCGGTTTTCCTCCAGGATGAACGAGGATTTCGCCAAAGCCGCATCGGCCACGGCACATAATATCTCATTGATTTTCGCGCTGTCCACGGCCAGCAGATGCCGGCTTGCCTCCCGGACGGCGGAAAGGGTTTGTTCTAAGTCCATAATCTATTCCATATATAAGTAATCATAATGTACCACCGGCTTCCTGCCATGTTGTCCCATCGCCGCACGGGCCTCCACTGCGCTACAATTGGCTTTGCCCACACCTATGGCTTTCCCGTCCGGATCCATGATACGCACAATGTCATCTTTCTCGAAATCTCCGTCAATGGCCGTGATACCCACCGGCAAAATGCTGGCAGGCTTGTCGGACAACAGGATGTCCGCCGCCTGTTGATTTAAGTGAAGCATTCCTTTGGCAAAACCTTCGCTGTGGGCAATCCATTTCTTCACACTGGACACGGGTTGGGCTGCAGGAACAAAACGGGTATAATGCAAGGCCGGATTGGCTGCCGCCAACGATGTTTCTTCATTCTTTAGGATTTCTGTCAGGACATTATCCCGTTTTCCATTGGCAATGATGACCGTGATGCCCTCCTCGGCCACTTTCCTTGCAATACCGGTCTTGGTCAGCATGCCGCCCCGGCCAAAGCTGGACTTGGAAGTCTGAATACAAGCAGAGAAATCCTCTCCCGGCCGGATCTCGGGAATAGTCCTTGAAGCCGGATCTGATGGCGGACCATCATAAATCCCGTCCACATTGCTCAAGATAATCAAAGCCTGGGCATCCATCATGGAAGCGATAAGGCCGGACAGTTCATCGTTGTCGGTGAACATCAGCTCGCTGACAGAGATAGTGTCGTTCTCATTGACAATGGGAAGAACGCCGTTCTCCAGCATGACGGTCATACAGTTCTTCTGATTCAGGTACTGACGGCGTGTACCAAAACTCTCCTTCGTTGTCAGGACCTGCCCCACGGGGATACCATGCTCGCGAAACAGCTCATAATAGCGGTTGATCAGCTTGGCCTGCCCCACGGCAGAGAAAAGCTGACGCTGATCCACACTGTCCAGTTTACGGGCCGGATGAACCTCACTACGCCCCGAGGCCACAGCCCCGGAAGAAACCAGAATGACTTCAATGCCCGATTTGCGCAAGTCGGCCACTTGGTCCACCAAGGCCGACATGCGCGTCACGTCCAACGTGCCGTCCTTACGGGTCAGCACGTTGCTACCTACCTTTACGGTGATTCTTGAAAAAGGTTGCTTCATGTCACTCGCCCAAAGTCTCCTTGCTACGTTCACGAATCACCTCCATGGCAGGCTCATAGTCTGCCTCGTTGACCAGCACTTTCACACTAATGGCCGACTCGGGCAGAGCCACGTTCACAACCAGCCCGTCCTTGATGGCGGCTTTGATACCACGGTCATTCAACAGGCCTTTTACCAATTCGCATTCCCATAGCGAACCCTTGAATACTTCCACGAGCTTGCTCTTGTCTTCTGCTTCTTTCATATCCGTAGTCTTTATAGGTTATAATGCCCTACAAATATAGGCATTTGTTCTGAAGAGAAGCGCAAGATAAACGAGAAAAATAGGGAAAAACATTACGAAAGCCACGGGAAAAATTGCCGAGGCAAGGAATAAACTCTATTTCCAGCCTAGAAATACACATTTCCAGCCTAAAGATGTACATTTCCAGCCTAGAAATATACATTTCCAGGCTGGAAATAGAACTTTCAAGCTACATCGGCAACTTTTCCAGCGGCTTCGAGAACTTTTTCCAGCGGCTTTAATGAGTGATTTTAACTCATTCCCCTAGAACCTGCACCTAAGCTCGATGCCTGCCTGGAGGGGACGTCCGCGCTGCATGAACCGGTTGCCCATGCTCTCAAAGTAGAACGAGGCGTAATCTTTGTCCAAGGCATTGCGCACCCATAGGGCTACCGCGCCCTGCCCTTTCTCCAGGCTGAGGCGGGCGTTGAGCGTGCCGTAGAAAGACTGGCTGGCGGTGTTGTCCTCCGTCCAATAGATGCGGCCTGCGGCGTTGTAGTCGGCATTGAGGCGGATGCGGTCGAAGAGTTTGTGAGGAGCGAGAGTGAAGACGTACTCGCCGCCGACGTTCAGCGTATGACGGGGGATGAAGGGAACTACCCGTCCGCGATAATCCACGGCCTCACCGGCAGCGTCCACCGTCTGATAATCGCGGAAGGTGGCGTAGGTGTAGCCATAACTGGCGTTCAGCGTCAGGGCATCGGTCAGACGGGCCACCACTGCGGCCTCGGCGCCCACGCTGCGGCTGCGCCCGGCATTGCGGGTGACGCGCCCCATACCGTTGGCGGAGAATTGGGAAACCTGCTGGTCGCGGGTGTTCATCAGGAAGGCGGCGAGATCGGCGGTGAGGCGGTCCTGCCACAAGGTGAGGTGCGTGCCCGCCTCGTAGCTCCACGTGTATTCGGGGCGGTAGAGGGCGGTGCCTTCCACGTCTACCTCGACTTCGGGCATCATGGCCGACACCATGGAGGAGATGGGCGCCAAGGCTTGGCTCTGCTCCATCGCCCCCTTCATCCCGTTGATGAACTGGGACTGCACCAGGTCGCTGAACATCTGGATGTTGTAGCCGCCGGAGCGATAGCCCTTGGCCACCGTGACGTAGGCATTGTTGCCCCGCCGCCATTCGTACTCCACGGAGAAGCGGGGGAGCAGTTGCAGATAGTCATGGCGCATCTTCCCGACGAGGGCAGACAGGGCTTGCATGTCATTGTCCTCCAGCTGCATCGGCCCCATGGCAAAGGAGAAGCCGAAGTGCATCGGGTCGCTGGCCGAGTTATAATCCAGCCACATCTGTTCGTAGTCCAAGCGCAGGCCGGCACTGACGGAGAGGCCCTCGACCAACAGGTCGTTCCATGTACTCTGGTGATAGACGGCCGCACTCATCTGCGGCGTGGAGAAGTCGCCGCCTATCAGCAGGTTGTCGTTATGGATGCTCAAGGCCATCTGTGGGGCTTGGGGCGATGAGGGGAAAGCGGCATTGGCGTTGTCCTCTATCAGCTCCTCGATGCCCTGCCGCTTGAAGAGGACGGGCGCGGAGGTCTTGAGCCACTGATAGAAGCCGAAGGCGCCCGTGGTCCACTGCCACTGCCTGCCGGGCTTGGACTTGAAGACGATTTCCTCGCTGAGGGTGTTCGAGCGCTGCTTCTGCACAAGGGTGAAGATGTCGCGGGGCGTAAAGTCCTGGTCCATGGCCATGCGGTCGTTCAGGTGCTGGTAGCCGGTGATGAAGCTGGCTATGAACGCAGGCGTCTGCCACTCAATGTTCAGTCCGCCGTTCAGCAGACCGCGCCGGTAGCCACTGGGGTCGTTGTAGGCAATGCGGCCCACGTAATCTGCCAAACCGGACTGCTCGTCGGCAGGAGAGACGGAACCCATATAATAATAAGGATAGCCGCCTTGGTCGCTGTACTCATAGTTGATGTTCGCGTCTATCTTCAGGTTGTCCTTGGGCAGGAAGAGGGCATGCAAGCGTCCACCGCCGGCATCGCTGCGGTCCATGCGTTCGTCGTCCTTGTAACTGTTCTTGAAGAAGCCGCCCCCATGCTCGTAGAAGCCTCCGGCAGAGAAGGCAAAGCGGCTGGAGATGCGGTGGTAGTGGGTCAGCGAGGCGTTGTAGTCGCCATAGGTCGCCGCACCGAGACGGATGTCCGTGCCTTGGTAGGTGAAGGGCGACTTGGTCTGCACCTTGATGAGTCCACCCATGGTATTACGCCCGTACAGCAGGCTCTGAGGGCCGCGAAGCACTTCTATCTGCTCAATGTCCGCGTAGTTGAAGTCGAAGGCGGATTTATCTATATAAGGAATATTATCTACATACAAGCCCACAGCCGGGGTGTTGATGCGCGAGCCTATGCCGCGGATATAGACGGCGGTGGTCAACCGCGAACCGTAATCGGGAATAAAGAGGTTGGGGACCAAGGACGTGAGGCTCTTGATACCGGTCACCTGCTTGGCACGCATCTGCGACTGGGTCAGACGATGGGAGGCTATCGGCAGTTCGCGCAAGGCACGGGTTTCCTTGGGGGTGGCCACCACGACTACCTCATCCATTTGCACTGTACGCAGGGTATCTGTCTCTTCCGCCATCAGGGGGGATGCCATCAAAAGGGCTGTCAGGAGTATTTGTATCTTCATAAAAGGGATTTCCTAAAAACGGCTGCAAAGTAACAGCGTTTCCGGCAGACGTGCAACCCTCATTTATGAGGATTCTCACACCTGGTCGGCCTCCACATAGCCGTGCATCACGGCATAGATGGTCAAGCCCGGCACGGACTTGATGCCCAGCTTCTCGGTGATGTTCTTGCGGTGGCTGATGACAGTGGTCAGGCTGATGTGGAGGCGGTCGGCTATCTCCTTGTTGATAAGGCCACGGACCACAAGGCGCAGCACCTCGACTTCGCGGGCAGACAAGTCGTGCTCGTCAGGGAGGGAAGGCGCCGGACGGGGCGTCTCGTCCGCCTCCGGATGGCCATGCCGATGGCCGAAGCGGTGCAATTGCAGGATGTTCCGCACCAAGCCTTTCTCATCCTGGCTGATGTTCAAGGTCTTCATGCCCGACAGCTGGGGCAGGTTGTCGTTGCCGGTCAGGACAATGGTCTTGGTGGCGCGTTGCAGGAAGAAAGCCGTGTGCTCGAAGAAGATTTGTGCCGAGACGAAATAGTGCACATACATGTCCGGCGTGTCGTCCGTCAGTTCGGCAAAGGAACGGAACGAACGGATGACAGCCTGGGGGATGATTTCCTCCAAGAGCGCCTGCAACCCCAGACTGCTCAGGGTGTTGTAGTCGATGATGGCTATTTCGGGAGCGGACATGGACATATTCATCGGGATAAAGGTTGAGACGGTACATCCATCCCGCAATAGAGGGCCGCCGCCTCGGCACAGCGTTCTCCGTCGATGGCAGCGGAGACGATGCCGCCCGCATAACCGGCCCCTTCGCCGCAGGGGAAAAGCCCTTGCAGACGGACATGGCGCAAGGTCTCGCGATCGCGGAGGATGCGCACCGGGGCTGATGTACGGGTCTCCACAGCTATCATCACCGCCTCGTTGGTCAGGAAACCGCGGGCACTGCGTCCGAACAGACGGAACCCTTCGGCCAGGCGTCCGGCGATGAAAGGCGGCATCCAGAAGTGAAGGGGCGAGGCCACGAGACCGGGGGCATACGAACTGCGGGGCAGGTCGGCACTCAGCCTGCGGCGACAGAAGTCGTCCATGCGCTGGGCGGGAGCCGTCTGGCGGCGGTTGCCCTGCTGCCAGCAGAGTCGCTCCAAGCGCTCTTGGAAGTGCATCATGGACAAGGCGGGATGAGAGGCCGTCCCTTTGTCCGCATCGGCTTCAGCCTGCACCTGGAGTGTGGGGTCAGCCAGGTCTTCGGGACGAAGTTCCACCACCATGCCGCTGTTGCTCCACTGCGAGCCGCGGTTGGACGGACTCATGCCGTTCACCACGATTTGCTCCGGGCCGCTGGCGGCAGGCACCACGAAACCGCCCGGACACATGCAGAAACTGTACACGCCCCGGTCGGCCACCTGGGTGACAAAGCTATATTCAGCAGCGGGCAGGTACTTGCCGCGCCCATTTCTATTATGATATTGTATCTGGTCTATCAACTGCGAGGGATGCTCCAAACGGACGCCCACAGCAATGCCCTTTGCTTCCATTTCCACGCCATCAGCAGCCAGACGGCGATAGACATCGCGGGCGGAATGACCGGTGGCCAAGATGACAGGGCCGAGGAAAGTCTCGCCCGTACTGGTCTCGATGCCGACCACCTTGTCTCTCTCGGTCAGCAGGGCATCCATACGGGTCTGGAAGTGAACCTCGCCCCCGCATTGCAGGATGGTGTGACGGATATTCTCGATGACGCGGGGCAACTTGTCCGTCCCGATGTGGGGATGCACGTCCACCAAGATGGAAGTCGACGCGCCGTGCTGGCAGAAGACGGAGAGTATCTTGTCCACACTGCCGCGCTTCTTGCTGCGGGTGTAGAGTTTTCCGTCCGAATAGGCCCCTGCCCCACCCTCGCCAAAGCTGTAGTTGGACTCGGGGTCCACGGCCTGCACGCGGCCTATCTGCGCCAAGTCTTTCTTGCGTTCGCGCACGTCCTTACCGCGCTCCACGACAATGGGGCGCAGGCCCAACTCTATCAGACGCAAGGCAGCAAACAGTCCGCCGGGACCGGCACCCACGACGATGACCTGCGGACGGTCGTCCACCATGGGATAGTCCACCGGACGGAAGATTTCCTCCGTGGGCTGCTCATTGAGGTAGACACGCACCGCAAGATTGACGAAGACCGTGCGGTGACGGGCGTCAATGCCCCGCTTCAGGACACGGATAGCCGTGATATCAGAAGCGGCAAGGCCTTTCTCACGAACCAGGAAAGCACGCACCTCTTGTTCGTCGGCCGCCTCGCGGGGCAACAAGCGCAGATTGTATTCTTGTATCATGACGTCACCCGCAGTTTAGAACGCATAACCGAAGCCCACGTTCAAGTAGACGGGATACATGGCAAAGGTGATGGTGTCGAAGTCCTTCTGGAAGATGTCGTTCAAGCCCCATTGCAGGTCGGCATGGACATTCAGGTGCTTGAAGGCACGCCACGTAACACCTGCCTGCACGCCCCACTGGAACTTGCGCAGTTCGTCGGAAAAGTCGTACGGTGCCACGCTCTCGCCCTCGAACACGACCTTGTTGCCCGTCGGATCACCCTCGCGGAGGTAACCGTCGAACACATGACCGGAGAAGTCACCGCTGGTTCTGAACGAGATATACGGACCGACACTGAAACGCACACGATCACTCACTTTCAATGCTGCCAACACAGGAATGGTAAAATAGGAGGCACGGAACTTAGTCTTCACCTTGCCTGTCCAATTGCCGGCCATGCGTTCGCCACCGTCGCCGATAATCTCCATGCTGTAGTTCTTGGTGCGGGCTTCAGCCTCCATGCCTTTGGTCTCCAGACGCAGGCCGATGATGAAACCCCACTTCTCTTCCTTGCCCAGCCACTTGATGATGTCGCCCTCGATAGCCAGGTTGACATTGGGCGAATAACCCGTCAGGGCACGGATCTCCTTGGGGAGAGGCAACGGGGTGGCGCCGCCGATGTTGAATCCGGCTTTTACTTCGTATTCCAGTCCGCGCAGGGCCGACTGAATGATACCGCGGTTGCGGTCTTCCTGCGCTTGCAGGGTATTGCCCATGCCTGCAAAGAGCAGCAGGAGGGCCAAGATGATATATTTAGCTTTCATTGTCCGTAGTTGGAGGGTTATTCGTTCACTGCTTCCTCATAAGTCAAATCCACTTCGTCGATGCAGAGCGTGCTGCCCGGAGCACCCTCGAAGTAGTCGCCGCGGATGCTGGAGGCAAAGACAATAGCCAGGCAATAACGCCCCTCGGCCAGTTTCTGGGGATCTACCGTTTTGCCCGGACGCATCTCGAAGGGAATATCGAAGTAAGTCCATTCGTCCGTCTCCTGCGCATCGGCCTGGTCAATCACGGCGGTGGAGATGACCTGCGGGTTATCCTCGGACAAGGCATCCGTGGCATCCAGGATGGGCCGCTCCTCCGTGCTCTCATAGAAAATGCCGTAGATGTTGCACTGGTCCTTCAATCCGGGTACGGGGCGTAGCTTGTCGGGAGCGGACGTATCCAGTTCATAGAAAGTCTCACCGGCCTTGTACTTGTAGTAGCCGCTGAGGCGGATAGGCACTTGCTCGAACTGCGTGCCGAAGAGCGTGGAAGTCAACGGGTCGTTCAGCGCATTGAGCACATCGAATGTACCTATGAAGAGGTTACCCGAGGCTATAGGCATGTTGACCAGCGAGCCCAGCGAACCCGTGCGCCGCGTTGTCAGCGTCAGGCACCTGCCCGATACGCCGTCATTTCCTTGGAAAGTAGGGAAGTTCAGCGGGTCGTTCTCGTTGGCATCCGTCAGGGCGAAACCCGGGTTGCCGCTGGCCCAAGCCCAAGACTCGGCGCCATATTGATCTACCTCATAGAAAATATGATACTTGCCGCCGCCGCCCAATCGGACATGCTCGAAACTGAAATGTGTGTTCTGCCCGCTGATGCCGCCCGTGGTTACGGCTATGCGGTAGTGCCGCTGCCACTGCCCGTCCTGCGACGTGACGATATAATCCTTCGGGGTTGTGAAGTCCAGGACCGTGCCGCTGGCCGGGGTCACTGTGGCTCCGTCTGTCAATACAAACTCCGGTGCCAGGTGCGTGATGTCCGTCCCCTCGGCCACATAAAGCATGATGGGGTATATCCGTTCACCATCCGTCCCGGCAATGGCATCGCCGAACACCGCCGGACGATTCAACACATTCCCCTGCAGGCTCACGCTTTCAATATCTGCCTCCGTGTTCAAAGCCTCCTCCTGAATGCAGGATGCCAACAGACAGAGGGCCATCAACAGACAGGCTGTCAATCCTTTCCTTTTCATACCATAAAACGTCATAATGTTCTGTCTTTATTTTCATTGTCGGCGGCAAAGGTAATACAAAAATGCGAGATAGCGGAACATACGACCTCAAAACTCACAAGAGCGGATGCTATGGCCACTTCCCCCTTGAGTCGGATAGTCATCAATGCCATTGATGATACCCATCAATGCCATTGATGGTAGTCATCAGTGCCATTGATGATAGGCATCAATGCCATCTTTGCCCTTTCTAGTCCGGGACGAGACGCGGCCTGGTCCCGGACTAGTGGCGATATACATGCGGACGGGAGGCAGAAGGGGTCCGATTGTTCTCCTCACTTCTGCTTCATCAGCCAATGCTTCTTCAGCCACTCGCGCAGCGGCAGGTCGTAGAGGCGGAGGCATCCCCACGCCAGCAGGATGGACAGCACAAAGACACCGGCAGCCACCATGACGTGTGCATAGAGCGGCGCGTCGGGATGTGCCCAGGCCCACGTCATCTGCATGTACATCAGGGGGTAGTGCGTGATGTAGAGCGGATAGGACAGTTCGCCCAACCAGGTACAAATCCGCGCGCTCTTGGGGTCGGTGATGCGGCTGCCCGCTCCCATCGACACGACCAGCGGGAAAAGTACCAGGATGCACAGGGCGTTATACACGCCGTTGAGCACATTGCCCGGGCCGCCCACGCAAGGCACGGCGAACAGGATGGCCAGGATGAGCGAACACCACCAGAAGCCGCCCCGCACCTTGATGAACCGGCCGATGCGTGAGAGCAACAGACCGCACAGGAAGGGATAGAACAGGCGCGTCAGGCCTACATACACTTGCTCGGACGTCAGGCTCCAGCCGCCGATGACGGTGTACATCTGCGCATCACGCCCTTCCGTCAGCAGCCCGAAGACGTTCCAGTTCAGGCAGAGGTCCAGCGTGCAGAACGCCGCAGCGGCCACAAACAAGGCCAGCAAGGCTTTGGACAAGCGACGGAAGAAGAAGGCATAAAGGATGTTGCCCACATATTCCCACGTCAGCGACCAGTTGGGACCGTTGAAGGAGTTCATCTCGCCCCAACCGCGGATGTCCAGGCGCGGTCCGCAGGGAATCATCAGGCAGCCCAGCAGGAAGGCCACGGCCACCTTCCAGCCCGGCACATGGCCAATCAGCGGGAAGCCGTCGCCCTGGGCAAAGAAGTAGAAGCAGGCGCCGAGCACCGTGCCCATCAGCACCATCGGGTGCAGGCGGACAAGACGACGCTTGAAGAAGCCCCACGTGGTCATGCGGTTCCAACGATCGTCGTAGGCATAGCCGATGACAAAGCCGGACAGCACGAAGAAGAAGTCCACGGCCAGGTATCCATGATTGATGACCTGATAGGCCGGACCTGCCGAATAGGTCTCGAGCAAGTGAAACAACACCACAATGACAGACGCGACACCACGCAGTCCGTCCAAAATCTCATAACGCGGCTTGGAAGCCAGATACACATTTTCTTTCATTCTGTTTTTCTGTTTATGTTCATGGGGATTTTTCGGCCGCAAAATTAAGGCTAGAAATTATTCCGATATTGACCTATTGGGATTGATATTTGACTTATATTTGCAATATGAATACCTATAACTTTGATCACGTCAAATTGACGCCGGACAAACAGATTCCCCTGCACGCTCAGGAATCTTGGGAACTGTCCTACGTGGTGACCGGAAACGGAGAACGTAAGATCGGCCACCTCCGGGAATCCTTCACCGCAGGCGATCTTGTGCTTATCCCGCCGGGCATCCCGCATTGCTGGACCTTCGATGCCCGGCAGACCGACCATCACCATCGCATCGAAAACATCACCGTCTCCTTCGAAGAAATACTGTTGGACGGGTTAGCACAAGCCTTGCCCCACCTGAATGACGTCATCCGGCAACTGCGCACCTATACCGATGCCGTCACCTTCCCGCCCCGCCAACAGGAACGCATCGCAACCCTCCTGCGACGCATGTGCCACGAGACAGATACAGAAAGAGCCGCCTCAATGGTGGCCCTACTTTGCCTCTTGGCCGAAAAAGGACATACCCTCGGGCACTATGAGAAGCCGGACATCGTCCGCCAACGGCTGATGCAGGTACGCATCTATGTGTCCTGCAATTGTTGCCGTCCCATTAGTATCGACGAGATGGCACAACATATCGGTATGAACCGTTCTGCCTTCTGCACTTTCTTCCGCAAGCACACCGGGCAAACCTTTGTAGACTATCTCAATGCTTACCGGGTAGACCTGGCCTGCCGTTTGTTGGACGAAGAAGGCATGTCTGTCACAGAGGCTTGTTATGCCAGCGGCTTCAATGACACAGCGTATTTCTGCCGCACCTTCAAGCGGTACAAAGGAATTCCCCCTTCGAAAATAAAGAAATAAAAGTAGGAACAGCGGAATTATACATGCTCTATCAACACCGTAGCATAGGCCGAAATGCCCTCCTGTCGCCCGGTGAATCCCAGCTTTTCCGTCGTCGTGGCCTTGATGGAAACATCATCTTCATCCACGCCCATGACGGAAGCCAGGGTCTGCTTCATCAGCGGAATATGCGGATTCAGCTTGGGACGCTCAGCACAGACGGTGGCATCCACATTGCCTACCTTGTATCCTTTCGTAGCGATAAGCTGCACCGTCTTCTTCAACAAAATCTTGCTGTCGATATTTTCAAACTCGCCCGCCGTGTCAGGGAAATGGTAACCAATGTCACGCATATTGGCTGCCCCCAACAAGGCATCGCAGATGGCATGGATAAGCACATCGGCATCCGAGTGCCCCAACAAGCCCTTATCATATTCCAAGCGTATACCGCCCAACCACAATTCACGATTTTCCACCAAGCGGTGAACATCATAACCGAATCCTACCCGTATCTTTGCCATATTTCCTATCTTATATAAAAGTCCAATACATTCTCCTCACCCAAATAGCCCTGCAAATGCTGCCCCACGGAAACGGGTCCCACGCCGACAGGTGTCCCTGTAAAGAGCAGGTCGCCCATCTTCAACGTCATGAAACGGCTGACATAGGCGATAATATCATCCACCCGATGCAGCATATCTGCCGTCCGCCCATGCTGTCTGGTACTTCCGTCAATGTCCAAATGAAAATCCAACTGCTGTACATCGCCTCCCAATTGCTCCAAAGGAATGAACCGACCAATAGCTGCTGAGCCATCAAAACACTTGGAAAGTTCCCAAGGCAAGCCTCCGGCACGGAAACAGCTTTGCAGATCGCGGGCGGTGAAGTCGATGCCCACCGTCACTGCATCATAATAGCGATGGGCGAAGCGTGGAGCAATACATTTGCCCAACCGACAGATATGCACTACCACTTCAGTTTCATATTGCAGGTCTGCCGAAAAATCCGGCAAAAAGAACGGTTTGCCATCCCGCAACAAGGCCGAATCAGGTTTCATAAAGATAACCGGCTCTTTACTTGTCTCCTTATGCCCCAACTCTTGATTGTGTTGGGCATAGTTCATTCCTACCGCTATGATTTTCATCTTCTAAATTCTTATCGTTTACTATCATTATAGAGGAAGGCAAAGATACACCTTTTTCACATTCCCTTTGCAGAGTCTCTACAAAAAACATACCTTTGCAACCATTCTTAATTCATAGTTCTCCATTGAAACCATTAATTGTTCATATAAACCATGGCTAAAAGCAACAAAAATAACGATTGGAAAGACCGTCTGAACATAGTCTACTCTACCAACCCCGACTTCCATTATGAAACTGAAGCAGAAAAAGAGACACCGACCCTGCCCCCGGCTCAACAGCGTCTGCGCGTACAACTGGACCGCAAGAACCGTGGCGGCAAGACCGTCACTCTCGTCACCGGTTTTATCGGCACCGAAGACGACCTGAAAGAACTGGGAAAACAACTGAAAAGCAAATGTGGCGTTGGCGGCTCGGCCAAAGACGGTGAAATCATCATCCAAGGCGATTTCAAGCAAAAAGTAGCCGAACTGTTGCAAAAGGCGGGATATACACAGACAAAGACCGTTGGTTAACGGTCACTAATCATCAAATAAACAGCAAATTAAGTGCGCAACTGGCGGCTATTCGTGCGTTCAACTGACGGCTATCCAAGTGCGCAACTGACGGCTGGAGCAGTGTTCAGTAGAACGCTCAATCTGTGTTCAACAGATGGCTTAAGCGATCCTCTGCTACCCATAAAGAAAGCCGGAAACTACTCGCTTCGTTCCCGGCTTTCCCATGAATAAAAAAGTCTGCGCTTATATTATTCAGCACGCAAAGTATAACGCTTGAAGTCCAGCACGGTCAGATCCTTGTCTTGCGACTTCAGATAGTCAGCGATGGTCATCTTAGCATCTTGAATGTACTCCTGATTCAGCAGGCAGTTCTCTTTATAGAACTTAGCCATACGACCCTTGGCGATGTTCTCAACCATTTGGGCAGGCAGGTTAGCAGCTTTCTCAGCAGCGACCTTCTCCTTCAGGTCACGGATTTCCTGAGCTTGAGCTTCGGTGATATTACCCTTCATGATGCCCTCATTCAGGTGTTCCTCATTTTCTGCAATATAGAGGTTGAAACCGGCCTTCTTCAGAGCGGCTTCAACAGCCTTCTGCACCTGTTCAACTTTCGTCTTTTCGATAGCCACCTGCATTTCGTTGGCCTTCACCTCTTCGGGAACGCCGGCTTCGTTGACTGCAATGGGGTTCATGGCAGCAATCTGCATAGCCACTTCCTTACCTACTTGTGCGTCAGCTTCTTTGTTCAGCACAACCATCGTGCAGAGGAAGTTCTTGTTCTGGTGGTTGTAGGTAGCGATGTTCGGACCTTCTACCGTCAAGTAGCCATCCAACTCCATCTTTTCACCCGTGATACCGCTGCGATCCGTTACGGCTTCAGCCACTGTCATATCACCCAGCTGCAGAGCTTTCACTTCGTCCAGCGTCTTGCACTTGTTGGCCACGGCAGCATCCAGGATATCCTGAGCCAGCTTCACGAAATCAGCGTTCTGAGCCACGAAGTCTGTTTCACACTTCAAGGCGATCATGGCACCGAAACCTTCGACAGCCTTTACCAATACGCAACCTTCGGAAGCATCGCGATCCGAACGCTTAGCGGCAACAGCCTGTCCTTTCTCGCGGATAATCTTCACAGCCTTGTCGAAGTCGCCTTCAGCTTGAGTCAAGGCGTTCTTGCAATCCATCATACCAGCACCCGTCATCTTGCGGAGCTTGGTTATATCAGCCATTGTTACAGCCATATTTCTATTCTTTTTAAAGTTAAAGGATTATTCTATTAAAAATAAAAGTAGTTAGCAGCAAGCAGGACATGTAGTAAGTAGAGATATGGCTTGCAAAATACATGCCTTTCTACCGGCTACCGACTACTGACTACTAACTACTTCAGTATAATTTAAGCCTCTTCGTCTTCCTGGATGAAGGCTGCAGCCTTGGAAGCATTAATAGCCTCTTCATCGGACTTGTCCAGACGAGCCTTGGAAGCACGTCTCTTGCCCTTATTATTGGCGTTGCTTTCACCGGCAGCTTCCATGTCCACCTTCTCGGCCTTGCGCTCTTCCAAGCCTTCCTGCATAGCGGCGCAGCAAGCATCGAGAATTACTTCGACAGACTTGGTAGCGTCATCATTGGCGGGAATTACGAAGTCTACATTTGCAGGATCAGAGTTCGTATCCACGATACCGAACACGGGAATACCCAGACGGTTGGCCTCGCGCACTGCGATGTTCTCCTTCATCACGTCAACTACGAACAGTGCAGAAGGCAGACGGGTCAAGTCGGCGATAGAACCCAGGTTCTTCTCCAGCTTGGCGCGCTGGCGGGAAATCTGCAGGATTTCGCGCTTTGACAAGTTTGCGTACGTACCGTCGTTCGTCAGCTTGTCAATGGTAGCCATCTTCTTAACAGCCTTACGGATAGTCGGGAAGTTAGTCAGCATACCACCCGGCCAACGCTCGATTACATAAGGCATGTTCACAGAGGCAGCTTTGTCAGCCACCACCTGCTTGGCTTGTTTTTTAGTAGCAACAAACAGGACTTTCTTTCCTGATTTAGCGATTTGTTTCAAAGCTTCAGCAGCTTCGTCTATCTTGGCAACCGTCTTATTGAGGTCGATGATATGAATACCGTTACGCTCCATGAAGATATAGGGAGCCATAGCGGGATTCCATTTTCTCTTCAGATGGCCGAAGTGGCATCCTGCTTCCAGCAGGGTATCAAAATTTGTTCTTGACATAAAAATCTTTTTCTTTAATTCGTTTACATTCTTTTTTGTTTTCTTTCTAAACCAACCGCCGGGTAGCCTCCCTTGCTCAGAAAGAGTCCCGGTAGTTTAGATACTAAACGTATTCAGTCTGCGTAGTTATCAGCCTACTTGCCGGCAAGAATGCCTTGCCAACCAGTTAACCTGTCCACGTATTAACTTGAGCAACTGATTAACGCTTACTGAACTGGAATCTGCGACGTGCTTTCGGACGACCCGGCTTCTTACGTTCAACGGCACGGGGGTCACGAGTCATGAAGCCTTCGGCACGGAGAGCAGCTTTGTCTTCCGGATTAATCTTCACCAAAGCGCGTGCAATGGCCAGGCGAAGGGCCTGGGATTGTCCGGTGAAGCCACCACCGCAGAGGTTCACCTTGATATCGTACTTCTCGGCTACGCCCAGCTTGTTCAACGGCTGCTTAACTACATACTGAAGGATGCTCGAAGGAAAGTATTCTGTCAGATCTCTCTTGTTGATCGTAATCTTGCCGGTACCTTCGGTTACGAAAATACGCGCAATAGCACTTTTACGTCTGCCTAATGCATTTACTACTTCCATCATCTATTATTTAAGTGCGTTAATATCTATCATTTTGGGGTTTTGAGCAGCATGCTTGTGCTCGCTGCCGGCATACACATACAAGTTGCCCAGCAACTTGGCACCCAGTTTGTTCTTGGGCAGCATGCCTTTCACCACTTTTCTCAGCAATTTGTCTTCGCCATTAGGCTTTGCCATCAGACGGGCGGGAGTCATCTCGCGCTGGCCACCGGGATAGCCCGTGTAGGACAGGTAAATCTTATCCGTCCACTTGTTTCCGGTCATTTTCACTTTGTCGGCATTGATAATGATGACATTATCACCGCAATCCACATGAGGGGTAAAGTTAGGTTTATACTTTCCTCTCAACAGTTTCGCAACTTTTGCGCCCAAACGGCCCAGCACCTGGTCCGTGGCATCAACGATGACCCATTCTTTCGTCACCGTTGCCTTGTTTGCAGAAATGGTCTTGTAACTTAAAGTATCCACTCTAAAAAAGTTTTTAAATTGTTACTACTAAATTCTCACCGCAAGCAACGGGGTTGGACACACTCCCATTAACTCGCTATGAATTAATCGCTTATACTTTTTTGATAATAATCGGCTTGCAAAGGTACGGATTTTCTGACAACCGACAAATGTTTTTATGTATTTTTTTGGCTTTCCGCCCAATACCCTCGTTTTGTAGCGATGTGTCATTCAAGTGCTTACTTTAACCTCCCCCCTCATGCTCCGGGATACCGACGCACGCGCTCGACAGTATAGACGCTCACGCTCGGCAATACCCTTGCTCACATCCGGCTATAACACCACCCGGGCTCAGTCCAAAAAGAAACGGATTACGCTGAATCTACGAATCTTCCCAAGAAGAACTACAGATTCCACGTAATCCGTTTTTAAGCTATTCAATACCTATCGCTATGCGCAAGCCTTAGAAATCTGCATTACGCGGGGTACGCGGGAAAGGTATCACGTCGCGGATATTGGCCATACCGGTGACAAACAGCAACAGACGTTCGAAGCCCAATCCGAAACCGGCATGCGGACAAGTGCCATAACGGCGCGTATCAAGATACCACCACATATCCTTCATCGGGATATGCAGCTCCTGAATACGGGCCATCAGCTTGTCGTAGTTTTCCTCACGGACACTGCCGCCGATAATTTCACCAATCTGCGGGAACAACACATCAGTGCCCTGCACGGTCTTGCCATCGGCATTCTGCTTCATATAGAACGCCTTGATTTCCTTCGGATAGTCTATCATGATGACAGGCTTGCGGAAATGTTCTTCCACCAGGAAACGTTCGTGTTCGCTCGCCAAGTCGCAACCCCAATAAACGGGGAATTCAAACTTGTGCCCTTTGGCTACGGCTTCTTCCAAGATCTTGATGCCCTCCGTATAAGGCAGACGGACAAACTCTGTATTCACCACACCCTCCAGACGCTCTATCAGTCCTTTGTCCACCATCTTATTGAGGAATTCCAAGTCATCGCGGCAATTGTCCAGCGCCCACTGCACACAATACTTGATAAACTCTTCTTCAAGATCCATCAACTCGGTCAAGTCGGCAAAAGCCACTTCTGGCTCAATCATCCAAAACTCAGCCAAATGGCGGGGCGTATTGGAATTTTCAGCGCGGAAGGTAGGTCCGAAAGTATAGATGGCACCCAGAGCAGTAGCAGCCAACTCGCCTTCCAACTGTCCGGACACAGTCAGACTGGCCTGTTTGCCGAAGAAATCATCATCGTAAACAATGGAGCCATTCTCATCTTTCTTCAAGTCATAAAGGTTCATCGTAGTCACCTGAAACATCTGACCGGCTCCCTCGCAATCGGAGGCAGTAATGATGGGGGTGTGAAAATAGAAGAAACCTTTCTCATGAAAGAATTTATGGATGGCAATAGCCATGTTGTGACGAATGCGGAATACGGCTCCGAACGTATTGGTACGGGGACGCAAATGAGCCACCTCACGCAGGAACTCCATGGAATGTCCTTTCTTTTGGAGGGGATACGTGTTATCGCAAGTGCCCAGTATCTCAATCTCACGAGCCTGCAACTCCACCTTCTGACCGGAACCTACAGATTCAGCCAGCACACCGTTGACACTCAGGCAGGCCCCCGTAGTGATATCCTTCAACAAAGCCTCGTCGAAATTGGCCACGTCCACAACAATCTGCACGTTGTGGATAGTGGAGCCATCATTCAAAGCAATAAAACTTACTTGCTTGCTCCCACGACGCGTGCGCACCCAGCCTTTCACATTGACCAAGGTGCCAAAATCCTCGCGTTTCAGGAGGTCTATGACTTTTGTTCTGCTTATTTTTTCCATAATGGTAAACAAATAATTTATCAATCAAAGGAGCCCATGCGCAGGTGGTTTACCTCAGCTTCTGTCAGGTAGCGCCATTCGCCCCGACGAAGTCCCTTCTTGGTGAGTCCGGCAAAGTAAACACGGTCCAACTTCACCACCTTATAACCCAACGACTCAAAAATACGACGGACAATGCGGTTCTTTCCGGAGTGGATTTCAATACCCACATCGTTCTTCTTGGCCTCATCCGTATAGCTGATGGCGTCTGCATGGATTTCCCCGTCATCCAGCTGGATACCGGCAGCAATCTGCTCCATATCAGCCTGGGTCAGGTTCTTGTCCAAATGAACATGATAGATTTTCTTCTTGAGGTACTTGGGATGCGTCAACTTGGAAGCCAAGTCTCCATCATTGGTCAGCAGGAGCACACCGGTAGTATTGCGGTCCAAACGCCCTACGGGATAAATACGCTCCGTGCAGGCATCCTTCACCAAATCCATCACCGTGCGGCGCGCCTGAGGATCGTCGGAGGTAGTCACGGTGTCCTTCGGCTTGTTCAGAAGAACGTAAATCTTACGCTCGATATTCACCACTTGCTCATGGAACTTCACCTCATCGCCCCGCTTGATCTTCGTACCCAGTTCGGTTACCACCTGTCCGTTGACTGACACCACACCGGCTGTGATAAACTCATCGGCCTCACGGCGCGAGCATACTCCGGCATTGGCCAGGAATTTGTTCAGGCGGATAGGTTCATTGGGATCCACAAACTGCTCTTTATACTCAATCTGCTTCTTCTTGCTATACTTGGCGTTGGGGTCATAACCCGGCGTCCGGCGACGCGGATTATTTCCATAAGGACGATTCGCATTGAAACGGGGACGCCCCTGATTGCCTCCATAAGGACGTTGCGGACGTCCTTCATTCTCTGCATTCTGATTGAAACGCGGACGCAAAGAACGGTCGGCATTGCCATAAGCCGGACGCTCCTGATTACCATAAGGACGTTGCGGACGCTCGCCGTTCTCATTATTATATTTAGGGCGATAGGAGCGTTCCTGGTTGTAAGGACGTTGCGGACGCTCGCCATCGGCATTATTGTATTTAGGGCGATAGGGACGCTCCTGATTATAAGGACGCTGCGGACGCTCGCCATCGGCATTCGAATTGAAGCGCGGACGGTAAGGACGGTCTTGATTATAAGGACGATCATTATTATAAGGACGTTGCGGGCGCTCTCCATTCTCTGCGTTCGGATTGAAACGCGGACGATAGGGACGGTCACTGGAATAAGCACGTTGCGGACGTCCGGCATTTTCTGCATTCGGATTGAAGCGCGGGCGATGCGGACGGGCATTTCCATCGCGATTATAAGGCACACGCGCATAACCGTTTTCTTTATTCGTCTGATTCCCCTCGCGGTCGGCACCGGTGTTCTCCGCCGGGGAAGAAGCACCCTGCCAAGTTTCGTTTTCTGTTGTCATTGTTCTATTCAGCTAATGGCCTCACGGCCTTGTTAATTAAATTTATATATAACTAATCTGTTTGATTCCTTTTGTCGTTCACATAAACGCGACACCTTACATCCCTGTATAATTGTGCGGTGTAATGACACGCAATTCTGCCTTGACGGCCTCACTAACATTCAGTCCTTCAATAAAGTCCTTGATAGAAGATTCGGTGATGGCTTGATTGGTTCGCGTCAGCGCCTTCAACGCCTCATAAGGATGCGGGTAACCTTCGCGACGCAAGATGGTCTGAATAGCCTCAGCCACCACACTCCAGCAATTATCCAGATCGCGGTAGATGACCGATTCGTTCAGCAAGAGCTTGCGCAATCCCTTGAGAGAGCTTTGGATAGCGATGAGAATATGTCCGAAAGGCACACCTACATTGCGCAAAACGGTAGAGTCCGTCAAGTCGCGCTGGAGGCGGGATACGGGAAGTTTCATTGCCAGGTGGTTCAGCAACGCGTTGGCCACGCCCAAGTTACCCTCGGCATTCTCGAAGTCAATGGGATTCACCTTGTGGGGCATAGCGCTGGAGCCTACCTCGCCGGCCTTGATCTTCTGCTTGAAATACTCCATCGAAATGTATTGCCAGAAGTCACGGTTCATGTCAATCATAATGGTGTTGATGCGCTTCAATGCATCAAACACGGCTGAGAGATTATCGTAATTGGAAATCTGTGTGGTATATTCCTCACGCTCCAACCCCAGTTTTTCGGAGACGAACTTGTTGCCGAAAGCCTTCCAATCGTAGGCGGGATAAGCCACATGATGGGCATTGTAGTTACCCGTGGCTCCACCGAACTTAGCCGTCAGGGGACAAGCCTTCAAACCGGCCAACTGGCGCTTCAAGCGGTAAACGAATACATATATTTCCTTACCCAGCCGCGTAGGTGAAGCCGGTTGTCCGTGCGTCTTTGCCAGCATGGGGACGTCTGCCCACTCCGTAGCATAAGCCTCCAACTGGGCGATCAGCTCCTCCAGCTGGGGATAGTATGCCTCCTCCAAACATTCCTTGACGGAAAGAGGCACAGAGGTGTTGTTAATGTCTTGCGAAGTCAATCCGAAGTGAATAAACTCCTTATAAGGCTCCATACCCCCCATCTTGTCAAACTGTTCCTTCAGGAAATATTCCACGGCTTTCACGTCATGGTTGGTCACGCTCTCGATCTCCTTGATGCGGGCGGCATCAGCTTCGGAAAATTGGCGATAGATGTCGCGCAGGGATTCGAAGATGCCCTTATCCACGCCCTCCAATTGGGGCAGAGGCAACTCGCACAAGGCAATGAAGTATTCTACTTCCACACGCACCCGGTATCTGATGAGTGCAAATTCAGAGAAATAAGAGGCCAAGACATCCGTCTTACCTCTATATCGGCCGTCAATCGGAGAGATGGCGGTTAATACATCCAGTTTCATACGTCGTATTATGTGTGATGATAATTATCAGGCCGCAAAATTACGTTTTTTTCCTGACGTACCACCTATGTTTATGCTTAAAAATCATAAAGGGAGAAAGCCCCCGAAGCATCGCGCCACCCTTGGTGAACTTTTTTCACGGGTAGAATGTTTTCTTATTATAAGGAAATAGTACGTACCACTGTTCATTAACGTGGCCGGCAGGCGAAACGGACGATTGCGAAATTATTCCGTCTTATATCCTGCCGGCTTATCTGCATAAGCATCCTCCCATCGGACATCTCCTGTTTGATATTTCAATATTATTTGCTACCTTCACCCCCTGAAAACTGAGCAATGCCATTTAACAACCTTTTTTCGACTCAAGACCGTATGGATACACAATCGACATCATGGAAAGTCATCTCCATCTTCATCAGCAGCACTTTTCTCGATATGGACATGGAGCGCGACTACTTGAAATATTATGTTCTCCCCCGATTGGAAACAGAATTCGCCGCCTACCGGCTTTCTTTCCAACTCATAGATTTACGATGGGGTGTCGTGACTTCCGACATAGAGCAGGAGCAAGAAAAACAAGCTGCCGTCTTGAACGTTTGTTTCAACGAAATCAAACGAAGCCGCCCTTACTTCATCGGGCTTATTGGCGAAAGATATGGTTGGATACCTCCCGCACAAAGCATCAAGGAAGTCATGAGTCGATTGAATGACGAAGAGCGAACGCTTTTTGAGCAAACGGAAGACACCAGTATCACTGAACTGGAAATGCAATTCGGCGGATTAGGCACGCCGGAGCTGCTGCAAAACAGTTTGTTCTACTTCCGCGACCCACAGTCTTATGTCCATATGGATGAGAAAACGCGACAATGCTACAGCGATCTTGCCCGCCTTGAAGGACGCGAAACGCAACGCAAGATTGCCCAAAAATTGACAAATTTGAAGGAGAAAATCCGAACGAAATTCTCAGAGGCCGGCTTGGAGGACTCTGTCCATGAATATGCGTTGGAGTGGACAGGAGACGGTTTCAAAGGATTGGACGTCTGGGGCGATCAGGTTTTCAACGATTTGAAAAAGAGACTGTTGACACACGAAATAGCCAACCGTACACGGGTAATCAACGATAAAGACGAACAGGAGGAAGAAGCATTCCGCCTGTTTGTGAGCAAACATATCGAACAGTTCACAGGACGCCGGCCTCTCATCAACCGCCACATTGATTGTTTCCTGCAACAATTGCAAACGGAATTTCCGAATGACTTCTATGGAGGGAAATGGGGTGATGGATATGAATTCCGAACTTGGGAAAATTCAAATTCCGATTATCATCATTCCCTATTGACGGGGCGTTCAGGCAAGGGAAAAAGTTCCTTGTTTTGCCAGTTTTACGACTATATGGACAAACATTTGCCGGTCAATGTCATCTTGTTGGGACACAGCGCAGGAGTAACTCCAGAGTCTTGTCATCTTTACTCCATGTTCCGACACTTCTGCAAGCAATTGGCCCGACGTATGCATATAGACTATACCGAACCCGACGCAGGCAAGGAAAGTATTTCCCAATACACCCAACACCTGCGCAACGATTTCGATAAGCTTTGTCAGGCGGCAGCAAAACGCAACCTACACGTCGCCATTATGATTGATGCCCTTGACCGTTTCTTAGACGACAAAGCTGTACTCTCACTTTCATTTCTATTGAACTTACGTAAAGTAGAGTTGGGAAATCCAAAACGTAGCCTTATCCATTTTGATACTATGCAAAAAGCCACCTATGTCCGCCTATTTTGGGGAACCTGCACAGAGGAATACTTGAAAAAAGAAATAGAACCATATTTCAAGCTAACGGATGAATACTCATTCTTAAAAGTAGAATACCTGGAAGATTATAGCCGGGGAGATGCCACAGCCTTGCTGAAAAGAGTCTTGGCCAATTCTGGTAAAGAACTGCCCGAAACTATCACCCAGAAACTACTGAACAAGCAAAATGCACACGGCAACCGGGCTTACGGCTCACCTCTTTGGATTATCCTGGCTACCAACATACTTTCAGCTATTGACAGCTATGACTTTTCCATGATGCGTCAATCCTCTGCCATCAATGAAGAAGAGAAAATCACCCTCTTCTTGGAGAACATGGTTGATGAATTTAGTTGCGATCCACAAGAGCTGTTCCTCCAATTGCTGGATAAAGCGGCAAGACGTTTCGGGAAAAAATTGGTATATGAAACCTTAACATTCATAGCTTTTTCTTGGCATGGATTGAGCGACCACGAACTGGAAGAATTGATGGGTAAAGACTGGAATGCAGTAGAATTTGCCGCATTCCGTCGTTGGTTTAGTTTCCTCATCAATGAATTTGAAAGTGAAGGCAAATGGAGCTTCGGACATAAACTTATACAAGACGCTTTCAAACAAACTGTCCACCAACCTGCATCGCTTTACCAAAAATTGTATGCCCTAAGCCAGAAGCATGGCTCTGCCGACGAACAACTTTATTATCTGCTTCTCAGTCATGATGAGAAACAGACTATAGCCTACTTAAAGGATCACTGTAATAACAAATCACAATTATCCAATAGTCTCTTCTCGCTCGCCTCAATAGAGCGAGACTGTGTCTATCACGCAATTCGTTTGCTGATAGAAAACAGTGAAGAAGAACATGCTGACCAATTGCGGGATATCCTCGAGACACTCAAATACAGCGACTGTCTGCTAATCATACAAAAATTAGTCCGGGAAATTCCCTTGGAAAAGATGCCCTCACCTGTAGTGGAGCAACTAAAATACCTATGGGCCGATGATGAAAACCTATCGTGCGAAGAAAAGCTCCGCAGATGGTCACTCTACACCCATAAGACAAACCAAGGGAACCCCACAAAAGCCGAACAATTGACAGAAGCCCGATTCCGCCTAGCCATCTGCTTAGCCAAAGGACAAATGTGGGAAGCACTACGTCTGGTCAAGCAATTTGAGCAAGAACACCGGACGGAATTTGAAAATTCATTCTACCTGCCTCAAGAAAAACTGGCTCTGACATGTGCGGAGGCATTGCTGACAGCAGGCGTCTGGAAACAGGCAAAAGATATTACAAACGCACTGACAGATAAACTTATCAATCGAGTAGAAAGCCACCCCGATGATATACCGAGTTTATTGCTGCTCGCCCGGATTTGCCAAGTTCAGAAAGACTTGCTCAGACCTTATATTTCATCCTACCCGGAAATAACCGAGAAGGAAGCCCAGAAATATGAAGATACTTTCCAAGAGATTCTACTGCAACTTTTTTCCAATGCATCTCTACCGCTCAATCAAGAAACAAAAGAATACCTACTTGAAAAAGGAGAAGAGAAGCACCGCTCTCTGACTGCACTGACACGAACGACCAACGCTTTCTCTTTTAAGTTCACTTTATCTAATGAAGGGAATACAGAAGTCTGGATAAACGAACTGCAAGAAAGCGATTTTCAATATGCGCCGACAGTAATCCTCTGCTATGGCAATCTACAACAGGACCTTGCCCTTAAATTACAATTGATACGCGCCATCCCCTCCCAATGCAAGGAGTTGACCGAAGGCATCCGCAAAACATGGAGTCTGACTATGTACCAACTTTCTGCAGAGCGTGTAAAAACATGTACAGATTCCCGAAGAAGAGAGGAATTCGTCATACAATTTTTAAAAGATTACCGTCAATATGTAGCCGAATGGATACAGGGAATCTATGGTTTGCACCTAACTTTCGACATTTACAAATTTCAAATTTGCTTCGAAAATTTGCCTAATGAAGAATTTATAACTTATGAAGATGTACAAGAAGACCTACTTAAGCTATCCAAGCGAAAAGACAAGGAAATCAAACGACTCTGCGCTCTCTTCTATTTAAGTAACGACCACTATGAAGAGGCCTCACGATTGCTGGAAGGAGAAACCGACAAAGAATATCTGATGTTATGGATTCTCTCACAATTACTTTCTCCCATTAAAGACGACCACACAAGAAAAGACAAGGCCATAATTACGCACCAAACAGACGTTTTAATACAGCGTTTGAAAAGGGATTATGCTAAGATATTTACTCCACAAGAAAAAGCATATCTCTTTTCCTCCCTATATCTTCACAAAGCGATGTCCCTCATCACCAACTTAGTAGATGCTTTCTTTTTCTCTGATGAAGATGAAATTGAAGACAAGAATGGAGGAAATACACCAGATGAACACCTAAAGGAGAAAATTCAAGAAGACTTACAAAAGGCCGAACAATGGCTAACCAGCATTGACCGCACAGCATGGAATAACAATCTGAAAGAAGTAGCCATCCTATTTTATACACACAGCGCTTTTTTTGAAACCTACACGCACTTCAGGTGGCCTACGATAGATATGCGCAATTATAAACCAGCTTTTATCGACCCAACTGTACTGAAGCGAGCTAAAGCTTGTATGAAACAAGCTAAAGATATTTGGAATGAATTTCCCAAGAGTGACTTTACCCCCGTGCTTCCCGCCATAATAGCTTTGTCACAAGCCGCTATTTGCACAGCTACCGGAAATATGGAAGAAGCCATCACTGCCTTCAACCGTTTTTTCGACAATAGCAATGAATATGACTTTAGCGGAATGGGCAGTATCGTACGCGATTTTTGGGTTGTCAACAAACTAAACTATAACCCACAACTTATTTATCAAGACGATACACTTGATCCTGAAGCCAAAGCTGACAAATTTTTAACCTATATGAACCCTAGAGGAGCATGGAATGTCCTATTAGAAGAAGCAAACTCTTGGGCTTGGAATTGGAAAGATATCCGTGAAGAAGAACTCGTCTACCGTTATCGGGTATCCAAAAAATTGAGTCTGCTGATTAATGATGCTCTGGAAACAGATCCGGATGATCAAGACCCAAATGACAATAGTCCGAAAAGAGAAACAAAGAACAAAGAAAAGCTGAATGAACTTTTCCGACATGTCTATTATGCTGTCTTGCTATCAGAATCAGAGAAACTACGTCAACGCATTATAGAGGACTGGCATAATTATAAACATAATGATACTTTCCGAATGAACTTTACTTCCATCCCCGACATATTGGAACAAAACCGATATACTTTTTTACTGAAAATGCTGGAAGAAACAGGGATATTCACGCCTCGCTTGCGTTTTTATCATGCACTTTGCTTATTCAACCAAGAGAAAAATTTATCCAAAGCCATCCGCTTGCTGGAAACATTAGCTACAGAAAACACTACTTCACCTGAGCTAAGACAGCTGTGTAACATAAACCGACTGATTGGCTATCTGAAGACACGCGATTTGCCTGCTTTTGCCCGCCTCTATGCCAGCGACTCCATCTTAACCATCCAAGACAGATGCTCTGTAAAAGCATTGCAACATACGTATAAGCAGCTGGCATTAGCAGAAAACTATTGGCATACACCTGCTTGGAAGAGATTTTTCAAAAAGAAGCAGCCACTACCCGAGACTTTCTCCGTGCCTTATGATAAAGGCGTATTATACCTCATCTAACCGGGATATTCGTTCCTCCATTCAACGCAAAGCCTCGTAAATGGCTTGCTGAATGCGGGTACGGATATCCAAACGGGATAGTTTATTATTCCACACGTTCGGGAAAATACGGTTAGAAAGAAATATATAAACCAAGTGATTATCGGGGTCTACCCAGGCACAGGTACCCGTAAAGCCTGTATGCCCGTAAACCGATGCAGGAGCCTCTTCGCAACAAGGACTACGACGGGGATTGCGACGATCCGGCTTGTCAAAACCAAGGCCACGGCGACTGGTGCGGGATAATGTGGTGGTAAAGACACGACATGTCTCCGGACTTAGGTAACGACGCCCATTCAGTTCACCTCCATTCAGCAACATCTGATAGAGCAAAGCCTGCTCGTGAGCGTTGGAGAAAAGTCCTGCATTGCCCGAGACTCCGCCAAGGAATGCCGCAGACTCGTCGTGGACAAAGCCTTGAAGAGTGTCCTTCCGCAAAAAAGGATCGACTGACGAGGGAATGATAATGCGTCGAGGCAGGTGCTCCAAAGGGCGATAACAAGTGTGTGTCAACCCCATGGGCCGGTAAAACTCACGGTCAAGAAACTCATCCATCTGCATGCCTGCACGGGCTTCCACCAACTGTTGCAACAAAATGAAGCCCACACAGCTATAACGATAACGGCGACTCAACAACGGAGCATCGGCTATCTGTTGCAGATAGGTTCGTTTAAAACTCGGATTCAACCACAGACTATCAGCCAACTGCCACGTACAAGAGTCGGTACGCACAGCTGAAGCCAATCCCTCATGAAAGCTGAAATCCGGATTCGCCCACGTCCGCCCACCGATGCGGGCCGAATGATTCACATCGCGGGCACCCCGAAACAAAGCTCCTTCATAGCTATCCTCGTCGATAGCCTCCCGATAGAACAAAATGGTGGACGGCAACCCCGATTCGTGGAGCAGCAATTGACGCACCGTAATATCCCGTTTGTCCGTATCCAGCAAGAACGGTAAATAGTCAGACACACGGTCGGTCAAACTGAGTCGTCCCCGGTCGTAAAGTTTCATCACTGCTAACAAGGTAGCACTGGTTTTAGTCATCGAAGCGATATCATAGACATCCCCCGGGGTGACCGGGATGCTATCCTCGCCAGTTCGGGTGCCTCCACAATGGGTGCCGAAGGCCTTATTATAAATTTCATAGCCATCCTTCAACACGGCAATCTGGCAACCGGGATAAGCACCTTCCGCAATGCCTTCCTCGGCAATCCGGTCGATAGCGGACAAACGGTCGGCATCCACACCCAAATCGTTCAAAGAGCGATAAGGTTGCCGGACAGCAGCCTCCAACGTCCGTCCTTCACCGGACTTAAACCAACGCCCCACTGCAGCCGACAAACGCCCATCCGCCCCGGCCTTTCCGGTTAGAATCGCTGCCACCCGATGCTGAATCTCGGTATCGGCCGCATGCGCCAAAACTAAAGCATCAGGCGCCGGACCAAAATCACGGGGTACTTGCTGACCGGAAACGAATAATATGTAAATCAAAGGGACATCGGGCAAATAACGGGTAAAAAACGTGCGATAATTCTTCAGATGACGATCGGGAAAGCATACCAACACACGCTCATAAGCCGACAGCTTCTTCCGCAAGGTTTGCAGGGCGGCATCGGACATTCCCTTTGCCAGACGGAACACATCCATATGTACGCTGCGCGACAATTCCGTCTGAAAAGGTGCAAGGATCTCCGTCTCCCCTACTTGAAGCAAAGCTATCCGCCGGGAGGAGAGGTCTAGTGGCAACAAAGAATCTCCTTTCTCCACCACGGTGATGGCAGCTTGCTTCAACTGCCGCATCAATGCCCGGCAATGAGGAGTGTTCAACCGACTCTCCAAGCCGGACAGATGGACCTGTGGCTTTTGAGTCAGTCCTAAGGCATATTTATAGGTCAACACTTTGCGGCATTTCCGATCAATTTCCGCTTCCGGCAACTCACCCCTGCGGACAGCGGCCAACACAGCATCCAGTTCACCACCCAGACTACGAGGAACCAGCAAAAGATCGTCGCCGGCTTTTAGCGCCTGCAAACACAAGTGTCCCTGTCCAGATACTCCCCGCATGGCCAACGCATCGGTAAAGACCAATCCCTTAAAGCCCAATTCTTCGCCCAAGACCTCCGTCACAATCCGCCATGAAAGCGATGCCGGGACACCGGGTTGAGGATCCAAAGCAGGCACCTCCAAATGGCCCACCATGATGCCACCCAAGCCGGCGCGGATAACCCGACGGAAAGGATACAGCTCCACACTATCTAGACGCTCACGGGTAAAAGGCAAGACCGGCAGAGCTTTATGAGAATCCACATCCGTATCCCCATGGCCGGGAAAATGTTTGCTGACAGACAACACTCGTCCGGATTCCAAGCCGCGACTATAAGCCACCACCTTGCGTGCCACCTCTGCCGGATCTTCTCCAAAAGACCGGGTATTGATGACGGGATTGTCCGGATTGATGTTTACGTCGGCAACCGGAGCGAAATTGACCTGCACACCTATCTCGCGACACTGGCGGGCCACTTCACGGCCGTATTCATACAACAAGCTATCGTTGCGGATACATCCCAGCACCATGTTACGCGGGAAGGAAGGTGTTCCACGCAGCCGCATGGCCAATCCCCATTCCCCGTCAAAGGTGATAAGCAACGGCACGTCGGCCATTTGCTGCGCCTCGTTGGTCAACTTCACTTGGTTCTCCAGCAAACCGCCGGAAAAGAGCAGACCGCCTATCTTGTACTCTTGCACCACCTTGCGCAGAAGTTCCATATTAGGTTTATTCTGTTGCGGTGCAATGGTATAAATGAAAAGCTGGCCGATGCGTTCTTTCAAACTCATCCGCTGCATCACCGAATCGACCCACTGACGGCAATCTTCATTCTGCTGTAAAGAAGAGACCAAAACCGGCTCCTCCATCGGCAGCGGCAATGAATCAATGGGTAAAAAACGACACTGAGCCGACACCTGGCACGAGAGCATGCACACTATACTCCATGCCGATAAATACCTAAGCCACTTCATTACCGTGCCTCCTCCGAGTACAAACTCTTATATATCAGTTCTTGTATATCCGTACGGATGTCCATGTCGCCCAACTTCGTATTCCACACATTAGGACACACACGGTTACTAAGGAAGACATAAACTGTCCGGCTTCCCGGATCTACCCATGCACAAGTCCCCGTGAAGCCCGTATGGCCATAAACGGACTCGGGAGCAGAAGGCGCACAAGGGCTACGCTTCACGATGGCTACGTCCGGCTTGTCAAAACCTAATCCCCGCCGACTGATCAGCGACTTCTCCGTAGTGAAAAGCCGGCAGGTTTCCTCACTCAGGTAGCGTTTTCCCTGCCAGATACCGCCATCCAACAACATCTGGTAGATGGCCGCCACTTCCTCTGCCGTAGAAAACAATCCGGCATGACCGGCAACACCACCCATGAAAGCTGCAGCCTCATCATGCACATAGCCGCAAAGGTCCTGACGGCGCAGGAAATCATTGAAGGCCGTCGGCATGATTTCCGATTTTGGGAATTTCTCCAACGGACAGAACAAGGTACGCTCCAAGCCCATCGGAGCATAGAAGTTTTCCGTCACATAGACATCCAGCGGTTGCTTCGTGAGTTGCTCCACGATCTGTTGCAACAGGATGAAGCCTAAGTCACTGTAAATATAACGCTTGCGGTCCAGGTGGCTGCGGGCAATCTCCTTCAGGATGCTCTGCTTGAATTTACCATCCAGCCACATGCCGTCAGCCACGTGCAAGGTATGCGTACGAGTCTGCTTATCAGACATCAAGCCTTTCTTGAACTTAAAGTCCGAACAATAATAACTATGCTCACTGACCCGCGTATGATGCCATTTGTCCTCCCAACTCTGCGCATATGGTCCATGCACGGAATTAGGATCGATGGCCTCCATATAGAAACGGATGTGAGGCGCCAGCCCCGACTCGTGCAAGAGTAGCTCGCGGATGGTAATATTCCGCTTATCTGTTCCACGCAGGAAGGACAAGTAGGCCGAAGCCTTGTCATCCAATTTCAACCGGCCCTCATCATAGAGTTTCATCACGGCCAGCAGGGTAGCCGTAGTCTTGGTCATGGAAGCCAAATCGAAAAGGTCAGTGGAGCGTACAGCAGTCGTATCGCTGTTCGAATGACAACCAAAGCCCCGGTCATAGACTGTCTTCCCGTCCTTCCATATCAGAATGCGGCAACCTGGATAAGCACCGGCCTCCAGCCCTTGGGTAGCAATACGGTTAATGCCTTCCAGCACATACGACTTCATGCCGTAATCATCCGGCAATACGGACATTGGCTTCATATCCGTCCGAATATCGCAACCGGCTCCCACCGGGAACAATCTGCCGACACTCATCGCCAACCTTCCATGCGCCTCTGCTTCTGCAAAAAGCACCCGGGCCACATGACGCTGCAAATCACCTTCGGCCGAATGAGCCAGCACTACGGCATTGGCTTTTGCCAAGGCAGGCGCCATCAACGGCAACAACCGATAGGAAGTGAAGAATGTATATACCAGCGGCGCCCGCAAATTCAGTCCGGCCAAAAAAGCGACATCCGCCTCACCGGCATAATTGACGCCGGCAATGCTGACCACCACACGGCTATACGGAGCCAACTTCCGCTTCAACGCTATCTGCTCCTCCTCGGAAGCATTCCACGGCAAGCGGAAGCAGTCAATGCCTCCCCGAGCCTGCATGGCTGCCACAAAAGCCGAGTCTGCCTCCTGGTCGCCCATGCTAAGCACCGCCATGCCTCCTCCACCGACTGCGGGTGCCAAAGGAAGTACCCCGAAATAGTTGTCCAACACCGTTACGGCCTCCCGGCGCAAACCGGAAGCCAGTTGCCTAGCCTCGACGGTACAGATACGGTCTTTCAGTTCCTTGACCGGCAGTTTATCCGGCTTCTGCCGCAAACCCAACCGATATTTCCAAGCCAGCACCTTGCGGCAACGGGCATCCACGTCGGCCTCGGTCAAGGTGCCTTCTTTGATGGCCTCCGTCACCTCATGCAAGGCCTTGACGACCGCAGACTGTACCAACAACATGTCATTTCCCGCCTTCACCGCCTTGGCAAACAGACCGGGCACACGGGTCACTCCCCGCATGTCGAGCGCATCGGTAAACACCAGTCCCCGAAAACCCAGTTCGTCCTGCAACAAGTCTGTCACTATGGATTTCGACAACGATGAAGGCAGCAGGCTGTCCGACTCCAGCGCGGAGACTTGCAGATGGCCTATCATCATACCGCCCAACCCTGCACGGATATATTCCCGAAAAGGATACAGCTCTACACTGTCCAGCCGGGCACGGTCATGGCGCAAGACAGGGAGGGTACGGTGTGAATCGGTATTGGTATCACCGTGGCCGGGGAAATGTTTGGCAACGGACAAGACTCCGCCACTCTCCAGGCCACGACTATAGGCCAACACTTTCTCCGTGACTGCCCGCGTATCCTCGCCAAAAGCGCGGACATTGATTACGGGATTCAAGGGATTGGTATTCACATCAGCCACCGGCGCGAAATTGACATGTACGCCCAACGCACGAAGTTCACGTGCCACCTCACGCCCGTATGCTTCTATCAGACTGTTGTCCGTGATACAGCCCAAGGTCGCATTACGGGGGAACTCGGGAGCATCCGTCAAACGCATGGACAATCCCCACTCACCATCCACCGTAATCAGCATGGGAACCTTGGAATCTTTCTGCACCTGATTCGTCAAGAGGGCTTGTCCTTCTATGGTTCCCTTAGCGAACAACAAGCCACCTATCTTATATTTACGCACCCATTCCTTCAGCTGCTTCTTGGTCGCCTTATCAGCCACGGCCGGTACCCGGGGGATCAGCAACTGACCTATCTTCTCCTGCAGGCTCATCCGGGACATCACCGAATCCACCCATTGCCGGCACCGGGATTCATCCGCCGCGGCCAGCCGTGGAGTAACCTGCGCCTGCACCGGGAGCATCATACACAGCATCCCCCACAGGCATCCCACTAAAAAAACGTATTTTCTCATAAACGCTTTCCCTATTCCTTATTTTAAACGATACATCTATTCTTTATTTCTTCTCTCCCAATTCCAATTTCAGCACGCCGACATAAGCGCCGTTCTTTCCCGTATGCATCACCGGCACTTCCTCCTTTGCTGTATTCTCATAGAAGGCCGGACGCTCCATGTACGTATGCGAATGTCCGCCCAGAATCAAGTCGATGCCTTCGGTTTGTGCCGCGAGCACTTCATCGCCGGCATCCCCCAATCCCGAACCATACAGCCCTAAGTGGGAAAGACAGATCACAACATCGCAGTGTTCCTTTCCGCGCAGTTGGGCCACCATTTCCTGAGCCACCGGGATAGGGTCGTGATACACCACACCGGCACACTTGTCCGCCTGCACCAGTCCTTCCAGACGGGTGGAAAGACCGAAAACGCCTATGCGCACACCGGCCCGCTCCAAGACGATATAGGGCTTTACCAACCCCTCGAGTACCGTGCCCTTCACATCATAATTGGCACAGACCACCGGGAAATCGGCCATGCGGAACAGCCGCGCCATATTCTCCAACCCGAAGTCGAACTCATGATTGCCGATAGTCATGGCGTCATACTGCATCAGGTTCATCATCTTCACCTCCAGCTCGCCTTGGAACATATTATAATAAGGTGTGCCCTGCGAGATGTCACCGCAATCGAACAACAAGGCGTCGGGATGCGCGCCCCGATATTGTCTGACAAAAGAGACACGACGCACCGCGCCTCCCATGCCGGCATATTTATCGGCCGCCTCCGAGGCGATAGGTTCGATACGGCTGTGCGTATCACTGGTCTGCAAAACTATCAGTTCTTTCTGTTGCTGGGCGGCCAACGGCTGCAACAACAGCAGAGCCAAGACCGCTATGATTCCTGTCTTTTTCATCCGATTATGCACCTTACTTGTTCTTACCTGTTTTCACCACCACGACGCGGCCCTCCACACGCGAAGTCACCGCCTTGCCTGACACCGTCTGCCGCTTCACGTAGTCTATGAAGAGCGAACGCAGGGTGGCGCCCGGCGGACAGACCTTCTTTTCAGCCTTGGGCAAGGCATACATCCCGTCGTTTCCCTCCGCCAGATAGTCCACCGTAGCCACGGTATAGAGCTTCTCGTCATCCACCGGCTTCCCGCCAATGGTGGCGCTCAACAGCTTACGGTCTTCCGACACCTCCAGGCGGACACCGCTCACGCCCTCGCCCAAGCGATAGGCAATGTTCTCGAACAACTCCCGCAGGACACTCCCCTTCACGGTCAGCACACACAGCGCGTTCTCGAAGGGCAATACCTCGTAAGCATTCTCCACAGTGATAGCGCCTTGGGCCAGCGTCGCACGCAGCCCGCCCATATTGACCAGCCCCATGTCGGCCTTCCGCCCCAAGACACCGGTTGCCGCCTCGCGGAGAATATCGGCCACCAGATTGGACAGCAAGCTCTCCGGACGACGGGGCTCCATCGTAAGAGCCGAACTACCCAGCACCTGCTGCATCACGCTGTCCACCTTATTTTTATAAGGAGCCAGCAACGCCTGCGCCTCCGCATCGGGACGCGCATCCCACGTGGAGTCCATCGCTATCCGGCTTCCCTCTACGCCCGTCACTTCATACGACGGACGACAAGCCCACAAGACCAGCAATAAGGCCAAAGCCGTCCCGCACGCCCGTACCTGTCTATTTACCTTCTTCATCTGTTTCGTTTCCCTATTTTTAAAAGACGGACAAAGATAGACATAAAAAAAGACAATCTGCGGAATCGGAAGCATTAAATATGAACAAGTCTCCCAAGTGACTGCAAAAAAGTAGCCGTTGTGGGCAACAAAAGTGCGCGATGCCCCTTGTAAAGTTCCTCAATGCTTGGAAAAAGTTCTATTTCCAGCCTAGAAATACACATTTCCAGCCTAGAAATGTATATCTCTAACCTAGAAATGTACATTTCCAGCCTGGAAATAAAGAATTCCAGCTGTATTGTCACTTTTTTATAGCTCACAACAGAAATATTCCGACGGGATACTCACCTTAAAATCACCGGCAATGCATTCGATACAGGAGGCCGTCCGCCCGGAGGCAGTTCTGTAGGATAATGCTGATAAAATCCCGGCAAATTATTTGTGTATCTGCAAAATAATCCGTTACTTTGCACCCGCTTTCGCGCAATCGCTGTCAGGAACAACAGAGAAAGCCTGGTATGTTGCGTAGTAACGATAACAATTTAATCAACAAGAACAATGGATTTAATTAAAATTGCAGAAGAAGCATTTGCTACCGGCAAGCAGCACCCCAAGTTCAAGGCAGGTGACACCGTAACTGTAGCATATCGTATCGTGGAAGGTAACAAAGAGCGCGTGCAGAACTATCGCGGCGTTGTTATCAAGATTTCCGGCCATGGTGAAAAGAAGCGTTTCACCGTACGCAAGATGTCGGGCACTGTCGGCGTAGAGCGTATTTTCCCGCTCGAATCTCCGGCCATTGACAGCATCGAAGTGAACAAGATTGGTAAGGTTCGCCGCGCCAAGTTGTACTACCTGCGCGCCCTCACCGGCAAGAAGGCCAGAATCAAAGAGAAAAAGACATTGGGATAATCCGAGAGATTATCACCCTCTCTTCTTTTCGATAAAAAAGGGAAACCGGACTCCGGCTTCCCTTTTTTATTGCCCGGACACGCCATCCCCCTGCCGGCAAGTTGACAGGCCTTCCGCATAAGAAGCAAAAAAATAGAGACATGCCCGTAAAAGCATGTCTCCATTATCGAAAACAAATACGATAAACGCGCTTACTTGATGTCTTTCAACTCCCAACCCAGTGCACTGGCACCCAGCACAGCTGCATCGGAATCTTTCAGCTCGGACATCAACAGCTTGGCCTTACCTTTATAGATAGGAAGAATGTTCTCGTCGATGGCCTTCTGAATGGGCTTGAAGATGTAATCGCCGGACTTGGCCAGGCCGCCGAAGAGGATAATTGCCTCAGGGCTGGAGAAGGCGATGAAGTCTGCAATAGCTTCCCCCAGGATTTGACCGGTGTAGTCGAAAATATCCTTTGCCAACTTATCACCCTTCACGGCTGCATCATACACGTCTTTCGAAGTGATATTCTCGGCCGGGATAGAGCGCAACAAGCTGGGCTCCGTACGTGCTGCCAGGAATTCACGGGCTGTACGAGTCACACCCGTAGCCGAGCAGTATGTCTCCAGACAACCTTTACGGCCGCAACCGCACATACGTCCATTCTCACGGCGAATGATCGTGTGACCCAATTCGCCTGCAAAGCCATCATGGCCATAAACCATCTGACCGTTGATAACGATACCGCTACCTACACCTGTACCGAGGGTAATCATAATGAAATCCTTCATACCACGGGCAGCGCCGTAGGTCATCTCACCGATGGCGGCGGCGTTGGCGTCGTTGGTCAGTGCCGTAGGAATGCCCAAGCGCTCCTCGAACATGGCGGCCAATGAAATGACACCCTTCCACGGAAGGTTGGGCGCGAACTCGATGGTTCCGCTGTAATAATTACCATTAGGTGCACCGATGCCGATGCCCTTGATCTTGTCCGAACCACCGTTAGCCACGATCAGGGGCAACAGGTTCTTGCATACGGCGTCCACATATTCATCCACGTCAGGATAAGCGCCGGTCTTGATAGAACCGCTTGCAATGATTGTACCACGTGCGTCTACTACGCCGAAAACAGTGTTCGTACCACCAATATCAATGCCCACTACATAGGGCTTCTCCATGTTTGAGTTCATGATAGATTTTGTTTTTAAAGGGTTTTATTATTACTAATTGGTTACAAAAGTCACAAAACTTAATGAGACCGCAAAATCTTTCCGCAAAAAATTTCGCCACCAGTGCAACTTTTCGTAACATTGCAGCGTCTAATAGGGCAAAACAACCATTTTAGTGACATAAAACCACAGAACAGTGATACACTTAAAAGACATCAACAAGACGTACTACAACGGCGCCCCCCTGCACGTGCTGAAAGGTATCAACCTCCATATCGAGAAGGGAGAGTTCGTCTCCATCATGGGAGCATCCGGCTCCGGGAAGTCCACCTTATTAAATATATTAGGTATCCTGGACAACTACGATACGGGCGAGTACTACCTGAACGGCACGCTCATCAAGAATCTGAGCGAGAACAAGGCCGCCGAATACCGCAACCGCATGATAGGCTTCATCTTCCAGTCGTTCAACCTCATCTCATTCAAGAACGCCGTGGAGAACGTGGCCCTGCCGCTCTTCTACCAAGGCGTGGGACGGCGCAAGCGCAATGCCTTGGCTTTGGAATACCTTGACCGCCTCGGCTTGAAGGATTGGGCGCACCACATGCCCAACGAGATGTCCGGCGGACAGAAGCAGCGCGTAGCCATCGCCCGTGCCCTCATCACCCGGCCGCAAATCATCCTGGCAGACGAACCCACCGGTGCCCTGGACAGCAAGACGTCCGTCGAGGTGATGCAAATCCTCAAGGACCTGCACCAGACGGGCATGACCATCGTCGTCGTCACCCACGAGAGCGGCGTGGCCAACCAGACAGACAAAATCATCCATATCAAGGACGGCGTCATCGGCAGCATCGAGGAGAACCTGCGCCACGACGCATCGCCCTTCGGCCAAGGAGGGCTGATGAAATGATCGACCTTTGGCAGGAAATCTACGGCACCATCAAGCGCAACAAGCTCCGCACGTTCCTCACAGGCTTTGCCGTAGCCTGGGGCATCTTCATGCTCATCGTGCTGCTGGGCGCGGGCAACGGACTGATACACGCCTTCGAGGAGAACTCCGGCGAACGGGCACTGAACTCGGTCCGCGTATGGGGCGGATGGACCACCAAGCCCTACGACGGACTGAAGGAAGGACGCAGCATCGACCTGGACAACCGTGACCTGGAGGACACCGAAGCCTACTTTACCGACCGGGTGGAGGAAGCGGGCGCCACCCTCTACCAGTCGTCCATGGACATCAGTTACGGAGCGGAGTATGTCAACCTCTCCCTCAACGGCGTGCACCCCAACTACCCGGAGGTGGAGCCGGTGAAGGTGGTGGAAGGCCGCTTCGTCAACCAGACCGACATCCGCGAACGGCGGAAGTCCATCGTACTGCACCGCAAGTCAGCTGACGTACTCTTCGGCAAGACGCACACCGACCCGCTGGGCAAGTTCGTCAACGCCGGGGGAGTGGCCTACCAGGTGGTGGGCATCTACGACGACGAAGGCAGCAGCGAACCCAGCTCGGCCTTCATACCCTTCAGCACCCTGCAGACGATTTATAACAAAGGCAATGACGTGAACAGCATCATCTTCACCACGAAGGGACTGACCACGGAGGAGAGCAACGAGCAGTTTGAGGCGGACTACCGCCGCGCCATCGGCGCGAACCACCGCTTCGACCCCACGGACGACGGTGCCATCTGGCTGTGGAACCGCTTCACCAGCTACCTGCAGGCCATGGCCGCCATGGGCATCCTGCGCACGGCCATCTGGGTCATCGGCATCTTCACCCTGCTGAGCGGCATCGTGGGCGTCAGCAACATCATGCTCATCACCGTCCGCGAACGCACCCACGAGTTCGGCATCCGCAAGGCACTGGGCGCCAAGCCCCGCAGCATCCTGTGGCTCATCATCGTGGAGAGCGTGGTCATCACCACCGTATTCGGCTATATCGGAATGGTGGCCGGCATCGGAGCTACGGAATGGATGGACGCGGCCTTCGGCAGCCAGACCGTGGACAACGGCGCGTTCGAGGCGAAGATGTTCAGCAACCCGACCGTGGACCTGAGCATTGCTATCCAGGCGACGGTAACCCTCATCGTCGCGGGCACGCTGGCCGGACTCTTCCCCGCACGCAAGGCCACCAAGATACGCCCCATCGAGGCGTTGAGGGCCGACTGATTACTCATTCCCAAACACTAATCACCTAGTAACGATGAAAATAGATAAGGATACGATAGAGGAAATCCTCGTCACCATCACCCGCAACAAGACGCGCAGCCTGCTGACGGCCTTCGGCGTCTTTTGGGGCATCTTCATGCTCGTGGCCCTGAGCGGAGGCGGACGGGGGATGCAGGAGGAACTGCAGCAGGAATTCGAGGGCTTCGCCACCAACTCGGGCTTCGTCATCTCCGGCAAGACCAACGAGCCGTACAAAGGTTTCCGCAAGGGACGCTGGTGGGACCTGGAGATTGATGACGTGGAGCGCGTGGCCTCCGTCCCCGGTGTGGCCATGGCTACCCCGAGCATCGCCCAATGGGGCAAGCAGGCCGTGTACGAGGGCAACAAATACGAGTGCAACGTCCGTGGCTTGTACCCCAACTACGAACAGCTGGAGCACCAGGAGATGGCCTATGGCCGCTTCATCAACGATGTGGACATCCGCGAGGGGCGCAAGGTATGCGTCATCGGCAAGCGCGTCTACGAGAGCCTCTTCAAAGACGGGGGCGACCCGTGCGGACGGTATGTGCAGGTGGACAGCGTCTACTACCAGGTCATCGGCATGTGCAGCAGCGAGGGCAACATCAACATACAGGGTCAGGCCTCGGAGGCCGTCACCCTGCCGTACACCACGATGCAGAAGATGTACAACCTGGGCAACAAGGTGCACGTGGTGTGCTTCACCATGAAGCCGGGCGTGAAGGTGAAAGACGTGAAGCCCGAGGTGGAGCGCCGCGTCAAGGAGGCCCACTACATCAGCCCCACGGACAAGCAGGCGGTGATGATGCTGGACCTGGAGTCCATGTTCAGCATGATGGACAACCTGATGGCGGGCGTGCGCTTCCTCACGTGGATGGTGGGGCTGGGCACCCTCCTGGCCGGAGCCATCGGCGTAAGCAATATCATGATGGTCACCGTCAAGGAACGCACCACGGAGATAGGCATCCGCCGCGCCATCGGTGCCCGCCCGCAGGACATCCTGCAGCAGATACTGAGCGAGAGTGTCGTCCTGACCACCGTGGCCGGCATGGCAGGCATCTCCTTCGGCGTCTTTGTGCTCAACGTCCTGGAAAAGGCGGCCAACCCGCCCGGCGTGGTGGAGACGCACTACCAGGTGGGATTCGGCATGGCCGTGGGCACCTGCCTGCTGGTCATCGCCCTCGGTGTCCTGGCCGGACTGGCCCCCGCCTACCGCGCCATGGCCATCAAGCCTATAGAGGCGATACGCGATGAATAATCATTACATCCGCGGAAGGGGCCCGCACCAGTCCCGAACCAGAGGCCTTCTAGTCCCGAACCAGAAGCCTTCTAGTCCCGAAGTAGAAGTCCTCTAGTCCCGAAGTAGAACAGCCCCCTCGCGGAAGGCCCTCCGGGGCACTTCGGAACAAGATGATATATATTTACAATATAAACATAAACCAGAAACATAATAAAGATGAAAACCAAGAAGTATTTGAAAATCGGACTGCTGGTGGCCGTGGCCGCCATATTCGTATGGACCTTCGTCTTCCTGTGGCAGAAGTCGCGCCCGGAAGTGACCGTCTACAACCTCGCCACGCCGGAAGTGACCGACCTGGAGAAGACCACCGTGGCCACCGGCAAGGTGGAGCCGAGGGATGAAGTGCTTATCAAGCCGCAGATATCCGGCATCATCGACGTCCTCTACAAGGAGGCGGGCCAGACCGTCCGGAAGAACGAAGTCATCGCCCGGGTGAAGGTCATCCCCGAACTGGGCACGCTGAACTCCGCCGAAAGCCGCGTACGCCTGGCCGAAATCAACGGGGCACAGGCCGAGACCGACTTCCAGCGCCTGGAGGCCCTGCACAAGGACGGCCTCATCAGCAACGAGGAATATGAGAAAGGCCGCGTCACCCTGCAACAGGCCCGCGAGGAGCTGCAGGCCGCCCGCGACAACCGCGACATCGTGCGCGACGGCATCACGCAGAGCAGTGCCGACATCTCGAGCACCCTCATCCGCAGCACCATCGACGGACTCATCCTGGACGTGCCCGTCAAGGTGGGAAACTCGGTCATCATGGCCAACACCATGAACGACGGCACCACCATCGCCACCGTGGCCGACATGAATGACCTCATCTTCCGGGGCAACATCGACGAGACCGAGGTAGGCCGTGTGCACGAGGGCATGCCCGTAAAGATAACCATCGGCGCCCTGCAGGACATGACGTTCAATGCCTCGCTGGAATACATCGCCCCCAAAGCCACCGAGGAGAACGGTGCCAACCAGTTTGAAATCAAAGCCGCACTCACCGTGCCGGACACCGTGACCATCCGCTCGGGCTATTCGGCCAACGCGGAGATTGTCCTGGAACACGCGCGGCAGACACTGGCCATCCCCGAAGGGGCGGTAGAGTTCAGCGGCGACTCCACCTTTGTCTATGTCCTGACGGACAGCGTGGGCGGACAGCAGTTTGAACGCCGACCCGTCCGCGTCGGTATGAGTGACGGCATCCGCATCGCCATCAAGGACGGCATCACCACCACGGACCGCATCCGCAACGGGGAGAAAGAGCAATAAGGATAACCAACGATAGACAGAACGCAAAGATGAATACCTATAGTATATATAGAACGGGGCTGGCCTTGCTTCTCGTCCTGGCCTGCACCGGCACCGCCCGGTCGCAGGAGCGCTGGTCGCTGAAACGCTGCATCGACCACGCCATAGAGCATAACATCAACATCCGGCAGACGGCCAACCAGGCCGAGCAAAGCCGCGTGGACGTGAACACGGCCAAATGGGCACGCCTCCCGAACCTGAACGGCAGTGCCAACCAAAGCTGGAGCTGGGGCCGCTCGCAGACCGCCGTGGCCGATGAGGAGACGGGCGAATACAACACCGTCTACGTCAACACCAAGAACAACAACACCAGCTTCTCGCTCAGCGCGGGCATCCCCCTCTTCACGGGACTGCAACTGCCCAACCAATATGCCTTGGCCAAGCTGAATCTGAAGGCCTCCCTCGCCGACCTGGCCAAGGCCAAGGAAGACATTGCCATCAACATCGCCTCGGCCTACCTGCAAGTGCTGTTCAACATCGAGCTGCACGACGTCGCCCAAGGGCAGGCCGGCCTGAGCCGTGAACAACTGGCGCGCATCGAGAGCCTGGCCCGTGTGGGCAAAGCCTCGCCCTCCGAGGTGGCCGAAGCCAAGGCTCGCGTCGCGCAGGACGAGCTCCAGGTGACCCAGACCGACAACGACTACCGCCTGGCCCTGCTGGACCTGGCCCAACTCATCGAACTGGACTCGCCGGAAGGCTTCGAGGTGGAGGAACCTACTGCCGATGTCGTGGAAGCTCCCTTGACACCTCCGGACGAGATCTATCAGATAGCCCTGGCCGACAAGCCCGTCATCCAAGCCGCCAAGTACCGGCTGGAAGGCAGCCTGCACAGCATCCGCATCGCGCAGAGTGCGTACTATCCGCAACTCAGCCTCAACGGCAGCCTGGGCACAAGCTACTACTCCACCCTCAACCGCAGCTTCAGCCAGCAGATGCAGGACAACTTCAGCAAGTACGTAGGCTTCAGCCTCAGCGTACCCCTGTTCAACCGGCTCGCCACGCGCAACCGGGTCCGCACGGCACGCCTCCAACGCGAGAACTATGCCCTGCAGCTGGACGATGCGAAGAAGACATTATATAAGGAGATACAACAGGCATGGTACAACGCCGCGGCCGCCATCAGCAAATATCACAGCAGCCGTGCCGCCACCGAGGCCAATGACGAGTCGTTCCTGCTGACCAAGAAGAAATATGAGTGCGGCCAGGCCAATGCCGTGGAATACAATGAGGCCCGGCAGAACCTGGTTAAGGCCCAGAGCGACGAGCTCCAGGCCAAGTACGAATACCTGTTCCGCGTCAAAATTCTCGACTTCTACCAAGGCACGCCCATCCAATAAGCGTGCCGCCGGGGACGGACTCAGCGCACCAGCGTCAGTCCGTCCTCGCCGAGGGTGATGAGACGCCGCTTGTAGAGGTCGCCCACCGCCTTCTTGAACGTCTTCTTGCTGACCCCGAAAAGGCTGTAGATCTCATCGGCCGGACTCTTGTCGTTCAGAGGAGTATGCCCTCCGTTGGTACGGATGTGTTCCAACAGGACGGTAGAGAAATCCTCGACCTGAGCCCGGCCGGTCTTCTGCAAGGACAGGTCTATCTTCCCGTCCTCGCGCACCTGCCGGACAAAGCCGGAGAGGCGCTGCCCCACCCGCAGGGGACGGAACACCTCATTCTCGTAGAGCAGGCCGCTGAAGCGGTTGTCCACGATGGCCTTGTAGCCCAGGTCCGTCTTCTGCCACACCAGCAGTTCCACGGCCTCCCCCGGCTGATACGCAGGCTTCTCCTTGCAGAGGTAACGCTCCACCTTGGCCGAACCCATGATGCGGTAGCTCTCCTCGTCCACGTGCACATGGACCACATAGCTTCTCCCCACCTCCATCCGCGTCTTCTGCTCGCGGAAGGGGACAAACAGGTCCTTCATCAATCCCCAGTTGAGGAAGGCGCCATACTGGTTGACCCACGCCACCTCCAGGCAGGCAAATTCGCCCACCTGCGCCAACGGCTTCTGAGTGGTGGCCACCAACCGCTCCTCATTATCCAGGTAGATAAACACGTCCAGCTCATCGCCGGGCTTGCAGCCTTGCGGCACATACCGGGCCGGCAAAAGGATTTCTCCCTCCTCGCCCCCATCCAGGTAAAGGCCGAAACTGACTTCCTTCACCACCTTCAATGTATTTACTCGTCCTAATTCCATAACTATATACCTATTTTCCGGGCAAAGATAGCGTAAATCATATATGTAAGATAACTTTCTGCAATAAAATATAACCATTACAACGAGAGAAATGTCGCGGGAAAGACTTATCTTTGCGGCACGTTAAACAAGAGACAACAATCATCCAACTTTAAATTATAACAGTTATGGAATTTTTGACTAATGAGAAATTGACTATCGTAGGTGCAGCCGGTATGATCGGTTCCAACATGGCTCAGACTGCCATCATGATGCGCCTGACTCCGAACATCTGCCTGTACGACCCGTATGCTCCGGGCTTGGAAGGTGTTGCAGAGGAAATGTTCCATTGCGGTTTTGAAGGCGTGAACCTGACCTTCACTTCTGACATCAAGGAAGCATTGACGGACGCCAAGTATGTGATCTCTTCCGGTGGTGCCGCCCGCAAGGCCGGCATGACGCGTGAAGACCTGTTGAAAGGCAACGCAGCCATCGCCGAAGAACTTGGCAAGAACCTGAAAGCATATTGCCCGGACGTGAAGCACGTGGTTGTCATCTTCAACCCGGCTGACATCACCGGCCTGATCACCCTGTTGTATTCCGGCTTGAAGCCCTCTCAGGTTACTACGCTGGCTGCTTTGGACAGCACTCGTCTGCGCAGCGAGCTGGCCAAGCACTTCAACATGTGCCCCGACAAGATCCAGAACTGCCGCACGTATGGTGGCCACGGCGAACAGATGGCCGTATTTGCTTCTACCGCCAAGGTAGACGGCAAGCCTCTGACCGACATCATCGGCACTCCCGAACTGACGAAGGAGCAATGGGCAGAAATCCAGCAGAAAGTCATCAAGGGTGGTTCCAACATCATCGCCCTGCGTGGCCGTTCCTCTTTCCAGAGCCCGGCTTACGTTTCCGTTGAGATGATTGCCGCCGCCATGGGTGGCAAGCCCTTCAACTGGCCTGCCGGTCGCTACTGCTCGTTCCAGGGCTTCGACCACATCATGATGGCCATGGAAGTAACCATCACGAAGAACGGTTGCGCTTACGAAGAGGTTATCGGTACTCCGGAAGAAATGGAAGACCTGAAGAAGAGCTACGCTCACCTCTGCACGCTGCGCGACGAAGTCATCGCCATGGGTGTGCTCCCCGCCATCAAGGATTGGCACAGCATCAACCCGAATATCGACTAATTGGGCCTCCCAATAACAATCGAGTAGGAGGAAAACGAAGTAGTTTTCTTCCTACTTTCGTTTTCCGACCTCTCACACCACCGTACGTGCCGTTCGGCATACGGCGGTTCCTTAGTGCTGATGCAATTTGACATATAAGTCCACAA
>DXBX01000077.1 GCA_019116285.1 Candidatus Bacteroides merdigallinarum
ATGACGAAGTGTCCGGCCTTGCGCGACCGGGCGATGAGCGGTGCTTCAACCACGAGTTTGAAGACCTTCTCGGAGAAATGTTCTTTGTGGAGAATCTTGTTCATATTCTGTAGTTAGTTGTAATTACGTGCTTTACTTACCCCGCAAAAGTACGAAAAAAAGGCGGACGCCCCTCTCTGCGCCCGCCTTTTCTTGTGTTTTTTTAATTCGATCAACCGTAGGTGCCTTCCTCGCCTTCCTCTTCACCTCCGCCGGTGCCGGGGGTGGTGCCGCCGCCTTGGGCGGGGTCTTGGTCTTTGGCATTGATGCCCAGTTCTATCCACTCCAGTTTCTTGGTGTCCACCAGGGCACGGGTGTAGGCGCCGCTGCTGTTCTTTTCACGCTCGGGGGTGAACTGCACGCGCACGGCCTTCACCTGCTTTTCGAAGTCGAAGTCGTCGAGGTTCTCCACGCCCTTGGTGTCGAGCACATAGCGGAAGTAGCCCAGACCGTCGATGTGGACGCTCTTGCCGTTGGCCATGAAGGTGTTCATCACTCTTGCGATGTCGCCCAGCACGGCGTTGACGTCGGACTTGGATACGGTGGATACGAAGGCCAGTTCTTCGGCCAGGTCTTTGGTCTCTACGGGTTCACCCTGCACGATGGCTTGGGGGTAATAAACGCTAGTGCGTTTACTGAATGCTTTTTTCCAATACGGCATAGTTGTAAAGTTTTTTAGAAGTTGTTTTCCCTATTTTGCTGTTTTAGATTGATGCTGATTATCAATGTCTTACAGCGACTGCTGCCTTTGTTTTCCCGAGGTAGCTACCAAGGGGAGGTCGAGGTAGCTACCTCGGGGGTGTCAAGGTAGCTACCAAGGGAGGGCCGAGGTAGCTACCGAGGCGGAGGCAGGTTGTCTTGTAATAGGTTTTCATAAAATAAGGTTCGACTTCGCAAATGTAAACAAAAGGCAGGAACTTTGCAAGCCCCTGCCTCTTTTTTATTTATATAAAATAGGTGTGTCAGTCTATCATCTCGAACCCGCAGTAGGGCACCAGGGCCTTCGGGATGCGGATGCCTTCGGGCGTCTGGTTGTTCTCCAGCAGGGCGGCGACGATGCGCGGCAGGGCGAGGGCCGAGCCGTTGAGCGTGTGGCACAGCTCGATTTTCTTGTCCGCCGTGCGGTAGCGGCAGTGCAGGCGGTTGGCCTGGTAGGTGTCGAAGTTGGACACGGAGCTGACCTCAAGCCAACGCTTCTGGGCTTCGCTGTATACCTCGAAGTCATAGCAGATGGCGGCCGTGAAGCTGATGTCGCCGCCGCAGAGGCGCAGGATGCGGTAGGGCAGTTCGAGTTTCTGCAGCAGGCCTTCGACGTGGTCCAGCATCTCCTGGTGGCTCTGGCGGCTGTGCTCGGGCTTGTCGATGCGGACGAGCTCCACCTTGGAGAACTCGTGCAGGCGGTTCAGGCCGCGCACGTCCTTGCCGTAGCTGCCTGCCTCGCGGCGGAAGCACTCGGTGTAGGCGCAGTTCTTGACGGGCAGGTCCTTCTCGTCGAGGATGACGTCGCGGTAGATGTTGGTCACGGGCACCTCGGCGGTGGGGATGAGGTAGAGGTCGTCCACCTCGCAGTGGTACATCTGGCCTTCCTTGTCGGGCAGCTGGCCCGTGCCGTAACCCGAAGCGGCGTTCACCACCGTGGGGGGCATCACCTCGAGGTAGCCCGATGCGCGTGCCTCGTCGAGGAAGAAGTTGATGAGGGCGCGTTGCAGGCGGGCGCCTTTGCCCTTGTAGACGGGGAAGCCGGCGCCGGTGATCTTGACGCCGAGGTCGAAGTCGATGATGTCATACTTCTTGGCCAGTTCCCAGTGGGGCAGGGCGTCCTTGGGCAGGGGTGTCTCCATGCCGCCCATCTTGACGACGAGGTTGTCCTCGGCGCCGTTGCCTTCGGGCACTTCGTCGTAGGGGACGTTGGGGATGGTGTAGAGCAGCTGTTGCAGGTCTTGGGCGGCCTGGTCCATCTCGGCTTGCAACGATTTGTTGGTTTCTTTCAGCGAGGATACCCTTGCCTTGGCAGCTTCGGCTTCCTCCTTCTTGCCCTCCTTCATCAGCTGGCCGATGGTCTTGGAGGTGGCGTTCACCTCGGCCAGGTTATTGTCCAGCACGGTCTGCGTGCTCTTGCGCTTGTTGTTCAGGGCCAGGACCTGTTCGATGGTCTCCTTGGCGTTCTTGAAATGTTTCTTCTCGAGTCCGCGCACGACGGCGTCGGTGTTCTCGGTGATTTGTCTGATGGTAAGCATAGTTTTATACCTTATATATTAAATGTCATCTTGTTGGGTTTGCGCGGCAAAGATAGTGAAAAACAATTGTAAACAAGGCGCGAATCCGTCGGAATCCGCGCCTTGATGTTCTTTTCGTCCCTGTCGGGGTTATTCGTCTTCGTCCAGCGTGTCGGCGTATTCCATTTCGCCCTGCACGATGAAGAGGATTTCCTCGGGGTCATACTCGCCCATTTCGTCTTTCCGGGCTTCCCGGACGATGTAGTCGACGATTTTCTCCAAGTCGATGTCGATGCAGCCGTCCGCATCGGGTTGTGCGTCGAGGATGCCGCTTTGGGTGTAATACTCGTCGATGAGGTCGAGGAAATAGTAAAACTCGTCGTCCGTGAACTTGTCCTTCAAGTCCTGCGGCAGGTAGTTCTTGATGAACTCGATGGTCTTTTCGTCATCGAGGTCGTCCTGCAGGAAGTCGTCGTCTTGTCTCATGATGTTCTTCGTTTTTGGGGGTTAAGGAAATCCGGTGTCAGGGTCAGAGCAGCTTGTTCAGCTTCTCCACATACACGGCCTTGGGTGCGGAGCCGATCTGCTTGTCCACCAGCTCGCCGTTCTTGAAGAACAGCACGGCGGGGATGTTGCGGATGCCGTACTCCATGGCCAGGTCGTTGCTCTCCTCCACGTCACACTTGCCGATGACGGCGCGGCCTTCGTACTCCGTGGCCAGTTCGTCGATGATGGGGCTTACCATGCGGCAGGGACCGCACCACGTTGCCCAGAAGTCGATTACCACGGGTTTGTCGCCCGCCAACAGTTCTTTGTAGTTCTTTTCGTTGATGTTCAGTGCCATTGTTTTTAAGTATTAAGTGTTATGTAATGAATGGTCTATTGACGTTGCAAATGTAATCAATTTATGCGGAAATCCAGTTCGGGATGTCCTTTTAAGTATGAAATCAGTTCACGCCCCACGCTCAGTTTCACCGGGCGCGACACCAGGTCGACGGCCATACGACTGTCCTTGTCCGTCACCTGGAAGCACAGGCTTGCATTGCCCGGGTGCGTCTTGGTCAGGTCGGCCAGCTCGGCTATCAGGGCCTTGTTCAGCAGGCTGAGGGGGATGAAGATGGTGATTTTTTCGATCAGTCTCTCCTTCACGTCGGGCAGCAGTTCGATGGAGGTCACCCGCAACTCCAGCTTGTCCTTGTTCCATTGGCCGGGCTGGCATCGTGCTTTGATGAAGAGGAACATGCGTTCACCCAGGTAGTTCTGCCACGTCACCCAGTCGTTGCCGAAGAAAGGCAGTTCGGCCGAGCCGGAGTAGTCCTCTATTTTGGCAATGCCGTAGGGCTTGCCGTTCTTGCTGATGCCGCGGCGCACGGCGGTGACGATGCCTCCCATGGTGATCTCGCGTCCCGCCAGGGCCTCGCGGTTTTCCAGTTCGGCCATGTGTGTGTTGCACACGTTCTCCAGGATGACGGCAAACTCGTCCAGCGGGTGGGCGGAGAGGTAGATGCCCACCAGTTCGCGTTCCTTGTTCAGGCGGTCGAGGTCGCTCCAGCGTTCAGCCTGCGGGATGTCGGGCGTAGCAACCTCCACTACGTTCTCGCCTCCGAACAGGGAATTGGCGGCCATGGACTTGTCCGTCTGGTAGCGGTTGCCGTAGCGCACCAAGGTGTCCAGGAAGGTTTCGCCCTTGGCGTTGGGTACGAAGTACTGCTCGCGTTGCAGCTCCGGGAAGCTGTCCAGTCCGCCGGCCAAGGCCAGGCTTTCGATGTTCTTCTTGTTGCAGGCGTTCAGGTTAACCCTTTGCACGAAGTCGAAGATGCCTTTGTAGGGTCCGTTCTTCTCGCGTTCTTCAATGATGCTTTGTACGGCACTCTCACCCACGCCCTTGATGGCACCCAGGCCGAAGCGGATGTTGCCCTCGTGGTTGACGGTGAACTTCATGTTACTCTCGTTGATATCGGGGCCCAGCACCTTCATGCCCATGGCCTTGCATTCGTCCATGAACTTTGTGATGTCTGTGATGTTGTCCTTGCTTCGGCTCATCACGGCGGCCATGTACTCGGCAGGGTAGTTGGCTTTGAGGTAGGCCGTTTGGTATGCCACCCACGAGTAGCACGTGGCGTGCGACTTGTTGAAGGCGTACGAGGCGAACTTCTCCCAGTCGGCCCAAATCTTCTCCAGTACTTTCGGGTCGTGGCCGTTCTTCTTGCCGCCTTCGATGAACTTGGGCTTCATGTGATCCAGCTTGTCGCGCAACTTCTTACCCATCGCCTTACGCAGGGCATCGGATTCGCCGCGGGTGAAGTTGGCCAGCAAGCGGGACAAGAGCATGACCTGCTCCTGATAGACGGTGATGCCGTAGGTGTCCTTCAGGTACTTCTCCATGATGGGGATGTCATACTCGATGGGCTTGCGGCCCCACTTGCGGTCGATGAAGTCGGGGATATAATCCATAGGCCCCGGGCGGTAGAGGGCATTCATGGCGATGAGGTCCTCGAAGGTGCTGGGTTGCAATTCGCGCAAGTACTTCTGCATGCCCGCCGACTCGAACTGGAAGGTGCCGATGGTGCGCCCGTCGCAATAGAGCTTGTACGTGGCCGGGTCGTCTATGGGGATATTGTCGATGTCCAGATCGATGCCGCGGTGCTGCTTCACGTTGGCCACGGCTTCCTTTATGATGGAAAGCGTCTTCAGCCCCAGGAAGTCCATCTTGATAAGGCCTGTATCTTCGATGACCGAGCCTTCGTATTGGGTGACAAGCATCTTCTCGCCCGTCTCCTTGTCGTCTGCCGTGCTGACGGGTACCCAGTCGGTGATGTCATCGCGGCAGATGATGGTGCCGCAGGCATGTACGCCCGTGCCGCGGACGTTGCCCTCCAGCATTTTGGCGTACTTGATGGTGTTGCGCATCTTAGGGTCGGGCGAGGCCTCGGCGGCCTGTAGCTCGGGCACGTAGGCGATGGCGTTGGGCAGGTTCAGTTTCTTGTCGGGAATCTTGTCCGGCACGAGCTTGCACAGACGGTCGGATTCGGACAGGGGAAGCTTCTCCACGCGGGCCACGTCCTTGATGGCCATCTTCGTGGCCATGGTGCCGTAGGTGATGATGTGCGCCACTTTCTCCTGGCCGTACTTCTCCGTCACCCAGCGCAGCACGTCGCCGCGCCCGTCATCGTCGAAGTCCACGTCGATATCGGGCAGGGAGATGCGGTCGGGATTCAGGAAACGCTCGAACAGCAGGTCGTATTGGATGGGGTCTATCTTGGTGATGCCCAGGCAGTAGGCCACGGCCGAACCTGCCGCCGACCCACGTCCGGGGCCTACGGACACGCCCAGCTGGGTGCGCGCCGCGTTGATGAAGTCCTGCACGATGAGGAAGTAGCCCGGGAAACCCATCGTCTTCATTATATATAACTCGAACACCAGGCGCTCCTTCACTTCCTCGGACAGCGGGTCGCCATACAGCCGTTTGGCGCCGTCGAAGGTCAGCTTGGCCAGATAGTCAGCCTCCAGCTTGATGCGGTAGAGTTTGTCGTAGCCGCCCAGCCGTTTGATTTTCGCGTTGGCGGCCGCTTCGTCCAGCACCACGTTGCCGTTTTCGTCTTGGGTGAACTCGTCGAAGAGGTCTTTCTCCGTGTACTTCTGGCGGTATTCCTCCTCCGTGCCGAAGTCCTCGGGGATGGCGAAGGTGGGCATGATGGGGGCGTGGTCGATGGAGTAGTACTCCACCTTGTCCAGGATTTCCAGTGTGTTGGAGAGTGCTTCGGGTACGTCCTCGAAGAGCTGGTTCATCTCCGCCTTGGTCTTCATCCACTCCTGCTTGGTGTAGAGCATTCGGGTGGGATCGTCCAGGTCCTT
>DXBX01000078.1 GCA_019116285.1 Candidatus Bacteroides merdigallinarum
CATTCCGAACAGAGAAGTTAAGCCCGACCGCGCCGATGGTACTGCGTAACAGTGGGAGAGTAGGTAGCCGCCGTCTTTTTCAAGTGAAGGATCCCTTCCTCAGCATCGCTGGGGAGGGGATCGCTTTTTTATAGAATACATGAATGTTTCATGGGTAAATAATCGTTCGTTTTGCGCATTTACTTCCGATATTATTTATACCTTTGTGCCGTATTTTAAAAAATTATGATGGCTGAGAACAGAGGTTATATACAACGTTGCTCCATGCTCTATGGAGCTTATTTGGGTATATTTTGGATTGTAGGTGCTGTATTCTTTCCTTTGGGGCTGACCAATCCTTTTCTTTTCCTATTATTCATAGGCTTTGTTTTGTGCGGACCGTTTGTGGGGTATCGCTATGCAAGGACTTACCGAAATACGGTATGCGGAGGGGGCATCTCTTTTTCGCATGCATGGGTATTCACGGTGTTGATGTATATGTTTGCAGCTTTGTTGGCTGCTGCTGCGCATTATATTTATTTCCGTTTTATCGACCAGGGATATATCATCAACACTTATTCGCGTTTGATTGAAGATTTCTTTGCCCAAGATGCAGCGAGAATGGGTATGGGAGTGTATAAGGAACAGATGGAGATGGCATTGGATCAGCTATCTATATTGACACCGATTGAGATTACTATGCAATTGTTCTCGAATAATGTTTTTTGGGGAATATTGTTGGCTATTCCTACAGCTCTGTTTGTGATGCGAAAGAATCCGGACAGTTCTGCTCCGGGGAGAGACGCATGAGTTGCTTTGTAGAAAATGATTTTGTAAAATGATAATAATCAAATGGATATATCAGTAGTTGTACCTTTATATAACGAAGAGGAATCCTTGCCGGAGCTGAACGCATGGATTGAACGCGTCATGGTTCAGCATGGATTTTCTTACGAGGTGATATTTGTGAGCGACGGGAGCACAGATCGGTCGTGGCCCATCATAGAGGAATTGCATCGGAAAAATCCGGAGGTGGTGAAAGGCATCAAATTCCGTCGCAATTACGGGAAATCTCCGGCTTTGTATTGTGGTTTCAAACAGGCAGAAGGAGAGGTCGTCATCACCATAGATGCCGATTTGCAGGATAGCCCCGATGAGATTCCTGAATTGTATCGCATGATTCAGGAAGAGGGATATGATCTCGTTTCCGGTTGGAAGAAGAAGCGTTACGATCCATTGTCAAAGACTATTCCTACGAAGTTGTTCAATGCGACGGCGCGTAAAGTTTCCGGTATCAAGAATCTTCATGATTTCAATTGTGGCCTGAAGGCTTATCGTAAGGAGGTGGTCAAGAATATTGAGGTGTATGGCGAAATGCACCGTTATATTCCCTATTTGGCCAAGAGCGCGGGCTTTGCCAAGATTGGCGAGAAGGTGGTCCATCATCAGGCTCGTAAGTTTGGCAAGACAAAGTTTGGTGGATGGAACCGCTTCTTTAATGGATATTTGGATCTGATATCTTTGTGGTTCTTGTCTACTTTCGGAGTGAAACCGATGCATTTCTTTGGCTTTCTGGGCTCATTGATGTTCATCTTGGGTTTTATTGCCGTGGTGATAGTGGGAGCTACGAAGTTGTGGAATATGTATAGCGGTGAACCATACAGATTGGTGACGGATTCGCCTTATTTTTACTTGGCTCTTACGTCTATGATTATTGGTACGCAGTTGTTCCTAGCCGGATTCTTGGGCGAACTGATTTCGCGCAATGCCGCCGGGCGTAACAATTACCAAATAGAGAAAACCCTTTGATATATATCCTGTAAAATCTCTGATTCTGATGAAACAGCTTATTAAATTTGTTTTGGCAGGCATATTACTCTGTCCGTTGATGGGCATATTGGGAGCTTGTTCGGAAGAAGCTGACTGCTCTATGGCCGGACGCCCTATGATGAATTGCCTGGTCTATACATTGGATGAAACGGGTATGGCTGTGCGTGATACCTTGGATTCATTGACCGTTACAGCTTTCGGTACAGACAGTGTCCTGGTGAATAATCAGCAGGAAGTGCGTGACCTGACCCTTCCGCTGCGTTATACGGCAGATTCCACCGTATTGGTGTTCCGGTATAGCCGGCATACGGCCGACACGTTGGTGGTGAGGTATTCCAATACTCCTTATTTCCTCTCGATGGATTATGGTTATCAAATGCAGCAGCGTTTATCTTCGGTAGACTGTACACACCATCGTCTCGACTCCATTCATATATCTGATAGCGAAGTTAGCCTTTATGGTAGTACGAATCTGCAATTATTTTATTAGTCTGTTGTGTGCCTTGCTGTTGGGCAGTGCCCCGGCCTTGGCCCAATATTCAGGAACCAGGGATACACGTCCGGTGGCTACCAAGAAAGAGAAGAAGCCTGCCGAGATAGAGTATCCATGGTTTAATGGTGTATCGGTGGGATTGGATTTGTATGGTCTTGGCGCCGGATTATTCGGCAGTGACTTTCTGAGTAGTGAAGTCGTTGTAGATGTAGATTTAAAACACCGTTTTTTCCCGACTGTGGAGTTGGGCTATGGCACGACCGACAGTTGGAGTGATAATGGTATACACTACAAGAGCGGTGCGCCCTATTTCCGTGTGGGGGTGGATTATAATGCCCTCTATAAGAAGAAGCACGGGCAGATGATATTGGTCGGTTTGCGTTATGGGTATAGCAGCTTCAGCTACGATGTGAAGACATTGCCGTTTTCAGATCCTGTTTATGGAGGAAATCTCGACAATCCTTTATTGACAGATGGCATCTGGGGTGGTTCTGTCCCCTATGATTATTCCGGTCAGAAGGGGACCATGCAATGGTTGGAATTGTGTGCAGGTATTCGTGCCCATGTATGGAAACCTATTTGGATGGGTTTGGGCTTGCGCTTTCGCCTGAAAGTGGCAGAGAGTAAGAGTCTGCACGGCGATCCTTGGTACGTCCCCGGTTTTGGTAAGTATGGAGGCAATACGCTGGGTGTGCAATATACCTTGATTTATAAACTGCCTTTCTAAGGGTGGTGGTAACAGATATGATAGATAAGACGTATTTATGACTATTCTTGAGATTTGGCTGCTGGCTGTGGGATTGGCGATGGATTGTTTTGCTGTTTCCATAGCCAGTGGCATTGTTTTGCGGAGTGTCCGCTGGCGCGCTATGTTGGTGATGGCTTTGAGCTTCGGTGTCTTCCAGGCGCTGATGCCTCTGATTGGATGGGCTGCCGCCAGTCTTTTCAGTCATCTCATTCAGGAAATAGACCATTGGGTAGCTTTTGGTATTCTGGGCTTTTTGGGAATACGCATGATTCGTGAGGGACTGAAAGATGAGCAATACCGCGAGACTTTTGACCCTACGCGCTTACTTGTGGTATTCACTTTTGCGGTGGCTACCAGTATAGATGCTTTGGCCGTGGGAGTCTCTTTTGCCTTTGTGGGTATGGACGAGGTGGGTGGAATCCTGCCGGCTGTAGGTATCATTGGTTTCGTGTCTTTTCTGATGTCCATGATCGGGTTATATTTCGGCATCTATTGCGGTTGCGGGATTGCCCGCCGGTTGAAAGCCGAGGTGGCGGGAGGCGTTATCTTGGTGCTTATTGGTTGTAAAATATTGGTTGAACATCTTTTCTTGAACTCTTGACATGGTTTCTAGGAATCGGAAAATGCGGCGTAACATGTTGTGGCTGCTTCTGTTGGTGTTAGGCACCATTTGGATTCTGGTACGTCATAATTCACCTCTGCCTTACCAGCAGAACCGGGGCATGATATTCGGCACTCTCTATCAAGTGACATACCAGCATGATGGCGATTTGCAGGAGGAAATAGAGCGGGAGTTGCATCGTTTCGATGCATCCTTGTCGCCTTTCAATGATACTTCCGTTATCACTAAAATCAATCGTAATGAGCCGGTGCGGCCGGATTCTTTTTTCCTGCATGTGTTTCGTGCCAGTCAGCAAATTTCGGAAGAGACCCGTGGAGCGTTTGATATCACGGTTGCCCCTTTGGTCAATGCCTGGGGATTCGGCTTCAAGCAAGGAATTTTCCCGGATAGCACCGAAGTGGACAGCTTGTTGGAATTGACGGGATATACCAAGGTTTCGTTGAATGATTCCGGGCGTGTCTGCAAGGCGGATCCGCGGATGATGCTGACGTGCAGTGCCGTGGCCAAGGGCTATGCGGTAGATGTGGTGGCGCAACTTCTGAAACGCCGTGGCGTGCAGAATTTTATGGTAGATATTGGTGGGGAGGTTGTCGTGAGCGGGCAGAATCCGGCAGGTACCTCGTGGCGTATCGGCATCAACAAGCCGGTAGACGATTCTCTGTCAGTCCGTGGTGATTTGCAGGCATTGTTGCACATTACGGATGCGGCGATGGCCACCAGTGGCAATTATCGGAATTTTTATTACCGGGACGGAAAGAAGTATGCGCATACCGTGGATCCGCGGACGGGATACCCCGTGCAGCACGAGATACTTTCTGCGACTGTTGTGGCTCCGGATTGCATGAGTGCCGATGCTTATGCCACGGCATTCATGGTGATGGGATTGGACAGTGCCGCCCGCTTTGTGCAGGAGAAGCCCGGGCTGGATGCCTATTTTATTTATGCGGACAGTGCAGGGGAAATGCGTGTGTATCAGTCTCCCGGGATGAAACGGTATATTGGAGAATGAGTTTATTTGATGAATATCCAAAGCTCCAATGTCGCTGCTCATGAGTATCACACACCATACTGTGACGGTGTAACATGCGTACTGTGACGATGTAACATGCGTACTGTGACGATGTAACATGCGTACTATGAAGGCTTCACTCCCTTACTGTGAAGGTGTCACACTCTTACTGTGATATTATGGGCATGCCCGATGGGGCGATTGCGGACATTCATATTTTATTTTAAATAGTATAAGGAGATTATTAGTATGAAGTATCATTACAAAACCCGCGGTACTTGCAGCACGGATATGTTTCTTACCGTGGAGGATGGCATCATTCGTGATGTGGAAATCTGGGGCGGTTGCAACGGCAACCTGCAAGGCATCAGCCGCCTTGTGCGCGGTATGAAACCCGAAGATGTGATTGCGAAGCTCGAAGGCATACGGTGCGGGATGCGTCCTACGTCCTGCCCCGACCAGTTGTGTAAGGCCTTGCACGAGATGGGCTACTAAAGAAGGGCGGTATGAAGAACTTCCTGAAAGACCTGCGGCGGCGTGACCATAAGCGTTACCTTGGCGGGCTGGATTTGTTGCGTTATATCGGGCCGGGCCTGCTGGTGACGGTTGGTTTTATCGATCCGGGAAACTGGGCTTCCAATTTTGCGGCAGGTTCGGAGTTCGGCTATGCGTTACTGTGGGTGGTGACACTCTCTACCATCATGCTCATTATCCTGCAGCACAATGTGGCCCATCTGGGTATCGTCACCGGACTTTGCCTGTCCGAGGCTGCCAACAAGTATGCCCCGCGTTGGGTGGCTCGTCCCGTGTTGGCTACGGCTGTGGCCGCCTCTGTCAGCACATCGCTGGCCGAGATTTTGGGCGGAGCCATTGCGTTGCAGATGCTGTTCGGGTTGGAGTTGGTGTGCGGGGCGGTGCTGGTGACGGTGTTCGTGCTGGTAATGCTCTTTACCAATTCCTATAAGCGGATAGAGCGCGCCATCATCGGGTTTGTTTCCATCATCGGGCTGTCCTTCATCTACGAGTTGTTTTTGGTGGATATCGAGTGGCCTCAAGCTTTGCGGGGATGGACGGTGCCCTCCTTGCCCGAAGGCAGTTTGCTGGTGGTGATGAGCGTTCTCGGGGCGGTAGTGATGCCCCATAACCTTTTCCTCCATTCGGAGGTGGTGCAAAGTCGCGAATATCACAAGCGAGACGATGCCACCATCCGGCGGCGGCTGAAGTATGAGTTTGCAGACACGTTGTTTTCCATGCTGGTGGGGTGGGCCATCAATAGTGCCATGATTTTGTTGGCGGCCACTACTTTCCATCGCGAAGGCATTCCCGTCGAAGAACTTCAGCAGGCCCAATCTTTGCTCGAGCCATTGCTTGGGGGTAATGCTGCGGTGATTTTCGCTTTAGCTCTGCTGTTGGCGGGGCTGTCCTCAACCATTACCAGCGGCATGGCTGCAGGCTCCATTTTTGCCGGGTTGTTCGACGAGCCGTATAACATCCGTGACACGCATTCGCAGGTGGGAGTCATTCTCTCCTTGGGCATCGCGCTGTTGCTGATTGTTTTCATCGGCGATCCTTTTCGAGGATTGCTTGTTTCGCAGATGGTGCTCAGCCTGCAATTGCCCTTTACCGTTTTCCTTCAGGTATGGCTGACATCCTCGCCCCGCGTGATGGGTAAGTATGTCAATCGCCGTCCTACCACCGTGGTGCTTTGTCTGTTGGCAGGACTGGTGACGGTTCTCAACCTGTGGCTGCTGGTTTCCCTGATTGTCTGATGTCTCTTTAATTCATAAATTATATATGATGATGACCAACGAAGAACGTATCAAACAAGCCGTGGACAATTTCATGTCCGGTTTCAATTGCTCTCAATCCGTCGTGTCGGCTTTTGCAGAGGAGTACGGTTTTACGCGTGAGCAAGCTCTCCACATGGCTGCTTCTTTTGGCGCCGGTATCGGTCGTATGAGGCTGACGTGTGGTGCGGTATGTGGTATGCTGATGCTTGCGGGGTTGGAGCATTGTGCCTTGGAAGGTAGCGACCGTAAGTCGAAGTCGGAAAATTATGCTTTGGTGCGGCGTCTGGCGGCTGAGTTCCAACGAAGAAACGGTTCCATTACCTGTCGGGAGCTTTTGGGATTGCGCAAGGCTGAACGTAGTGCCGAAGCCTCGGAGCGTACCCCTGAATATTATGCTACCCGTCCTTGTGCCCGTATGATAGAGTCCGCCGCTCGCATTTGGGTGGATTACAAAGAAGGACGTTTGCCGGAAGAAGGCTCATTCACACCTCCCGTACAACAGACGGAAATCTGACAAACATGACATTTTTCTTCGGATAAGGTGCTAATATTCTTGGAAATGTGTATCTTTGTGCCCGAAAGAAAAACTGACCTCTTTCCTGATACTGCAAGGAGAGTCGTAAGTATGTTTAATTTAAAAGCGAATGATTATGTTGAAAGAACAAGCAGGAGAGTTGGCAGGGCTTCTTTGGAATACCTTGAATGGCACCGAAGGAATGCCCCTGAAGCAACTGAAAAAAATGACAAAACTGACTGACAAGTTGCTCTATTTAGGCTTGGGTTGGTTACTGCGCGAAGACAAGATCGTGGTTGAGGAAATCGACGGCGAATTGTTTGCCAAGTTGGCTTAAAGAAAAGCGCTATCTGTTTGAAGGCACGAACCATCGGTGTGGGGCGTGCCTTTGTTGTATTGGGAGGGGTAGGAGGCAAGGAGGTTAGTCTTCGCCTGTATGCAGAATGAAAGTGGTGGCACCGATGGTGATGATGGCACCTTCCTCGATGCGGACCCGGTCCTTATCTCCTAAAATCTCGTTGTTCAGAAAGGTGCCGGTCAAACTGGGGGCATCGCGCAAGGTATATATCAGTTTGCCTTGCTTGTTTCGCTTGACATTGATAACGCAATGGTAGCGGTCCATGCTCATATCCGAGGTTTCGATAGGCACCTGAATATCATTGCCTATGCACCGCCTGCCTATGATATTGTCTCCTTCTCGCAGGGGGAGCACTTGCTTGAACCCAAATACATTCTCTATCACCGTGATATTGCCGAAAGCATCCTTGAATTCGTCTTCATTCAGATTTTCATCCTTGCGGGTGGCCTGTACCTTGCTCTTTCCCAAGCGGATGGCAAATTGTTTCTTGCAATGGTCGCATACAAAGACCAAGGATTGGCCTTCGGCATACTTTGTTTCGTCAAAAGTCAGGTAGTTCTCACACTTCGGGCAGCGGACACGTTTCATAAAGGGGGGATTTATCTTTTCTTTAATATCCAGGCGTTTTTATAAATATCCTCTTTGCGGTACTGATTCAACGCACGATAGGCTTCAGCTTCACTGGGGTATGAATCTATGCAGACGCGCATCTTTCCGTCTCCGATGATTGCCTTGGCGTTCTTGAACCCTTTTGCAACCAGGCTTTCTGCCATTGTCTTTGCATCCCGAGTGCTGCCAACACTTGCCACGATGATATGGTAAATACGCGGAGAGGTAGCAGTTGTTTTAGCTACTTTGCTCCTTTCCTTTACTTTGGGGGCTGCCTTTTGAGGTGCGGGTTTGGATGATGCCGGCTTGTGGGTAACAACTTCCTGCCCATCTTCTGCTTGGGGAGGTGTCACCTGAGGTTTCTTGCTTTCGACCGTTGCGGGTGCAGGCTTCTTAACAGCCAAGGGGGTCATGGCCAACGATTGCTGTCCCATTTGTCGGAAAGCATCTGTGGGAAGCAATTGAGCATAGTTTCCTTTCACCACCTCCGTATTTTCTACCGGTATCGATAAGGCAAAGCACAAGATGATGATGGCTGCCACGGCCGCTACATTGGACCAAAACGGCGCATTTATTCTTACTTTGAAACGGGGGATTTCTCTCTTTTCGGCTTTTGGTTGGACGGAAGGGGTATGCACAGTGATAGGGGCAACTTTCAACCGGTGCATCTCGAATCGGCTCCATCCGTAGAGGGCCGGTGTGCAGAGTTTACCGGTATAGGGCGTGAACTCCAGCATATTGCGAACCGAGAGCTTCAACTCGCCGATGTTCTCCAATATCACTTTGCCTTCCGAATGCAGGGTGGACAAGAGGACTTCCACATCCTTCTCCATCAGCTTCGAAGCCTTGGCAAAATCGGTATGATGCGCGGACATATAGGATTGTACCAACAACCCATCGTTCACTTTCAAACGTGAGTTGAAACCGGTCATACGGGTAGGCGGGAGGAATGCCTGTTCTTCCTCCATCCATACAGACGGTGTATAATGGATGATGAATCCACCCACTCCGGGGACAATGACGCAATCATTATCCACCAATAATGCTTCTATATGTCTGGCTAAATCATTCATACGACAAAGGTAAACATTTTCCTCGGATTCTGGTCATACTTGGCCGTTTTTTTAAGTATTAGTAGATGTTTTGCTTCGCCGCTAAGGAAAATATTCCTACTTTTGCGTCCGATTCACAACAAATGAAACCGAAATGAAGATAGCGATTGTTGGTACGGGGTATGTAGGTCTGGTGACCGGTACGTGTTTTGCCGAGATTGGGGTGAACGTCGTGTGCGTAGATACGAATGCGGAGAAAATCGAGGCTTTGAAGAAAGGGAATATTCCTATTTATGAGAATGGCCTGGAAGAAATGGTTGTCCGCAATGTCAAGGCCGGGCGCTTACACTTCACTACTTCGTTGGAGGGATGCCTGAATGAGGTAGAAGTAGTATTCAGCGCCGTGGGGACTCCTCCCGACGAGGATGGCAGTGCCGACTTGAGCTATGTCCTGCAAGTGGCCCATACCATCGGTCAAAACTTGCAGAAATATGTCTTGGTGGTGACTAAAAGCACGGTTCCCGTGGGAACAGCCGACAAGGTGCGTGCCACTATCCGGGAGGAATTGGAGCGTAGAGGCGTGGATATACCCTTTGACGTGGCTTCCAATCCCGAATTCCTGAAGGAGGGAAATGCCATCAACGATTTCATGAGTCCCGACCGTGTGGTGGTTGGCGTTGATTCCGAGCGGGCCAAGAAGATTATGACTAAATTATATAAGCCCTTTTTGCTCAATAACTTCCGTGTGATATTTATGGATATTCCTTCGGCGGAGATGACCAAATATGCCGCCAACTCCATGCTGGCCACCCGCATCAGCTTCATGAATGACATCGCCAACCTCTGCGAGCTGGTGGGAGCCGATGTCAATATGGTGCGTAGCGGCATCGGTTCGGATACTCGTATCGGGCGTAAGTTCCTCTATCCCGGTATCGGATACGGTGGCTCCTGCTTCCCGAAGGATGTGAAGGCTTTGATCAAGACGGCAGAGATGCATGGGTATGAGATGCGGGTGCTCCGGGCGGTCGAGGCGGTCAATGAGCATCAGAAAGAAGTACTTTTCGATAAGCTATGTGCTTTATGGGGCGGGGCTTTGCAAGGGAAAGTCGTTGCCCTTTGGGGACTCTCCTTCAAGCCGGAAACAGATGACATGCGCGAGGCACCTTCCCTTATATTGATAGGTAAATTACTGAAAGCCGGCTGCAAGGTTCGTGTTTATGATCCGGTGGCTATGGACGAATGCCGTCGGCGTATGGGGGAGGTGGTTTATTATGCCAAAGATCTGTATGACGCCACGCTTGATGCAGATGCGTTGATGCTCCTGACTGAATGGAAGGAATTCCGCCTCCCTTCGTGGGCCGTTATCCGGAAATCCATGCGGAATCCTTTGGTGCTGGACGGGCGCAATATCTACGATCCGAACGAGATGGAAGAACAGGGCTTTACCTATCATTGCATCGGTAAATAGCCCTGTACTCCTTTCAGGTATCAGCGGGCTACGTTATTGATGACTTTTCCGTCCATCCATCCCCGCAGATTGTCCACCATGACTTGCATCAGGCGTTGGCGGGCAGCTGTGCTGGCCCAGGCAATGTGGGGCGTGATGTAGCAGTTGCGGGCTGTCAACAAGGGATTGTCTGCGCGGGGCGGTTCGGTAGAGAGTACATCGACACCGGCAGCATAGATGCGCCCCTCGTTGAGGGCATCGGCCAAGGCTTGTTCGTCCACCAGCGGACCGCGGGAGGTGTTGATGAGAATGGCCGAGGGCTTCATCAAGGCCAGACGTTCGGCATTGACCAGCGAGCGGGTGGTTTCTGTCAGCGGACAATGCAGGCTGATGATATCACACTCAGTAAACAATTGCTCCAACGATTCTGCTTTGTGAATTTCGGGCGGAAGCTGGAAATGAGATTTCGACGTGTAGGCCATTACCTGCATGGAGAAACCGAGGGCGATGCGTGCTGTCTTGTAACCGGTATGCCCCAGGCCGATAATACCGATTTTCTTGTCGCGCAATTCCAGTAAGGGTGTATCCCAAAAACAGAAATCCGGACTTTGTGTCCATCGACCTCGGCGTACTTCTTCGGCATGATGTCCTACCTGCTGGGCGATGTTCAGGATATGGGCAAAGACCAGTTGAGCTACGGAGTCGGTGCTATAAGCCGGAATATTGGTCACTACAATGCCCCGTTCGCGGGCAGCCTTCACATCCACGATGTTATATCCCGTAGCCAGTACTCCGATATATTTCAAGGCGGGCAGGGCGGCGATGTGTCCTCTGCCGAGCACTGTTTTGTTTGTCAGCAGGACTTCTGCATCCTGGGCGCGTTGTATTACTTCATTGGGGGTGGTGCGATCATAAATGGTGCATTCGCCCAATGATTTCAGCTCTTCCCACGAAAGATCTCCGGGATTGGCTGCATAACCATCTAATACTACTATCTTCATATTTTACTATATTTGTTTTTTATCGGATGTCTATTAATTTGTGTGTCTGGAGGCTGAGGCGCCAACGGGGATGCTTCAGTACGCATTGCACCGTTGCTTCCGTGTTTTGTCCGGAGCAGGGTTGCAGGAAGAAATGACCCGCCGGCAAAGACTCGTAGGCCTTTGGATCCTGGCCTTCGTATACGACTTTCACCTCGTCCATCTGCTCCAATACGACGGTGCCTCCCGTCTTGGGCGAGCACGTCACCCAATCGATGCCCGGAGGCAAGGGATGAGTGCCGTTGGTCTCGATGCAAATGTACTTGTCTTCGGCGTGTAGCAAGCGGATGAAGTCTTCGTCTATCCAAAGGGAAGGTTCGCCGCCGGTCAGGATGACCATGCGTGCCGGATATTTCCGGACTTCTTGCATGATTTCTTCGTCTGTCATCATCGTGCCCTCCTCGTGCCGGGTATCGCAGAAGTGGCACTTCAGGTTGCAGCCCGAGAAGCGGATGAACGTGGCGGGGGTCCCTGTGTGGAAGCCTTCGCCTTGCAGGCTGTAGAATATTTCGTTAATCTTTCTCATAGATGGCCAAATTTCCTTCGGATTCCTGTACTTCCACCCGGTAGCAGTTCTCCACGCGTTCGCATATCCAGCGGGCGATGTTCTCTGCCGTGGGGTTGCAGGGAAGCATTTCGTTCAGGTTCCGGTGGTCCAACTGATGTTGCACCTGTTCTTTGATGTGGGTGAAGTCGGTCACCATGCCGTCAGCGTTCAGTTCGCGGGCGCGGCAATGAACAGTGATGATCCAGTTGTGGCCGTGCAGGTTTTCGCATTTGCTGGGATAGGAGAGTCGCAGGCTGTGGGCGGCGGAGATCTCCATGCGTTTGATGACTGTATACATATATAAATAGGTGTACTTGTATGTGGGAGTTGATTACATATGTTTCTTCCTGCATTGCGGACATTCGCCCTTGATGACGAAAGAGATGGAGTGGGGGCTGAATCCCTCCGGCAGTTGCAGGGCCGGGAGCGGCATGTCCTCCATGCAGAATGATTGCTGGCACGATTCGCAATAGAAGTGCATGTGTGCGTCGGAGAGGTTGCAGACACCCTCATTCGTGCAAAGTTCGTAGTTCAGGATACCGCGGCCGTCTTCGAAGGCATGCACGATGTCATGCTCCAGAAACAAGGTCAATACCCGGAAGATACTGGATTTGTCCAAAGTCCACAAGACTTCTTCCAAATCGGCCAGGCACATGGGCTTGGCTGATGCCTTGAGCGCCTTCAGCACCAATATGCGGTTGGCGGTGGGTTTCACGCCCTTATGCTCCAGGTGGGCAGTAATGTCTGTCTGTTCCATATTCGTCTATTGTAGAATCTGCGTTGCAAAGGTATAAAAAAAGACCGGATTGTCAATATCGGACGGGCTTTGGGCTTTCTTTTGCAACCCGGTTGCAGGATGCTTCCCCTACCTTTGCGGCGGAAAAGGAATGAATGATGATTTGACGGCTTGTCATCTGAATTCCCCTTTACATGAAAACCCAATTACTTGATATATGGCAGATAAACATCATCATCACCATCATCATCACAGCCACGAGCCCGGCAGTCTGAAAGGAAAAATCGGGCTGATTGTGTTGACCACCCTGTTGCTGGCCCTTGCTATGCTTCTGGAGCATTTTTATACGTGGGAGACCTGGCAATTGTTGCTTGTTTACCTGGTGCCTTATCTGCTTATCGGTCGTGAGACGCTGAAGGAGGCGGTCGAAGGGCTCTTGCATGGAGAACTGTTCAACGAGCATTTCTTGATGTCCCTGGCCACCATCGGCGCGCTTTGCATCGGCTTCCTGCCGGGTGCGGAGACGGAGTTTCCGGAGGCAGTGTTCGTCATGCTCTTCTTCCAGGTAGGCGAGTTGTTCGAAGGTTATGCGGAAGGAAAGAGCCGCGACAGCATTTCCCACCTGATGGATATCCGGCCGGACGTGGCCTATGTGGAGCGGGAAGGCCGGGTAGAGGCCGTGCCTCCGCAGGAGGTCGGCGTGGGAGACGTGATTGTCATTAAGCCGGGAGAGAAGGTGCCGTTGGACGGGGTCATCCTGGACGGCACCACATCGCTGAACACCCTTGCCCTCACCGGCGAAAGCATGCCGCGAGAGGTGTCCGTGGAGGATGAAGTAATGTCCGGCTGCATCAATCTCACGGGAGTAATCCGCGTGCGGACAACGAAAAGTTTCGGCGAGAGCACCGTCTCGAAAATCATTCAGTTGGTGGAGAGTGCGAATGAGCATAAGTCGCGGAGCGAATCGTTCATTACTCGTTTTGCGCGGGTCTATACGCCTATTGTGGTTGTGGCCGCTGTGTTGCTGGCCATCTTGCCACCATTCTTTGAAGCGGGTGGTTTCATGGCCTCCTTTTCCGGCTGGCTTCATCGCGCTCTTATCTTCTTGGTGGTGTCTTGTCCGTGTGCACTGGTCATCAGTATTCCGCTGACATTTTTCGGCGGCCTGGGCGGGGCTTCCCGCAAGGGTATTCTCGTGAAGGGCAGCAGCTACATGGATACCTTGGCAAAGGTAGGTACGGTGGTGTTCGACAAAACCGGTACGCTGACTCGGGGTGAATTCGTGGTGGAGGCCGTCCATCCCGAAGATTTCAATGAGAAAGAATTGTTGCATCTGGCCGCGCATGTGGAGCATTTCTCCACGCATCCCATCGGCGAGGCCCTGCGGGCAGCCTTCCCCAATGAGGCGACAGACGGTTGCCGCATAGAGGACGTAGAGGAAATAGCGGGGCGTGGCATCCGTGCCCGGGTAGAGGGGCGAACGGTTTGTGTGGGCAATGCGAAGATGATGGAGGATATCGGAGCTAAGTGGCGGGATTGTCCTTGTGTCGGCACGATTATCCACGTGGCGGTGGACGGAAAGTATGCCGGTCATATCGTCATCAACGATCGGGTGAAGGAGGATGGTGCCTCGGCTGTGGCTTCGTTGCGTCGTCTGGGTGTGAAGCGGATAGCCATGTTGACGGGTGACCGTCGGGAAGTGGCTTCGGAGGTGGCGTCAAAGCTTGGCATTGACACTTGCTTTGCAGAACTTTTACCGGCCGACAAGGTGGAGCATATCGCACGGCTGCTTGCCACGAAGCCGGAGGGTACCACCCTGGCTTTCGTGGGCGACGGTATCAACGATGCTCCTGTCTTGAAGCGGGCAGACGTGGGCGTTGCCATGGGTGGCTTGGGAAGCGATGCTGCCATCGAGGCGGCCGACGTGGTGCTGATGGATGACCAACCGTCAAAGATGGTCACAGCCATCCGGATTGCCCGCCGCACTCTTCGGATAGCCCGTCAGAATGTCTGGTTTGCCATTGGCATCAAGGTTGCCATTCTCGGCCTGGCTTCGGTGGGCCTTGGCACCATGTGGATGGCGGTCTTTGCGGATGTAGGCGTGACGGTCCTGGCCGTATTGAACGCGATGCGGGCCTTGCGGAGTTGAAGCGCTTGGCGTAGCTGTTTGCGATAGGGCTATCGCAGCTTGTCGATAGCCCTATCGTTGGCTATCGATAGAGCTATCGAAAGGCAACGGTAGCTCTATCGTATTTTTCTTTAAAACAAGAACGCGGATTTTTCCGTATCAAGGAATTTGCGTACCTTTGCACACCTTTTATGTATAGTAATAACGACGACAGATGAAGAATATCCGCAACTTTTGCATCATTGCCCATATCGACCATGGCAAGTCTACTTTGGCAGACCGTCTGCTGGAATATACCAACACGATTCAGGTGACTGAAGGACAAATGCTGGATGACATGGATCTGGAGCGCGAGCGTGGCATCACCATCAAGAGCCATGCCATACAGATGGAGTACACCTACAACGGGCAGAAGTACATCCTCAACCTCATAGACACTCCGGGCCATGTGGACTTCTCCTACGAGGTGTCCCGCTCCATCGCCGCCTGCGAGGGTGCCCTGCTCATCGTGGATGCCTCGCAGGGCGTGCAGGCACAGACCATCTCCAACCTCTACATGGCCATCGAGCACGACCTGGAAATCATTCCCGTCATCAACAAGTGTGACATGGCCAGCGCCAATCCCGACGAGGTGGAGGACGAGATCATCGAGTTGCTGGGCTGCAAGCGCGAGGAGATCATCCGTGCTTCGGGCAAGACCGGCATGGGCGTACCGGAAATCCTCCAGGCTGTCGTGGAGCGCATCCCGCATCCCGAAGGCGACGAGGAAGCGCCGCTCCAGGCCTTGATCTTCGACTCGGTGTTCAATTCCTTCCGGGGCATCATTGCCTATTTCAAGATAGAGAACGGCATCATCCGCAAGGGCGACAAGGTGAAATTCTTCAATACGGGCAAGGAGTACGAGGCCGACGAGGTGGGCGTGCTGAAGATGGACCTGGTGCCCCGCAACGAACTGCGCACGGGCGACGTGGGATACATCATCTCCGGCATCAAGACTTCCCGCGAGGTGAAGGTGGGAGATACCATCACCCACATCGCCCGGCCGTGCAAGGAGGCCATCGCGGGTTTCGAGGAGGTGAAGCCGATGGTCTTTGCCGGCGTCTACCCCATCGAGGCGGAGGACTTCGAGGACCTGCGCTCCAGCTTGGAGAAGCTGCAGCTGAACGATGCCTCGCTGACCTTCCAGCCGGAGTCTTCCCTGGCCCTGGGCTTCGGATTCCGTTGCGGCTTCCTGGGGCTGCTGCACATGGAGATCGTGCAGGAACGCCTGGACCGCGAGTTCGACATGAATGTCATCACGACCGTACCCAACGTATCCTATAAGGTGTACGACAAGCAGGGTGGCTGTACTGAGGTGCACAACCCAGGTAGCATGCCCGAAGCCACGCTCATCGACCACATCGAGGAGCCTTACATCCGTGCGTCGGTCATCACGCAGACCACCTACATCGGTCCCATCATGACCCTCTGCCTGGGCAAGCGTGGCGAACTGGTGAAGCAAGAGTATATATCGGGCAACCGTGTCGAGATTTACTACGACATGCCGCTCGGCGAGATTGTCATCGACTTCTACGACAAGTTGAAGTCCATCTCCAAAGGGTATGCCTCATTCGATTACCATCCCAACGGCTTCCGTCCTTCGAAGCTCGTCAAGCTGGACATCCTGCTCAACGGCGAGCCGGTGGACGCCCTCTCCACGCTGACCCACGTGGACAATGCCTACGACCTGGGCCGGCGGATGTGCGAGAAACTGAAGGAGCTGATACCCCGCCAGCAGTTCGAGATAGCCATCCAGGCAGCCATCGGGGCGAAGATCATCGCACGCGAGACCATCAAGGCGGTGCGCAAGGACGTGACGGCCAAGTGTTACGGCGGCGACGTCAGCCGCAAGCGCAAGCTGCTGGAGAAGCAGAAGAGGGGCAAGAAGCGCATGAAGCAGATTGGTACCGTCGAGGTGCCGCAGAAGGCGTTCCTGGCCGTCCTCAAGCTTGACTAAGCAAAAAGGAAATAGAAGAAAAAAATCCCGTTGCCTCTTCCTCACGGAAGTACAACGGGATTTCCTAACCTTTATTAACCATTTTATCGTCCTATGGCTGTACACCCTCAGGGATTCGAACCCTGGACCCACTGATTAAGAGTCAGTTGCTCTACCAACTGAGCTAAGAGTGCTTATCCTTGGTTGATTGTGGGCGCAAAGGTATGACATTCTCTCGAATCTACCAAGGAATTGGGCTATTTTTTAATATCATTCCAATTCATACATTTCAGAAGGGGTAGTGCGTTTTAAGGGAGTCAACTGGAGGTCTTGTCCCACTTGAATGCCCGCTTCCTTCAATCGGAGTTCGAATGTCTTCAGAACCAGATCGGGGTGATTGTTCTCCTGGCTGAGGTGGCACAGCCAGACATGATGTAATCCGGGATGCCAGTGTGTGGCCAGGAATTCGGCGGCGGCCGTGTTGGACAAATGTCCACGAGGACCGGCAATACGTTCTTTCAGGTAAGGCGGATAGGGACCGTTTTGAAGCATCTCCGTATCATAGTTGGCTTCCAGGACAAGGTAGTTGGCGCGGGCTACAAAAGGCTCTGCCGATGCCGGTACCCGGGCCAGGTCAGTCATGAAGACAATGGTATGTCCGTCGGCCTCGATGCAGTAGCCCACATTGTCTGTGCCATCGTGCGGCACCTCGAAAGCTTCGATGCAGAAATCTCCGACATGTACGGGTACTCCTTTTTCCAAAGTACGGGCCGAGGTGTACAGACGCTCCTTTACGCAATAGCTCCGGCCGATACCTTCGTGTGTACGGGCAGTGGCATAGATGGGGATGTGCAACCGTTCGCCCAGGCTGACCACGCCTTTGATATGGTCGGCATGGTCGTGGGTGATGAACACAGCCCGGATATCCTCCATGGCAATGCCTGCATCGCGCAAATGTTTGCGTACGGTGCGGGTCGCAGCACCGGCATCCACCAATATGCCCTGCTGTCCGATGCCCAGGTAGTAGCAATTTCCACTACTTCCACTGGCAAAACTCATAAAACGTAACGGCATAGGCAAATCAGATTTCGTCCAGTTCTTCTGCCGTACGTTCCATGATACTGGCTGCCAGGCTGTCTGCCACCTGTATGATAGATACCAGCGGGTAGAGCTTGCGCGAGGTGTCGTAGCATCGTTGGTCCTCGAAGCTGTTCATGTTAATGCCCCAGGCTCCCATATGCCAACGGACGGCCAGCATTTCATCGTCGGCCATTTCCAGTCCGTTGCAGAGCAGGAGTATGACGGACTTCTCGCCGTGCCCCATGGGAAAATTCTTGTACGAGACTTTATAGCCCTCGGTATCTTCCCATTGACCCAAGGTATTCTTTTTCTTCTTGACCGAGCGGAAGTAGATGTCACTCTTGCAGACATCGTGCAGGAGGCTGGCCAGGATGACGCTGTCCCGATGGACTTCCTTGTCCAGTCCGGGTTCGAGCGTCTTCATGCCTTCATAGACCATCAGGGCCGCCTTGCAAGTGTTGAGCGAGTGCAATAATAATCCGCCTTCCGTGTTGAGATGGTGGTTGGCCGAGGCCGGTGCGGTGAAGAATCCCATTTCTTCCAGTCCTGCAATGACATCTTCCACGCCGTCACGCCCCGTGGAGCGCAACAATTCGATAAATTCCTTTTTATTCTTTTGTATGTCCATGTACGATAAGTTTAGAGGTTGTGTCCGGCCATTCCGGCCGAAATCGTGTGCAAAGCTATGAAATATTTCCGGTACTGTTTCCTCACCTCACGGAAAAATACGATATTTGCACCCATGATTCAGATTGAAACTATACTCGATATCTTGTGGAAAGGCTTCATCATCGGAGTCATTGTGTCCGCCCCGTTGGGACCGGTGGGTGTGTTGTGCATCCAGCGCACGCTGAATAAAGGACGCTGGTACGGATTTGTCACCGGGATAGGTGCCTCGTTGAGCGACATTTGCTATGCGCTCCTGACAGGTTACGGCATGAGCTTCGTGTTCGATTACGTCAATAAGAATATATTCTATCTCCAGCTGTTCGGCAGCATCCTGCTTCTATTTTTCGGCATTTACACCTTCCGCAGCAATCCGGTGCGGTCACTCCGTCCTCCATCGGGGACCAAAGGAACCTATCTGCACAACTTTGTGACGGCCTTCCTGGTGACGCTGTCCAATCCGCTTATTATCTTCCTCTTTGTCGGACTGTTCGCCCGATTCTCCTTTGTGGGCAATGGGGCACTGGTGTCCGAGACGGTGACGGGCTACCTGGCCATCATCGCCGGTGCGCTGACCTGGTGGTTCGGCATTACATATTTTGTGAATAAAGTACGTAAGCAGTTCAACCTGCGGGGCATCTGGATGCTGAACCGCATCATCGGCAGCATCGTGGTGATTGTTTCCCTCTTGGGGTTGGGATTTACCTTGATGGGAGAATCCTTGTATTAGTGGAGAGTTGACATTAGAAACATGAATCGTTATGAAAATCGCTCAGTCGTTAAAAGAAAAAAACATCGCCGAATACCTTATATATATGTGGCAGGTGGAAGACCTGATACGCGCCAATGATTGTGACCTGGACAAGCTGAAGGCGAATGTCATCAGCCAATATTCGGCAGAGGACCGGCCTGCGCAAGAGGAATGGTATGGCAATCTGTTGGAGATGATGCGCGCTGAGGGAGTGAAGGAGCAGGGGCATCTGCAAATCAACCGCAATGTGCTGCAGGAACTGACGGAGCTTCATGCGCGGCTGTTGGCTTCCACGCGCTATCCTTTTTATAATGCCGCCTACTTCAAGGCCCTGCCTTTCATCGTGGAGCTGCGGCAGAAGAACGGTCACAAGGACGAGCCGGAGTTGGAGACGTGTTTCGAGGCTCTTTACGGGGTGTTGCTCCTCCGTCTGCAGAAGAAGGAGATTACACCGGCCACCGAGACAGCCCTCAAGGCCATCAGCGGTTTTCTCTCCATGCTGGCCGGCTATTATGCCCAGGACCGAAAAGGAGAACTGGAGTTGGATGATTGATAAGATAATACATAACATACGAAGACTATGAACATTTTGATAACCGGTGCCAACGGACAACTTGGCAACGAGATGCGCGACCTCTCCGCAGGCCATCCGCAACATACTTATTTCTTTACCGACGTGCAGGAACTGGACATCTGCAACGAGCAGGGTGTGCACGCCTATGTGAAGGATCATGCCATCGACCTGATTGTCAACTGTGCGGCCTATACCGCCGTGGACAAGGCCGAGGACAATGCCGATTTGTGCGATAAACTGAATCACCTGGCTCCTGCCCATCTGGCAGATGCGGCCGAGGCTTGCGGTGCTGCCCTGATACATGTATCCACGGATTATGTGTTCGACGGTACGGCCCACATTCCTTATACGGAGGAGGTGGAGCCGTGTCCCAACTCCGTGTATGGCACCACGAAGTTGGCCGGTGAACAGGAAGTGATGCGCCGTTGCAGTCGGGCGATGATTATCCGCACAGCTTGGCTCTACTCTGAATATGGCAACAACTTCGTGAAAACCATGCTTCGTCTGGGGCGTGAGCGTGAGTCGTTGGGCGTGGTGTTCGACCAGATTGGTACGCCGACCTATGCAGGCGACTTGGCCAAGGCCATCTATGCTGCCATCGAACAGGGCGTGGTGCCCGGCATCTACCACTTCAGCAACGAGGGAGTCTGCTCGTGGTATGACTTCACGGTGACCATCCATCGTCTGGCCGGCATCACAACCTGCAAGGTGTCGCCCCTGCATACGGACGAATATCCTGCCAAGGCACCGCGTCCGCACTACTCCGTGCTGGACAAGACCAAGATCAAGCAGACCTACGGCATTGACATCCCGCATTGGGAAACGAGCCTGAAGGCTTGCATGGAAAGATTGAAAATTGAACTCTAAAGAATATATGGCCAATCAAGAAATTGAAAGAAGAAGAACCTTTGCCATCATCGCCCATCCGGATGCCGGTAAGACCTCATTGACCGAAAAGCTCCTGCTGTTCGGCGGTCAGATACAAGTGGCCGGTGCGGTGAAGAGCAACAAAATCAAGAAGACCGCCACGTCCGACTGGATGGACATCGAAAAGCAGCGCGGTATCTCGGTGACCACCTCCGTGATGGAGTTTGACTACCACGGATATAAAATCAATATCCTCGACACCCCGGGTCACCAGGACTTTGCAGAGGACACCTACCGTACGCTGACCGCCGTAGACAGCGTCATCATTGTCGTGGATGGTGCTAAGGGCGTGGAGACGCAGACCCGCAAGCTGATGGAGGTATGCCGTATGCGCAATACGCCTGTCATCATCTTCGTCAACAAGATGGACCGCGAGGCCAAAGACCCCTTCGACCTGCTGGACGAGCTGGAGGAGGAACTGCACATCAAGGTGCGTCCCTTGACGTGGCCTATCGAGAGTGGTATTCGTTTCAAGGGTGTCTATAATATCTACGAACATAATCTTAACCTCTTCCAGCCTTCCAAACAGGTGGTGACGGAGAAGGTAGAGGTGGACATCCACACCGAGGAGCTGGACAAGCGCATCGGCACCGACCTGGCCGACCGCTTGCGTGGCGAACTGGAGTTGATTGAAGGTGTTTATCCCGACTTCAACGTAGAGGATTACCTGGCGGGACATCTGGCTCCCGTGTTCTTCGGCTCGGCACTGAACAATTTCGGCGTGGAGGAACTGCTGAACACCTTCGTCGAGATTGCCCCCAGTCCCCGTCCCGTCAAGGCCGAGGAGCGTGAGGTGTTGCCAGAAGAACCCAAGTTCACCGGCTTCATCTTCAAGATTACGGCCAACATTGACCCCAACCACCGCTCGTGCGTGGCTTTCTGCAAGATTTGTTCGGGCAAGTTCGTGCGCAATGCACCCTATTACCATGTGCGCCACGACAAGACGATGCGCTTCTCCAGCCCCACGCAGTTCATGGCGCAGCGCAAGACCACCATTGATGAGGCTTGGGCGGGTGACATCATCGGCCTGCCGGACAACGGTACGTTCAAGATAGGCGACACGCTGACCGAGGGCGAACACCTGCACTTCCGCGGCCTGCCCAGCTTCTCGCCGGAGATGTTCAAGTACATCGAGAACGCCGACCCCATGAAGCAGAAGCAGCTGGCCAAGGGCATTGACCAACTGATGGACGAAGGTGTGGCCCAGCTCTTTGTCAACCAGTTCAACGGTCGGAAGATTATCGGCACCGTGGGACAGTTGCAGTTCGAGGTTATCCAGTATCGTCTGCTCAATGAGTATAACGCCTCCTGCCGTTGGGAGCCGCTGAGCCTCTACAAGGCCTGCTGGATAGAGAGCGACGACCCCGCCGAGCTGGAAGCCTTCAAGAAGCGCAAGTACCAATACATGGCCCACGACCGCGAAGGCCGCGACGTCTTCCTAGCGGACTCAGGCTATGTGCTCCAGATGGCGCAGAATGACTTCAAGCATATTAAATTCCACTTTACCAGTGAGTTCTGAATAGAATGACAAACAATGAGGCGCGGGATATCGGGTTCCGCGCCTTTTTTTGTCTTGTCTTTGTACGGCCGAGGTACGGACTTGGAGTGTACAATGTAGTATATAGATCTGACGAAAAAGCCTTATTCGTCATACTAAAAAGCCTTTTTCGTCCTGCGAAAAAGCCTTATTCGTTATACTAAAAAGGCTTTTTCGTCAGTATAAGAAAGCTTTTTCGTTAGATCTATCCTATACATAGGCCCCCTTAAGGTACGGCTTCGGGTAGGTCTGGACTGGATAGGACATTGAGTCTTACCATATCTATATTTATGGGGAGAATCTATGGGTAGGAGGCAGCCGGGATGTATTCAGGCAGATAATGCTATTGTAGGCTGTCAATCTGTCCTTTACAGGCTTCGTTTTTCTGAAATTTTGTCATGCAATTCCCGTTGGCAAGTCTTTTGCCGTCCGATAGGCGTATTTGAACCTAAACAAATAGAAAGGAGAACGAGATATGAACTTTAACAACTTTACCATCAAAGCGCAAGAGGCGGTGCAAGAGGCCGTGAACCTGGTGCAAGCCAAGGGGCAGCAGGCCATTGAGCCCGTGCACTTGCTGGCCGGAGTGATGAAGGTGGGCGAGAACATCACCCGCTTCATCTTCCAGAAGTTGGGCGTCAACGAACAACAGGTGTCGTTGGTGCTCGACCGGCAAATTGATTCGCTCCCCAAGGTGTCCGGCGCCGAGCCTTA
>DXBX01000079.1 GCA_019116285.1 Candidatus Bacteroides merdigallinarum
GTGGCGTCGCCCGAGTGTACACCGGCAAACTCGATGTGCTCGGAGATGGCGTAGGCAATGATTTCTCCCTCGCGGGCCACGGCATCCATCTCAACCTCCTTGGCGTGCTCGATGAACTGGCTCACCACCACAGGATGCTTTTGGCTGACATTGGCCGCGAGCTGGAGGAAACGCTCCAGTTCTTCCTGATTGGAGCAGACGTTCATCGCCGCACCACTCAGCACGTAGCTGGGACGCACCAGCACGGGGAAGCCCACCTTCTCCACAAAGGCATTGATGTCTTCCATCGAAGTCAGCGCGCTCCACTCAGGCTGGTCCACACCGATGCGGTCGAGCATCGCGGAGAACTTGTCGCGGTCTTCGGCATTGTCGATGCTCTTGGCGCTGGTGCCGAGGATGGGCACACGCTGGGCATCGAGACGCATAGCCAGGTTGTTGGGTATCTGACCGCCCGTGGAGACGATGACGCCGTGCGGATTCTCCAGCTCGAGAATGTCCATCACACGTTCAAAGGTCAGTTCATCGAAGTAGAGACGGTCGCACATGTCGTAGTCGGTGGAGACGGTCTCGGGATTGTAGTTGATCATCACGCTGCGGTAGCCTTCCTGACGGATGGTGTTCAACGCCTGCACGCCGCACCAGTCGAACTCCACAGACGAGCCGATGCGGTAGGCACCCGAGCCCAGCACCACGATGCTCTTATGGTCGCCCAGATAGTGCACGTCGTTGTCCGTGCCGCTATACGTCAAGTAGAGGTAGTTGGTCTGCGCGGGATATTCGGCGGCGAGGGTATCTATCTGCTTCACCACGGGCAGGATGCCGCGGCTCTTGCGGTGGCGGCGTATCTCCAGGCTGGCCTGCTCGATGTCCTCGTCCTGCTCCATACCGATGGCGCGGGCTATCTGGAAGTCGGTGAAGCCTTGGCGTTTGGCCCTATATAATAAGGTGTCATCCAAGTCCATCAGTTGCTTGTGGTTGGCACCCCAGGCGTGGAGTTCCTTGGAAGTCTGCATAATGTTCATCAGCTTCTCCAGGAACCAGCGGTCTATCTTCGTCAGCTCGTGTACCTGGTCTACGGTATAGCCCGCGCGGAAGGCCTTGGAGATGACGAAGATGCGCTTGTCCGTCGGCTCACGCAGTGCCTTGTCGAGGTCGGGGATGCGGAGTTCCTTGTTCTCCACAAAGCCGTGCATCCCTTGGCCAATCATGCGCAGGCCCTTCTGAATGGCTTCCTCGAAGGTGCGGCCGATGGCCATCACCTCGCCCACGGACTTCATCGAAGAGCCCAGCTCCTTGTCCACGCCGTGGAATTTGCCGAGGTCCCAACGCGGTATCTTGCACACCACGTAGTCCAATGCCGGCTCGAAGAAGGCGCTCGTGGTCTTGGTGACGCTGTTCTTCAGCTCGAAGAGGCCGTAGCCCAGGCCTAGTTTGGCAGCCACAAAGGCCAAGGGATAGCCCGTCGCCTTCGAGGCCAAGGCCGATGAACGCGAGAGACGCGCGTTGACCTCAATGACGCGGTAGTCCTCCGACTGTGGGTCGTAGGCATACTGCACGTTGCACTCGCCCACGATGCCGATGTGGCGGATGATGCGGATGGCCAGCTCGCGCAGCTTGTGATAGTCGGTGTTGGAGAGCGTCTGGCTCGGCGCGATGACGATGGACTCGCCCGTGTGGATGCCCAGCGGGTCGAAGTTCTCCATATTGCAGACGGTGATGCAGTTGTCATAGCGGTCGCGCACTACCTCGTATTCCACTTCCTTCCAGCCTCTCAAAGACTTCTCTACCAGCACTTGCGGGGAGAAGGAGAATGCCTTCTCTACCAGCACGTTCAGTTCCTCCTCGTTGTCGCAGAAGCCGCTGCCCAGGCCACCGAGGGCGTAGGCGGCGCGGACAATGACGGGATAACCCAGCTCGCGGGCGGCGCGGCGGGCGTCCTCGGCGTTCTCCACGGCCTCGCTCTTGATGGTCTTCACGTCAATCTCGTTCAGCTTCTGCACGAACAGCTCGCGGTCCTCGGTGTCGATGATGGCCTGCACGGGAGTACCCAATACCTGCACGTTGTACTTCTCGAACACGCCTGCCTGGTAGAGGGCGACGCCGCAGTTCAACGCCGTCTGTCCGCCAAAGGCCAGCATAATGCCGTCGGGGCGCTCCTTCGCGATGACTTTCTCCACGAAGTAGGGCGTCACGGGGAGGAAATAGATTTGGTCGGCCACGCCCTCCGAGGTCTGCACGGTGGCGATATTGGGGTTGATGAGGACGGTGGCGATGCCTTCCTCCTTCAGTGCCTTCAGGGCCTGCGAACCGGAGTAGTCAAATTCGCCCGCTTCGCCTATCTTCAGTGCACCGCTGCCCAGGAGCAGCACTTTCTTTATATCGGTTGGTTTCATATGCAATTATATTTCAATAATTATTTACTTTCTACTAAAGGATTCCCGAGGTAGCTACCTTTACCTCGTCGAGGTAGCTACCTTTAGGTGGTCGAAGTAGCTACCTTTAGGTGGTCAAGGTAGCTACCTTGACAAACCCGTTGTAGGCATATTGATTATCAATACATTACTGAGCATTGGGAATCGTTTCCGCTGATTCATTTTCCTTTACATCACAGCAGCTTCACGAACTCGTCAAATAGGAACTCCGTGTCCGTCGGCCCGCTGCACGCTTCGGGGTGGAACTGGGCGGAGAACCAGGGATTGCGCTTGTGGCGGATGCCCTCGTTCGAGCCGTCGTTCATATTGATGAACAGCGGTTCCCAATCCTCGCCCAGCGTATTGTTGTCCACCGCATAGCCGTGGTTCTGGCTGGTGATGAAGCAGCGGGGCGTGCCCACCTGGCGCACGGGCTGGTTGTGGCTGCGGTGTCCGTACTTCAGCTTGTAGATCTTCGCGCCGCCTGCCTTGGAGAGGAGCTGGTTGCCCATACAGATGCCGAAGATGGGGAGTTGCTCATTGCTCATTGCCTTGCGGATGTTCTGCACCGCCGCATCGCAGGTGTCGGGGTCGCCCGGGCCGTTGGAGATGAACAGACCGTCGAACTCCAGGCCGTTGAAGTCATAGTCCCAAGGCACGCGGATGACCTCCACGCCCCTCTTTATCAGGCATCTGAGGATGTTGGCCTTCACGCCGCAATCCACCAGGACCACCTTCTTCCCTGCCCCTTCGTTGTAGCGGATGACCTCCTTGCAGGAAACCTTGTCTACGTAGTTCACTCCCGCGTATTGGGCTTCGGGGATATTATCCGGCTCGTCGTCGAAGACAATCTTGCCCATCATCACGCCGTGCTCTCTCAATGCCTTGGTCAGTGCCCGCGTGTCGATGCCCGTGATGCCGGGGACGTGTTCGCGCTTCAGCCAGTCGCCCAGGCTCTCCACGGCATTCCAATGGCTATGGTTTTCGCTATAATCGCTCACGATGATGGCCTCGGCGTGGATGTGGTCGCCCTCCATATAGTCGGGGATTCCATTGGCCCCGAAGGTGAAGGGAGGCACGCCGTAGTTGCCCACTAGGGGATAGGTCAATGTCATCAACTGCCCGGCGTAGCTGGGGTCGGTCAGGCTCTCGGGGTATCCCGTCATCGCCGTGTTGAAGACCACCTCGCCCGCCACGGGCTTCTCATAACCGAACGACTGGCCGTGAAACTTAGAGCCGTCGTCAAGGATAAGGGTTACGTTTCTCATTAATGATAGTGTATGTAGTTAGAATTGATAAACTTGTTCGATGTAATCAATGAATGCCTTGTTCAGCATCTTCACTCCGCCCGGCGTGGGATAGTCGCCACTGAAGTACCAGTCGCCCGGATGGTTGGGACAGGCTTGATGCAGGCCTTCGAGGGGCTGGTAGACAATCTGAATCTCGGCGCGTGTGCCTGCCGGAGTGAGCAGTTCCACCATCTTGGCGGAGATTTCCTCGTCGGTGAAGGGGGCGTAGATGTCCTTCACGTAGTTCACCATCTGCTCCTTGGGCAGGTCGGCCTGCTCCTTGCTCTTGCGGTAGGCGGAGGCGATGATGTTGCGCATCTCGCGCTCCTTCAGCAGTTCGATGGCAGCCTTGAAGGCGATGAAGTCGCTCATGCGGGACATGTCGATGCCGTAGTAGTCGGGGTAGCGCACCTGGGGCGAGCTGGACACGATGACTATCTTCTTCGGCCCCAAGCGGTCCAGGATGCCGATGATGCTCTGCTTCAGCGTGGTGCCGCGCACGATGCTGTCGTCTATGATGACCAGGTTGTCCTCGCCGGGCACCAGGCTGCCGTAGGTGATGTCATAGACGTGGGCGGCAAGGTCGTTGCGCGTGTTGCCCTCGGCGATGAAGGTGCGCAGCTTGATGTCCTTGATGGCCACCTTCTCGCTGCGGATGCGGCGGGAGAGGATGCGCTCCAGTTGTTCGTGCGAGGGGGTGTGCTCCAGGGCGTCTATCTGGAAGACCTTCTCCTGGTTGAGGTATTCGTCCAGACCCTGCAACATGCCGTAGAAGGCCACCTCGGCGGTGTTGGGGATGAAGGAGAAGACGGTGTGGTCGATGTCGTTGTCGATGGCGCGGAGGATGCTGGGCACCAATTCGCGGCCCAGTTGCTTGCGCTCTTGGTAGATGTCCGCGTCGCTGCCCCGGCTGAAGTAGATGCGCTCGAAGGAGCAGGGCTTGAAGCCGCGCGGCTTGTTGATTTGCACGGTGCGCATCCGTCCGGCCTTGGTGAAGAAGACGGCCTGGCCGGGCTGCATCTCCTTGATGGACTCGGAAGGCACGTTGAACACCGTCTGTATCACGGGGCGTTCACTGGCCAGCACGGCCACCTCGTCGTCCTGGTACCAGAAGGCGGTGCGGATGCCCCACGGGTCGCGGATGGCAAAGGACTCGCCGCTGCCGGTCAGCCCGCAGATGACGTATCCCCCATCCCACTCCTTGCTGGACGTGCGCAGGACGTTGGCCAGTTCGATATGGTCCTCGATGTAGCGGGTGATATCCATGCCCGTCAGCCCCTCGGCCTCGGCGATGCCGAAGAGGCGCTCCACCTCGCGGTCCAGCCGGTGCCCCACCTGCTCCAGCATGATGTAGGTGTCGGCATACTTGCGGGGATGCTGGCCCATGGCGGTAATCTTCGCAAATATCTCGTCCACGTTGGTCAGGTTGAAGTTGCCGCAGAGGGCCAGGTTCTTGGCCCGCCAGTTGTTGCGGCGCAGGAAAGGATGCACGTAGGTCAGGCCGGACTTGCCCGTGGTGCTGTAGCGCAGGTGTCCCATGTAGACCTCGCCGGCAAAGGGGAGGCA
>DXBX01000080.1 GCA_019116285.1 Candidatus Bacteroides merdigallinarum
CATTCCGAACAGAGAAGTTAAGCCCGACCGCGCCGATGGTACTGCGTAACAGTGGGAGAGTAGGTAGCCGCCGTCTTTTTCAAGTGAAGGATCCCTTCCTCAGCATCGCTGGGGAGGGGATCGCTTTTTTAATACCACAAGAACAACACAGGGCGTGGGAGAGTGACTTAATTCATTATGATGACAGCGTTTGGGGTAGTTTTTATCCAAAACTTATTCATAATACTGACTAAATGCCTACCTTTGCCGCCGAAACCAAATTATAAGATATAAATCAAAGAATTATGGGAATGGTTATCGGAATAGACGTAGGCGGCAGTACTACGAAGATTGTGGGTATCGAGAAGGGACACATCCAATCCCCGATGTTCATTACGGCGGCAGATCCTGTGACCTCACTGTTCGGGGCATTTGGGAAATATATATATGATAATGGTATTCAACTGGCTGATGTGGAGCAGGTGATGTTGACGGGGGTGGGAAGCGCTTTTGTCAACAGCCCTTTGTATGGGTTGCCTACCCGCAAGACAGATGAATTCCTGGCCAACGGCCTGGGAGCCCGACATGCCTCGGATATTGATCGGTTAATCGTGGTCAGTATGGGGACCGGCACTTCTTTTGTGCGTATCGATGGGAACCGCATCAAGCATATCGGAGGAGTCGGCATTGGGGGCGGTACCTTGCTGGGACTTTCCCGTCTGTTGTTGAAGACCAGTAATATTGTTCAGGTGGCCGAATTGGCGCAAAAGGGAGATTCTACCCATGTCAATCTGCTGATTGGCGATATCTGTAATACGGCTCTGCCTGATTTGCCGGTCAATGCTACGGCTTCCTTGCTGGGCAAGGTGGATAGCAATGCATCGGAGGCGGATATTGCCTGCGGTATTATATATATGGTGTTGCAGACCATTGGAGGCGCGGCCGTCTTGTCTGCCATCAATAGCGATATCAAAGACTTTGTGTTGATTGGTAATTTGACTCAGCTGCCGCAATGTCAGGAGGTGTTCGCGAAGATGGAGAGTATTTATCATGTACGCTTCCATGTGCCTCCTTATGCAGAATATCGGACGGCCATTGGAGCCGCTTTGGCTTATGTCACAGACGATAACGGCTTGAAAGAGCGGTAGAAATATTGAAAAAATCAGGCAAGTGCCTTGTCATTCAAGAAAATACTCCTATCTTTGCAGCCGATTTATTGAGTCCATATAAAGTCTCACTTAATTAATTGATTTAAACCAATTTGTTTTATTAATGGAAAACTTGAAAAATGTAGCTCCCATTGAAGACTTCAACTGGGATGCGTATGAAAATGGCGAAACTACCACGAACGTTAGCCATGAGGACCTGGAGAAGGCGTATGACGGTACGCTGAACAAGGTGGCTGACCGTGAAGTAGTAGACGGTACGGTAATCGCAATGAACAAGCGCGAAGTCGTTGTGAACATCGGTTACAAATCTGACGGTATCATTCCGATGAGTGAGTTCCGTTACAATCCGGAGCTGAAGATTGGTGACACGGTAGAGGTGTACATCGAAAATCAGGAGGATAAGAAAGGACAGCTCGTTCTGTCTCACCGCAAGGCTCGTGCTGCCCGTGCATGGGAGCGCATCAATGCTGCCTTGGAGAACGAGGAAATCATCAAGGGTTACATCAAGTGCCGCACGAAGGGTGGTATGATTGTCGATGTATTCGGCATCGAAGCCTTCTTGCCCGGCTCTCAGATTGATGTGAAGCCCATCCGCGACTATGATGTATTCGTAGGCAAGACGATGGAATTCAAGGTTGTCAAGATCAACCAGGAATTCAAGAATGTGGTTGTTTCCCACAAGGCTCTTATCGAAGCCGAGTTGGAGCAGCAGAAGAAGGAAATCATCAGCAAACTCGAGAAGGGTCAAGTGCTCGAGGGTACTGTCAAGAATATCACTTCCTATGGCGTATTTATCGACCTGGGTGGCGTAGACGGTCTGATCCATATCACCGACCTGTCTTGGGGCCGCGTAAGCGATCCGCATGAGGTGGTTGAACTCGACCAAAAGCTGAATGTCGTTATCCTTGACTTCGATGACGAGAAGAAGCGCATTGCTTTGGGCTTGAAGCAACTGACTCCGCATCCTTGGGACGCTCTCGATCCGAACTTGAAGGTGGGTGACCACGTGAAGGGTAAGGTAGTCGTTATGGCTGACTATGGTGCATTCATTGAAATCGCTCCGGGCGTTGAGGGCCTGATTCACGTTTCCGAGATGTCTTGGTCGCAGCACCTGCGTTCGGCTCAGGACTTCATGAAGGTAGGCGACGAAGTAGAGGCAGTGGTGCTGACGCTGGATCGCGACGAGCGTAAGATGTCGCTGGGTATCAAGCAGCTGAAGCCGGATCCTTGGGAAACTATCGAAGAGAAGTACCCCGTAGGCAGCAAGCACACGGCCAAGGTTCGTAACTTCACGAACTTCGGTGTATTCGTAGAATGCGAAGAAGGTGTAGACGGCTTGATCCACATCTCTGACCTGTCTTGGACGAAGAAGGTGAAACATCCTTCTGAATTCACGCAGATCGGTGCCGATATCGACGTAATTGTATTGGAAATCGACAAGGACAACCGTCGTCTGAGTTTGGGTCACAAGCAGCTCGAGGAGAATCCTTGGGATGTATTCGAGACTGTATTCACGGTAGGTTCCGTACACGAAGGCACGATCATCGAAATGCTGGACAAGGGTGCCGTAGTAGCTCTGCCTTATGGCGTGGAAGGTTTCGCAACGCCGAAGCACCTCGTCAAGGAGGATGGCACGCAGGCTCAGCTGGAGGAGAAGCTGCCCTTCAAGGTTCTTGAGTTCAACAAGGATGCCAAGCGCATCATCCTGTCGCACAGCCGTGTGTTCGAGGATGTGGCTAAGGCTGAGGAAAGAGCCGAGAAGAAGGCTGCCAAGAAGGCCAACAACAAGAAGGATAAGGAAGAAATTCCGGTAATCCAGAACCAGGCTGCTTCCACGACGCTGGGTGACATCAGCGCCTTGGCTGCCCTGAAGGAGCAGATGGAAGCTGAGAAGAAGAAATAATCGTATTTCTTTATAATAAGGAAAGGCACCTGTGGCGACATGGGTGCCTTTTCTGTTTGAAAAGGCGGCTTCCCGATTTGGATAATTTCCGCAAAATGTGTTCCTTTGTTGTCGCTATGGAAAAATTTGAATTACATATCCTCGGATGCGGTTCAGCATTGCCTACCACGCGGCACTTCTCGACCTCGCAGGTGCTCAATGTGCGGGACAAGCTGTTCATGATAGATTGTGGCGAGGGGGCACAGCTCCAGTTTCGTAAAGCCCGCCTGAAGTTTTCGCGGTTGAACCATATCTTTATTTCCCACCTGCATGGCGACCATTGCTTCGGCTTGTGGGGATTGATTTCCACCCTCAACCTGCTGGGGCGCACAGCCGACCTGCATATCTATTCTCCCCGGGGATTGGAGAAACTATTGCTCCCCACGTTGGCTTTCTTCAATAAGCAGATGACGTATAAGGTCCTGTTCCATGAGTTTGAGGTGGAGGAACCTGCCTTGATTTACGAAGACCGGTCGCTGACGGTGACCACTATACCCTTGCAGCATCGCATCCCTTGCGCGGGTTTCTTGTTCGCCGAGAAGCCGAGGCCGAATCATATCATCCGCGAGATGGTGGACTTCTACGGCGTACCTTTGTATGAGATGAACCGCATCAAGAACGGGGCGGATTTCGTGACTTCGGAAGGCCAGGTCGTTCCCAATCATGTGTTGACCCGTCCGGCAGAGCCCCCGCGGCGCTTTGCCTATTGCTCGGATACAGTGTACCTTCCAACCCTGGTTGAACAGGTGAGCGGAGTAGACTTGCTGTTTCATGAAGCGACTTTTGCGAAGGACAATGAGGCGCGGGCCAAGGAGACCTGCCATACCACGGCTGCCCAAGCTGCAGAGTTGGCTCGTGCGGCCGGTGTAAGGCGGTTGCTGATCGGCCATTTTTCGGCCCGTTATGAAGACGAGAGCGTGTTGCTGCGAGAGGCTGCCGAGATTTTTCCGGAGACTCTGCTGGCCCAAGAGATGCTTTGCGTGTCTGTTTGACCTCTTTCTGATGATTTCTTTCCTTGAAGTTTGATTTATCGGGCGGAATGCTTTACCTTTGCCCGGAAAGCAAGTGAATCAAGATACAGATATGAATTCTTCTTACGACGAGCAGGAGGTATTGGCGCTTTTGCAGGATGAAAGTACGCAGCGGAAGGGATTTGAGAGGATTGTGGCGCAGTATAGCGAACAATTATACTGGCAAATCCGGCGGATGGTGCTTTCCCACGATGATGCCAATGACTTGCTTCAGAATACCTTCATCAAGGCATGGACCAGCATAGACTATTTCCGGGCGGAGGCAAAACTCTCCACTTGGCTGTATCGTATTGCCTTGAATGAATGTCTGACCTTCCTGAGTAAACAACAGGCCGCTGCTACGGTCTCGTTGGATGATCCGGAGGCTGTTGCTCTCCAGAAGTTGGAAAGCGATGCCTATTTTTCGGGCGATAAGGTGCAATTACTTTTGCAGAAGGCCTTGCTGACGCTCCCGGAGAAACAGCGGATGGTGTTCAACCTGAAATATTATCAGGAAATGAAGTACGAGGAGATGTCTGAAATCTTCGGAACTTCGGTGGGAGCCTTGAAAGCCTCTTATCACCATGCCGTGAAGAAAATCGAGAAATTTTTGGCGGATGCCCTTTAAACCTTTGACGCGGATCGTTGTCTAATAACAACAGAGAAAGGAGGAATGCCTATGACGGAAGATGATTTGAAGAAAAAAGTTGGGACGGAAAATCCTTTCCGGGTTCCGGACGGTTACTTTGAGAATTTCGCTTCAAACTTGATGGAGCGGCTTCCGGAGAAAGAGAAAGTAGAGAGAAGCCGTGAGGCGACGCCGTGGGAGAAAGTACGGCCGTTGCTTTATATGGCTGCGATGTTTGTCGGCGCCATGTTGCTGATCCGGGTTGCCGCCTCGCATTATACGCCGGCGGGTACTCCCGAACCGGACGAAGAACTGGAGGCGGAGATGGAATACATCAATATGGCGATGGAAAGCTCGATGTTGGACGATTATTCTTTGTATGTCTATCTGACGGAGGAAGAATGAAAAATTAATTGTAAAAGATGATGAGAAGAGTATTGATAGGACTGATGGTCTTGATGTGGACACCGTGGATATGGGCTACGGGCGGATGTGACCAGCGTTTGTCTAAGGATGAATTCCGCGCCCGCCAGCAGGCTTATATAACCGAAAAAGCCGGGCTGACGGCGGACGAGGCCGAAGCCTTTTTCCCGATCTATTTCGAATTGCAGGACCGTAAACAACAGTTGCATGAGGAAGCCTGGCAGCTGTTGCGTGAGGGGAAAAAGGAAAACGTGTCAGAAAGCCGGTACGGGGAAATCCTGGAAAGCGTCTATGACGCGCGCATAGCTGCCGATCGTTTGGAGAAGACCTACTACGGGAAATTCAAGAAGATATTGTCCAATAAGAAAATCTACTTGATCCAGCGGGCCGAGATGCGTTTTCACCGTGAGCTGCTGAGACATGCGGGCAAGCGAAAAGGCAAATAATGCCTGCGATGCTTGTCTGTTTCAATAAAGTTGTTTATTTTTGCGGTGTCGCCTCCACGAAAGGCGGCACCTTTATACATTAGCATATGAATCATAGCTTCGTTCAAATTTCAAAGAAACTGCTTGTGACATCCGGTACGGGGAGGTAGCACCTCTGCGTAGCGTAAAGTTTCTGTTGCAAGTTGTGTTCTTTGGAATATTGGACACCCTCCGGCGATTCAAGGGCTTACTATGTATAGCCTTGAATGAAGGGGCCGGAAAAGCTCGGCATCTTTTTCTGCCGCGGTGCATTTTTGCATCGGTTTAGGTTGCACTCTCACTCAGGGTGCATTTTTTATTCACTTTAAAACGTATGAAGCTATGAGAAAAAACTATACTACAACTACTCAAAACAAGAAATCCGAGGATTTTGAATCATTGTTGGCAGACTTTGTGGGGGAAGATTTCTCTTACAAGGGATGTACGTACAAGGTGCCCTTCCATGAGCAGGGTACGCAACAGGTCCGGTTTTCCGGTTTAAGCCTTCTGTGGGGACAACAGTCCTTCTCGCCGGAGAAGGGAGAGGCGGCCCGTTTCTTCGTAGATAAGGCAGGAGGTGCGAGAGGACACTTTACGGTCCATATGGAGGTGACGGATTGCGGAAGCGAGGATGTATGTTGCCCGGTGGCTTTCTATATCTTTCGTGAAGGAAATCCCCGTCCTTTGTCAGAGCATGAGGAAGGACAAATCACAGGCTTTTGTTCGCAGAATGATTTTCCGCCGTTGGAGGAGAATCTTACTCCCGGCCGTTATTTCCTGCTGATGGACGGATTGGCAGATGACGGAGAACAGGCTGTCCTTCAGATGATGGGGCGTTATGCGTGTTTGCCCTTTGTGGTGATGGAGGCCGGCAGCTCGTTGAGCCATCCTGTGGTGGCTTCCGCAGAGGTGAGTCGTCCGGAGGAAGAATTGGAGGCCGGTCCTTGCTCTTCGGGGATGCTTTGTCTGGCTGTCCGGTTCAGCTCTTCGTTGCCGACAGATTGCGAAATTTCCGCTATGTGTTATACCGAGGATTGGAAGTTGCAGGCGCAGGCCGAGCGTTTGCTCACTGCCCGCAGGCAGGGGGAGCGGACGATACACTTCCGTTTTCGCTCGGACTTGATCTGGATGGCGGGTAGTTATACCGTCATCTTGCAGCACAATCGTGAGCCTTTTGCCGCCGTCACCTTTAAGTACTGCGGAGAGCCGGTCACCAAGGCACATTGCCGGCTGCTTTCCGAGGCGGAGGTGGAGTATCGCTTGGTCAAGGATTTGGCGGAAAATGGGGTCATGCAGCGGGTGCGCGAATTTACCGGAATGGCCCGGCTGAGACCCCGGCTGGCGGAGCTGATGTCCGTTGGCGACTACAACGTGTATTGTCAGGAACAACGCCTGGCAGAGTTGCAGGAGAATATCTATATGGCCGTTACATCCGAGGCACCTTTTCATGCCAAACGGTTGGCGTATTGCCTGCCCAAGTTGCTGAAATTCGGTACCAGCGACTCCAAGATGCAGGATTGTGCCGAGTGGCTGGAGAGTGACGCTCCCGATGAGTTGCTGGACGAACGTGCCGGGCAAACCCTTATCTTATATAATATAGGTGTGCTTTGCTCGGGCAAGGGTCGGGAATATCTTGCAGCCTTGGAGGAAGTCGTGGCCGATTCTTTTTCCTTTTGGGCGTTGATTCTGTGCGGCACCGAGGAGGAACTCCGGCAGCTATTTACCTGTTCGCCGGTCTTGGAGCAGGCCATCCGGCCGGAACTGCGCCTCCCGGTAGAGCGCCCTTCACTGGCCGAGGTGGTTCATTGGTTTCAGCAGGAGTTGGGCAAGACGGCTTTCCGGCTCGATGCCGAGGCAGAGAATAAATTGGTCCGTCAGGTGGAAGCCTATTACGGGGCGGTCAGCCTCTGGCCTCGCGAGGAAGTCTTTCGCTTCGTGATGAAAGGCATTGTCGGGCGGATGAAGCGGCGCATACGAAAGGGGTATGTATCGGCGCACAAGCCTTCGCGAATTGATATGATCCGCGTGAAAGCGGAGGATATCTCGCTGGAAGAATGGTTGCAGGCGTCGGCAACCGCCGTTCTTGTGGAGCCGGCAGAAGCGGATGCACGCGTCTTTGCCGAGAGTATGAAAGAGTTGGAGGAAATGGTAGGACTGCAATCCTTGAAAGAAGCTCTGACCACGGATTTCTACCGGATGCGGTTCAACGAACAGCGCCGTCGGCTGGGGCTGTCCGTCGGGGAGGAGGAAGCGCGTCATATCATCTTCACCGGCAATCCCGGTACGGGCAAGACTACGGTGGCCCGCCTGTTGGGCAAGATTTATCACGCCTTGGGATTGCTCTCCAAGGGAGAGGTCATCGCGACGGAGCGTAGAGAGCTGGTCGGAGAGTATATCGGACAGACGGAGGAGAAGCTGAATGCACTTCTTCAACGCGCCCGCGGCAATGTGCTCTTTATTGACGAAGCCTATAGCCTGTGTACCGATACCGACGACCGGCGCGATTATGGGCATCGGGTGGTGGAAGGACTGCTATCCGTGCTGACGGAGCCTCGTCCGGACATGCTGATTGTCCTGGCTGGCTACGAGGAGGAGATGGAGCGTCTGCTGCAGAGCAATCCGGGGCTACGGAGTCGTTTCCCTTATCACTATCGCTTTGCCGACTACAATGCCGATGAGTTGATGCAGATCGCCCTCCGCCTTTTGGAGCGGGATGATTATCGTCTGACACCCGAGGCCGAGGCGTTGTTGCGCGACACCATTGAGGATACCCTTTCGCACAAGGACCGTTACTTTGCCAATGCCCGTTGGATGAACCAATTCATCCTGTCGGGAGTCTTGCCGGCCATGGCACGGCGGGTGATGACAGGAGAGGGGACGGAGGACGTGGAAGTGTATCAGACCATCGAGCGGGCAGACGTGGAAGAAGCTATCCGGCGGCAGGCATCTCTTGCTGCTACCACCAAGAATGCTCGTCCGCGCATCGGTTTCAGGGCATAAAACGCCTTCCGGATGAGAAAAAACGGGGCATTGTTGGGAAGAAAGCAAAGAAACGAGTATATTTGCGAAAACAAACTTTCATTTATTACACTACACTAACGTTATGAGTACAATCTTACAACTGGCTCCACAGAACGTGTGGAAGCATTTCTATTCCCTGACCCGCATTCCGCGTCCGTCAGGTCATGTCGAGCAGGTGACGGAGTTCCTGGTCAATTTCGGCAAGGACTTGGGCCTGGAATCTTTCGTGGACGAGGCGGGCAACGTCATCATCCGCAAGCCGGCCACGCCGGGTATGGAGAACCGCAAGGGCGTCATCCTGCAGGCCCACATGGACATGGTGCCGCAGAAGAACAATGACACCGTGCATGACTTCACCAAGGATCCCATCGAAACCTACATTGACGGCGACTGGGTAAAAGCCAAGGGAACAACGTTGGGTGCCGATAACGGCATGGGCGTGGCTGCCATCATGGCAGTACTGGAAGCCAAGGACCTGAAGCACGGTCCGCTGGAAGCCTTGATTACCAAGGACGAGGAGACCGGCATGTATGGCGCATTTGGCCTGAAGCCCGGCATCCTAAAGGGAGAGATCCTGCTGAACCTCGACTCGGAGGAAGAAGGTGAATTGTATATCGGTTGTGCAGGTGGCATAGATATCACTGCCACGATGGAATATCAGGAAGAAAAGCCGTTGCCCGATATGGTGGCCCGCAAGATTACGCTGAAAGGCTTGCGCGGTGGCCATTCCGGTTTGGAAATCAATGAGGGACGCGCCAATGCCAATAAACTGCTGGCTCGCGTAACGCATGACCTGCTGGTAGAGTTTGACTGCTGCCTGGCTAGTTTTGAGGGAGGCAATATGCGTAATGCCATTCCCCGCGAGGCACATGCCGTGCTGCTCTTTAATCCGGGCGACCTGGAGGACTTGAACTACTACATTACCGAATATGCGGAGACCCTGGAGGACGAGTACACCCCCATCGAGAAAGACCTGCAACTCTTCATGGAAGAAGTCCCCGTGCCCGCCACCGTGGTGCCCGAAGAGATTCAAGACAACCTGATTGACGCCTTGATGGCTTGCCAGAATGGCGTGATGCGCATGATTCCCACCGTCCCCGACACGGTAGAGACTTCTTCCAACCTGGCCATTGTTACCATCGGAGGCGGTAAAGCCGATTTCCGTATCCTGGCGCGCAGTTCATCGGATTCCATGAAAGATTTCCTGGCCGACAGCCTCGGAGCTTGTTTCTCTATGGCGGGCATGAAAGTGGACTTCAGCGGCAGCTACTCCGGTTGGCAACCCGATGTGGATTCGCCCATCCTGCATGCCATGACGGCCTCCTACAAGCAACAGTTCGGGACAGAACCGGCTGTGAAGGTTATCCACGCCGGTTTGGAGTGCGGCATTATCGGTGCCATCTATCCGGGACTCGACATGGTGTCGTTCGGTCCGACGTTGCGCTCGCCTCATTCGCCTGACGAGCGGGCTTACATTCCTTCGGTAGCCAAGTTCTATGCATTCCTGGTGGCTACGCTGGAGCAGACGCCTGAGAAATAAAGACTTATCACGGATTTCATTCATACGGTCCTTTTCTATGAGGTACCGGAAAGGCAGGGAGCTGACAGTTCCCTGCCTTTTTTCTGCCATTTTCTGCCTGTTTGTCTTGTCATTCTGACAGGCTTTCTCATACTTGTCTGACAAAAGTGTGGGGGATGCGGGGGTATTTTTGATGCAGGTCAAGAAATATGTTATAAAACATGTTTTTTATCGTTTTCCCTCTTGCTTTCTTCCGGAAAGGCCCTACATTTGCACCCGTAAAGATGAAACGAACAAAGATGAAAGGTTTTAAAAAGGAGGATAACAACAATGAAAACAATGAAGCGTAAATTCATGAGATTGCTGGAGGAAGCCTTGGTAAATATCGGAGAGAATGAAGAGAAAGCTTGGGGCTTGCTTCGGTGAAAAGATATAAATAAGTGCCGCTGAGTCGGCAGAGATATTCAGGATAACAATAATAAGTAGAATCTAAATGGTATGATTATGAAAAAGAAAATGAACAACAACCCGCTGAAACGCTTTTTTAACGCAATGGGAAAGAATTGGATGGAATCCATGAAGTATTACAGCTACTCATGCTAACAAATAAGATAAAGCACATATTTTACTAAGTAAAGCAGATGAAAGGGCATCCCGGACATTCCGGGGTGCCTTTTTTATAGGCTCTTGGCTGCATCAAGAATTTTTAAGCCGGGAAGAACATTTGTTAGGCTTTTATTTTGTTACTTTGTTCTTGCATATGGGTGCAACACGGATAATCCGGGAGAGATTCAGCAGGCCTGTTGCCGGGTTTGTGCATCGGTATCCCCGCTCGTGTTCGTCGGTACCGTTGCTCGTGTTCGTCGGTATTGACGCTCGTGCCCGGCGATATACCTTGTCGGACAGACCTTTTATGCGAAATTGAATAAGCAATTTAAAAGAGGAGGCTTTATGAAAGCAATCAGAAGTTTGTGCAGCCTCGTGCTGCTGTCGGTGGTCGGGGCGTTTATGTCCCTGCACGCCCAGAGTTACAACCAGTTGTGGAAGCAGGTGGCGCAGGCGGAGAAAAATAGCCTGCCGCAGACCGTCATCCAACTGACGGACCAGATTTACCGGAAGGGCTTGGAGGAGCATAACGCCCCGCAGATGCTGAAGGCCTACGTGTGTCGCTCGGCCTATCAGGAAGCACTGACGCCGGACAGTCTCTACACTCGTTTGCCCCGGTTGGAGCAATGGGCTCAGACGGAATCCGATGCCGTCAACCGGGCCATCCTCCACTCCCTGTTGGCCGAGGAATATGCCGGTTATGCCAGCCGTCATTACAGCACCCTGCGCAGCCGTACCGAGGTGGAAGGCGATGACCTCTCCCCGGACTTCCGCCTGTGGACGTCCGCCCAGTTCATCCGCCGCGTGGATGCCTGCTGCACGGAGGCCCTGCGCGATTCGGCCCTTCTGCTGGATACGTCGGGCGAGAAGTATGTGCCTTTTGTGGAGTTGGAGACAGGCAGCCGCTTCTATGGGCACGACCTTTACCATCTGCTGGCACGCCGCGCCATTGAATCCTATGAGACAATGCAACGCTTCGGGGCCGATTCGCTGGTGCAGCAGCGGATAGGGGGCATTCATAAAGCTTTGGTGGAGGCTTACAAGCAGCGTCCGGATCGGGAAGACGGCTTGGTGCTGGCCACGCTGGATGAACTGAAATTCCGGCATCCGTGCATCCCGTCCGATGACCGGGTGGACACGTCCTATCTCGCCGCTCTGGACGTGCTGATAGCCCGCCATGGCGACCGTCCCGTCTGTGCGGAGGTCTACCTGGCCAAGGCGGAATACCTGTATAGATGCAGCCACCGGAAGCAGCTTGCCCGTGCACTGGCCGTTTGCGAGGAGGCCATCCGACGCTATCCTAAGTATGAGCGCATCAACGAAGTGCGCAACCGCAGGGAGCAAATCCTGCGCTCGGAGCTGACCGTCCGCACCCGTTCCGTGAGCTATCCCGGTGATTCTCTTGCCTTGAACGTGTCTTACCGAAACTTAGACGGCTTCACGCTGAACCTTTACCGGACGGACTTGAAGAACTATTACGACCGTCCGGACAACGGCATCTTCAGCCGTAACTATCTCCGCCAGCGCGCCCGCCGGGTGGCTTCGCAGCACTTCGACTTGCAGCCGAACCCGCTGCCCGGCATTGCCCCGGAGGATTGGGCTTATACACGTGCCGATACCCTCTTCAGCCTTCCGATGCCCCAAGACTTGGGTGTCTATGTAGTGGAGGTGGTGCCCGATGGCAAGCCGGTGGAGGGATCCTACCGCCACGAGGTGGCCGTCTCCCGCCTGATGCCGCTGACCCTGTCATTGCCGGGCAAACAGCTGGAAGTGCTCTCGCTCGACTCTAAGACAGGACATCCCGTGCCGGGCGTGACTTTCAGCTTCTATGATAGCTACGGTTCGCCGAAGGACGGCAAGTTGGTCTCCCAGGTGACTACCGATGCAGACGGACGTGCCACGTTGGCTTGGGACAAGAAAATCCGTACCTACACCGTTGCCAAAGGTGAGGATGCCTATCTGGGCGCGCAGAGCATCGCTTATGCGGATTATGGCCGGCGTAATACCGCCTCGCAAGAGAACCTGACGTTGCTGACCGACCGCTCCCTCTATCGTCCCGGACAGACGGTCTACGTCAAAGGCATTGCCTACGAGCAAGATGACGAATCCGCCCGTGTGCTGGAAAGCAAGACCTATACGCTCTCCCTGCTGGATGTCAACCGCAAGGAACTCTCCAAGCAAGAAGTGCGCACCAACGATTTCGGCTCTTTTGCTGCCGAATTTATCCTGCCTACCAGTTGCCTGAACGGCGATTTTGTCATCAAGGCGGGCAACCTTACAACGACTTCGATTCGCGTGGAAGAATACAAACGCCCGACGTTTGAGCTGACGTTCAATCCCGTCAAGACCGCCTACGCCTTGGGTGATACCGTGACCGTGACCGGGCAGGTGAAAGCTTACAACGGCGCAGCCTTGCAAGAGCTACCCTTGGCTTACACCTTGATGCGCGGCTATGGCATCTGGCGTGGGGAGACCTGTCCGCTCGTGGCCGACACCGTGCAGTTGGATGCCGAAGGATGCTTCTCCATCCCCGTGGCACTGCTGCCGGAGAATAAAGAGAATAACTTCAGTCCGATGGCCTACTTCACGCTCACCGCAACGGTGACCAGCGACAACGGCGAGACGCAGAGCGAGACACGCACCTTCTCCGCCTCTAAGCGGGCGTATTATTTCTCCCAAGATTTGTCCACCCAGCTGTGCAAGGAAGATTCGCTGGCTACCACCTTCCGCATCACCAATGCCGACGGCCAATTGCTGGAGATGCAGGGCACGTACCGCCTCTATGCGCTTCAAGGGAACAAGCCGGAGAAGCAACCGGCCCTGCAAGGCTCCTTCACCTCCGGCGAACAGCTGACGTTGGGGGCGTGGAAGCAACTGCCTTCGGGACAATACCGCCTCCAACTCTCCGTGGCGGGGAAAGACGATAAGTCGGAAACCGACCTCCTGCTCTTCTCCAAGCACGATAGCCGTCTGCCTGCCTTCCGCGAGCAGTTCATCCACGTGGAGAACGTCGAGTTCGATGCTGCGCATCCCGCCGTGCTCTACTACGGTACATCTTTCCGCGATGCTTACGTCTGGATAGATATAAATAAGGAGGAAGGTCGCATCGAACATAGCGTCTTGCAACTGACGGATTCGCTCCTTCGCCTGGAGTATCCCTACAAGGAGGCCTACGGCAAGGGCATCACCGTTTCCTTCAACGTGGTGAAGAACGGGCAGTACTATAACCAGACTGTGGCTTTGACGAAGCGCGAACCTTCCCGCACGCTCGATATGAAGTGGGAAGTCTTCCGCGACCATCTGCGTCCCGGCCAGCAAGAAGAATGGAAGCTGGTGGTGAAGACTCCGCAAGGATTGCCCGCTGCTGCCGAGGTGTTGGCTACGATGTACGATGCTTCGCTCGACCAGCTCTTCAGCCGTCATCAGGCGTTGGCCGTTTACTTCAGCCGCTATATTCCTTACTACCATTGGCGGGCTGCCGAAGGAGGCATGTCTGTCTCCTCGCCTTACTTCCAGACGAAGTATTGGCAGGTGACGCAGTGGATGTACGACCATTTCTACACCTGCTATCCGCGGGTGATGAATGAGAGTGTGGTGATAAGCATCGCCGATGTGGCAGGCGGCAGCAACCGTCTCTTTGCCAGCACCAAGCAAGCCTCCGTAACGGGAGCCGTGGCGCGGGATGAGGCGATGATGGAAGTCACTCCGCTGGCCAAGCTTGAAGAAGCGGAAGTGAAGAGCGAAGCCGGTGCAGCTCCCGAAGCTCCCGCCGAAACCCTCCAGCCGATGGAAGGCCTGCGCACGAACTTCGCCGAGACCGCCTTCTTCTATCCGCAACTGCGCACCAACGAAGCGGGCGAACTGGTCTTCTCCTTCACCGCGCCGGAGAGCCTCACCCGCTGGAACTTCCGCGGCTACTCCCACACCAAGGATATGCTGATTGGATTCCTGGAAGCCACCGCTACCACCAGCAAGGAGTTTATGCTGACGCCTAACCTGCCACGCTTCGTGCGGGTGGGAGACGAGACGCGCATCGCCGCCACCATCAACAACCTGACGCAAGCCAAGGTGAAAGGCACCGCCACGCTGACGCTCTTCGACCCGCTGACGGATAAGGTTATCCAGAAGAAGAAAGAACGCTTCTCCGCCGAAGCAGGTCGCACCGCTGCCGTGGAGTTCGCTTTCGACGTGACCGACCACTATGATTTGCTGGGCGTGCGCATCGTGGCTGACGGTGGTGACTTCAGCGACGGCGAGCAACACGTCCTGCCCGTCCTGAGCAACAAGACCTTCCTCACCGAAACATTGGCGATGCCTATCCGAGGCGGAGAGACGCGCTCCTTCTCGCTGGACAGCCTCTTCAA
>DXBX01000011.1 GCA_019116285.1 Candidatus Bacteroides merdigallinarum
ATGGGTACGCTGAAGGAACAGCGTGGCGGATGGGTGAGCGTGGCGGGCGTGAAGCCTTTCCACAACGGCGACGGTGTGTGCTACCTCGACGAACAGGGGCGCTTGCAGGGCTTCCGCATCAACCGCGTAGAGGGCAACAAGCTTTTTCCGGCAGGCAACGTGGCGCGCATACGGCCGCGTACGCCGCTCTTCCGCAACCTGGATCAGGAATTTGAACGGGCCCTGGCACGCAAGTCGGCCGAGCGGAAGATAGGGGTGCGCCTCAGGCTGGAGGAGAATGCCTTTGGCTTCTCGCTGACGGCAGACGACGAGGACGACAACCGCGTGACGCTGGCTTTCGTCTATGCCAAGGAGCGGGCACGCACGCCGCAGGTAGAGAACCTGCGTACGCAGCTGGCCAAGCTGGGCGGTACGCCTTATGAACTGACGGAACCGGCCGAAATCGCCCTGACGGAAGAGTGGTTTGTACCCTCGTCAGTCGTGGCCGACTGGCGCAGGCAGGTGGTGGAACGGCTGACGGCTGCACGCCGCATCAATTACCGTCGCGAACTGGCCGTCTGGAGGCCGACGCATCATGCCTATCTTGCTACGACGCTGACCTATCTGGGTAACGTGATGAACGACGAGGCACGACGCTTCTACCTGGATCATGGAGTGAAAGCTGTGGCGCCCGCCTACGAAAAGCAACCTGCGGACGGGGTGGTGCTGATGTTCTGCCGTCACTGTCTGCGCTACAGCATGGGCTGGTGTCCTGTTCATCAGAAAGGACGTTCGCCCTATCGGGAACCGTACTACCTGGCAAGCTCGGACGGACGCCGCTTCCGGCTGGAGTTCGATTGCAAGAACTGTCAGATGAAGGTGTTGGCTAATGAATAAATGGTGAGTGGAGCATGGAGAAGGAAGAATTAAAGATAGATGGCCTTGGAAGAAAGCGCGGGACGGTTCATGCCCCTTGGCGCATCGGATTCTTCATGCCTCATTTTTTATTCTTCATTTTATTCTTGTTTTCTTCCTGTCATTACTCCCGCCCCAATCTGGAAGACGAAAGCCTGTCGCAGCAGATGCGCGACTCGCTGACCTACCTGTACGAACGACACTACACGTGGGACACCAATCTGGAGGTGAAGACCGACTCCGTCCAGCTGGAGCTTCTGCCCGTGAAAGGGGCTTACTACCAGCTGCATAGGGGCGACCGCGTAGTAGTAGCCGAGTTTGCTGTCCATCCGGCCGACTCGATAGACTCGGTCTGGGTGAAGCTGGCCCACTCGCAGGAGGTACAGGGATGGCTGCGCGAAGTCGACCTGAAGCGCGCCTTCGTGCCTACGGACAGTATTTCGCAGGCCATCTACGTGTTCAGCGACACGCATGCTTCGTACTTCATCGTGGTTTTTGCCATCTTTGTGGCCGTCTGGCTGGTGCGTGTATTCCGACGCAAGCAGTTGCAGCTGGTTTACTTCAACGACATCGACAGCCTTTACCCCCTGGCGCTGTGCTTGCTGATGGCTTTCTGTGCGACGGTCTACGAGTCGATACAGGTCTTTGCACCCGACACGTGGGAACACTACTATTACAATCCCACGCTTTCGCCTTTCAAGGTGCCCTTCGTGCTTTCGATGTTTCTGGTGGGGCTATGGCTGTTTCTGGTTGTACTGCTGGCCGTGCTCGACGACCTTTTCCGCCAGCTTTCGCCCGCGGCAGCGGTGTTCTACCTGCTGGGACTGGCTTCGTCGTGTATCTTCTGTTATTTCTTCTTTATCCTGACTACGCACATCTACGTGGGCTATGTCTTTCTGGCGGCTTTTATCTGGATCTTCATCGGAAGACTGAAGCATTCGCTTCATTCGCCCCGCTACCGTTGCGGCCGTTGCGGCGGCAAGCTGATGCACAAGGGTGTGTGTCCGCATTGTGGAGCTGTGAACGAGTGAAACTGTCCGCCCGAAATCGGACACCTGTCCGAAAATGAACACCTCTGAATAATGACTTATCTTTGAAAATCAGTGAATTGTGGTTTTGGCATAATAGTTGTGGGCTGTGTATGGATTGAAACAGCTAATTCAAAATTATTGCCATGGATAGAGAAATTCCCAAAGAAGAGCGCCGTAGAGAGCGCAACAAGAAACTGATTCGTTATGGTGTAGCAGGAGTCGCAGGCGTGGTGGTGCTCAGTGTGCTCATTTCGCTGATGCGGACAGGCGTGAAAGAGAAAGATCTGGTGTTTTCTACCGTAGACCAGGGGACCATCGAGGTCAGTGTCAGTGCCTCGGGCAAGGTGGTGCCTGCCTTCGAAGAAATTATCAATTCGCCCATCAATACGCGCATCCTCGAGGTGTACAAAAAGGGGGGTGACAGTGTGGACGTAGGCACGCCCATCCTGAAACTGGACTTGCAGAGCGCCGAAACCGAGTACAAGAAGCAGCTCGACGAGGAGCAGATGAAGCGCTACCAGCTGGAGCAGCTGGAGGTGAACAACAGCACTTACCTGAGCGACCTGGAGATGCAGGTGAAGGTGTCTGAGATGAAGCTGAACCGCATGGAGGTGGAGCTGCGCAATGAACGTTATCTGGACAGCTTGGGATCGGGAACGACCGACCGTGTGCATCAGGCGGAACTGAACTTCAAGACGGGCAAACTGGAGCTGGAGCAGTTGCGCCAGCAGCTGGCCAACGAGCGTAAGGTGAAAGCCGCCGACCTGAAGGTGAAGCAGCTGGAGTATGAGATTTTCCGCAAGAGCCTGGCCGAAACCAAACGTACGTTGGACGATGCGCAGGTACGCTCGCCCCGCAAGGCCATCCTTACTTATATCAACAATCAGATTGGCGCGCAGGTAGGCGAGGGTACGCAGATTGCCGTCATCTCCGACCTGAGCCACTTCAAGGTGGAGGGCGAGATAGCCGATACCTACGGCGATCGCGTGGCAGCCGGCGGGCGCGCCATCGTGAAGATAGGCAGCGAGAAGCTGGAAGGGCAGGTGAGCAGCGTCACTCCGCTTTCGAAGAACGGTGTCATCTCCTTCACCGTCCAGCTGGAGGACGACAGCAACCGCCGCCTGCGTTCGGGCCTGAAGACCGATGTCTATGTGATGAACGCCGTGAAGGAAGACGTGATGCGTGTGGCCAACGCTTCGTACTATGTGGGCCGTGGCGAGTACGACCTCTTTGTGCGCGACGGCGAGGGCCAGCTCGTGAAGCGCAAGGTGCAGCTGGGCGACTCCAACTTCGAATATGTCGAAGTAGTTTCTGGCCTCAAGCCGGGCGACCAGGTGGTGGTGAGCGACATGAGCCAGTATAAGAACAAGAACAAGCTGAAACTGAAGGAATAATAAACGGGCACCACAGAGGACACTGAGTTTCACAGAGGAAATATGTGCATGATGCACCACGGATTACACAGATTATCACAGATTCGTGCAACGTATTTGTATAGTCTGTATAATTTGAAGTGAACCAAGGAATCACAGATAATCCACAATCTGTGTCAATCTGTGTAATCCGTGGTGAACTCAATAAAAACTCTGCGCCCTCTGTGGTGAAACAAACAAGAAATAGCTATGCTGAAGAATTATTTCAAACAAGCCTGGACCCTGATGCGGCAGAACCGCCTCTTTACAGGCATCTATGTGGTGGGCACGGGCCTGTCCATTGCGCTGGTGATGACGCTGTTCATCATCTTCTACGTCAAGTTCGGCCCCGTCTATCCCGAGTATAACCGCGACCGCACGCTGGTGGTGAAGCCCGTGAAGCGCTATCCCAAGGGCAAGCCCGAGAACTGGAACATCAACGGCGGCGTGGCCTACTATGTGGTGGACCAGATGCTGCCGGGGCTGCCCCATGTGGAGCAGGTGGCGGGCAGTGTGATTGATTTCTGGACGGACTATCGGGTGTCTGCCACGGACGTGAAGCCCTTCAAGGCCGTTCCCCGCTTTGCCAACGGTGCCTTCTGGGAGGTTTTCTCCTTCCGCTTCACCGACGGCCGGCCTTTCACGCAGGAAGATGTGGAGGCCCGGGCGCGAGTGGCCGTCATCGGTGAGTCGCTGGCCCGGCGCCTGTTTGCCACGGCCGAGGGTGTGGAGGGCCGCCACTTTTCCTTCAACGGGCGCGACTACCGCGTGTGCGGCGTGGTGCAGGACGTATCCAATGCCACGCCCGAGACGGCGGGCGACCTGTGGGTTCCGTTGTTCAATGCGCAGTATATTTCCAAGGAACTGGACAGGCATGGCTTGCTGGGCAATGTGTATGCCTACCTGCTGGTGGACGATGCGGAGAACTTGGAGGCGGTGCGCGGCGAGGTGCAGGATGTGTTCCGGCGCTTCTCCCTGCAGGACAAGGACTATGAGTACGACCTGATGGGGCAGCCCGATCCTTACTGGCTCAGCACGTTTCGCCAGGAGGTGGATAAAACACCCGATACCATGGAACTGGCCAAGGACTTCCTCTACATCCTGCTGGCCCTGCTTTTCATCCCCGCCCTGAACCTGAGCGGCATGATTTCCTCGCGCATGGACAGCCGCGTGGCCGAACTGGGCATCCGCAAGGCCTACGGGGCCACGCGCCGCCGCCTGCTGGAGCAGGTGCTCTGCGAGAATCTGCTGCTCACCCTGCTGGGCGGCCTGGCGGGACTGCTGTTCTCCTACGTGATTGTGCTGACGGCCAGCGACTGGATACTGACGCTGTTCGACAAGAACATTTATGACACTTCGCTTGCCACGTCGTTCACGCCGGAGATGCTGTTCAACCCCGCCGTGTTCGGCAGCGCGCTGGGCGTATGCGTCGTGCTCAATGTGGTGTCGGCCCTCGTGCCCGCGCTGTGGGCGATGCGCCACCCCATTATGGAATCCCTGAATACAAAAAGATAACCCGCCATGCTTCAAACCATCTTACACCAACTGTGGAACCAGCGCCGTCAGAACGTCTGGATATTCCTGGAACTGCTGGTCGTCAGTTTCTTCCTGTGGACTGTTATCGACCCTATCTATGTATTGACCGCCAACCGTGCCATCGACCGAGGGTATAACCCCGAAAGGCTTTACGTGGTGAACATCGGCATGTACGACGAGACCAACGGCCACTTCGACCCCGACATGGCTTCCGACTCGATGAACCTGGTGGCCTACACGCGCCTGGCCCGCATCGTGCGCGAGCAGCCCGAAGTGGACAGCTGGGCCATTGCCGGCAATCAAAGTTTCCCCAACAGCAGTTCGTGGATCGGTACGCAGGTCTTTGCCGACACCGCCTCCCTGCACCGGGAGGAGGGCTATGTGCATGCCCAGGTCTACCGCTTTGTAGCCCTCGATGGCAGCAACCTGCTCCGCACCTACGGCATGAAGGATGCCCGCACGGGCGGTGACATCCGGCTGCCTGAACAGGTGGAGGACAAGGCATTTATCTCCGAACGGCTGGCCCTACTACTCTTCGGCACGTCTGATGCCGTGGGGAAGAAGGTGTACCAGAGCGATGAGCCGTTGGAGGTGGCGGGCGTGTTCCGTGACTTCAAGCACCGCGACTACGAGCAGCCTTATCCACTCATTGTCACCATGTACAGCGAAATGTATGGAAGCCAGTATATGCCGTGGTGGTACAATTTTGTCATCCGTCTGAAGCCGGGTGTGGACGTGTCGGCCTTCAAGCAGCGTTTCCAGCAGGAAGTGGCGCCGCAGCTTTCCGTAGGCAACTTCTACTTCGACAGCCTGAAGGAGTTTTCGGAGCTGAGCGAGGCCTATGCCATGAAGAGCGGTGTCACCAACAAGCTCCGCCTGCAATATGCCCTGACGGGTTTCGCCCTGCTCTGCATCTTCCTGGGCATGGTGGGTACCTTCTGGATACGCAGCAATGCCCGTCGCGGCGAGATTGGGGTGATGCGCAGCATGGGCGCTTCGCAGGGGTGCATCGTGCGGCAGTTCCTCATCGAAGCCTGGCTGTTGCTGACGGTGGCCTTCGTGCTGGTCATTCCCTTCCTGCTCTATCATGCCCATGTCAACGGCCTGTACACGGTAGAGATGAATGACAAGTTCGTGCCCAATCCCGCCTACGGGCAAAACCGTTTCGGCTTCCACTTCACCGTGGTACTGGCACTCAGTTACGTTGTTCTGATGCTGATAGCGCTGGTCGGAACGTATGTCCCTGTGCGCCGTGCGGCCCGTACGCTGCCGGTAGAGGCGTTGAGGGATGAATAAAGCCTCAGCCCCGAAGCAAGGGGAAGCGGCAGGCCGAAACTCGGGAGTTTTGTCCCTTCCGAGACGTTGGACGGGCTGAAACTCGGGAGTTTCTGCCCGTCAACCGTGGTAAACAGGGCAAAACTCGGGAAAGTCGCCCGAAAACCGCGGTAAAAGGCATGAAACTCGGGAGTTTCTGCCCGTCAACCGTAGTAAACGGGGCAAAACTCGGGAAAGTCGCCCGAAAACCGTGGTAAATGGCACGAAACTCGGGAGTTTCTGCCCGTCAACCGTGGTAAACGGGGCAAAACTCGGGAAAGTCGCCCGAAAACCGCGGTAAACGGCTCGAAACTCGGGAGTTTCTGCCCGACAACCGCGGTGGATGCGGAGGCTGGACCGAATGGATGATGGATTTTGAGGGGCGTCGGCTGGCGACACTTCGTCTGACAGCCCCGCACGATAAAGGATATATTATAGAATGTAACAAATAAAATGACCGCCCTATCCTTCCCCCATCCTTTTGGGAGAGGGGCCGGGGATGAGGCTTTTGATGATTATGCTAAAGACCTATTTCAAACAAGCCCTTGCGTTGTTCAGGCAGAACTGCCTGTTCAGTACGCTCTACATTGCCGGCACGGGGCTGGCTATCGCCATGACGGTAGTGATGGCGCTGGTTTACTACGTGAAGCTGGCACCTGTATACCCCGAGGAGAACCGGGCGAACATCTTGTACCTGACCAGCGCCAGTTTCCATTCGGATGAGAAGAAATCGACGCTGCAGGCCGGCTTGTCCTATCAGGCTCTTCAGGACTGGGTGTATCCGCTGAAGAACGTGGTGGCGGTGTCGGCCCAGCTGGGAAACGACATGGAGGAGGGCGGCTATATCCAGCCCGCCGACCGCAGCGGTGATTTCCGTCCGGCGGTGAAGCTGGTGGACCCTGCCTTCTTCCGCATCTATCCGCTCCGTTTTCTGGAGGGGCATCCGTTTACCGAAGCCGACTTGGAGAGCGGCATCCGCGAGGCCGTCATCTCCGACGACCTGGCCCGCCGCCTGTTCGGCACCGTCGAGGGAGTCGTGGGGCGTTCGTTCTCGCTGGACTATGTGAACTGTCGGGTCTGCGGCGTGGTGCGCGGTGCCAGTTACCTCACCTCGCAGTCGTATGCGCAGGTCTACCTGCCCTATTCGACCGCTCCGAACTACAGAAAAGCGCTTGCCGCCTACTTCCCCTATTGCGGCGGCTTTTCCGTCACGTTCCTGGTGAAGGACGGGGCGCAGGCCGATGCCCTGAGGGCGGAAATTGCGGACGTGACGAGGCGGCTGAACCTGCAAAACAAGGAGCAGTGGCAGATGGAGCTATGGAAGCAGCCCACTTCGCACTGGTTGAGCGTCTTCCAGAGCTATCCGTCGGACGCCAGCTTCAACCCCTGGAAGACGGTGGCCTATCTGGTTGTTGTGGTGCTGGTGCTCCTGCTCGTGCCCGCGCTCAACCTGAGCGGCCTCATTGCCAGCCGCATGGAGAGCCGTTTGGCCGAGATGGGCGTGCGCAAGTCGTTCGGTGCGGGCAGGAGGGTGCTGCTCTCGCAGGTGATGTGGGAGAACTTCTTCCTGACGCTGGCGGGCGGTTTGCTGGGCCTGATACTGGCCTGGACCACCGTTTACCTGAGCCGCGAATGGATCTTCACGCTGCTCAACGACTGGATGGTGGAGGCTCCGCAGGATGCCAACGTCTACGTGTCGGGCGAGATGCTTTTCGCGCCTGCCGTCTTTGTTATCGCCTTCCTGCTCTGTCTGGCGCTGAACCTGCTGTCGGCCCTTCTGCCGGCGTGGATGTCGCTCCGCAAACCGATTGTTTATTCGCTGTATGAAAAAAGATAATTATTTAATGAAGAATGAAGAATTAAGAATGAAGAATTGCCATGCGGATGCTGACATTGACATTCCTCATTCGTATAAATTCTTCATTCCTCATTTCTATAAATTCCTCATTCGTATAAATTCTTCATTTTTCATTCTTCATTCTTCATTTTTATGTTTACCCTTATCTTGAAAACCCTATGGGCCCGTCGCCGCCGCAACGGCTGGCTGCTGGCCGAACTGATACTGGTCGCTGTCCTTTCGTGGATCATCTTCGACCCCGTCATTGTGGTGACCTACGACCGTCACCTTCCGCTTGGCTACGATGCCGACCGCCTCTGCATGGTGTCTGTGGCCGCACTCCAGCCGCAGGCGTCGGGCTATGACGACCAGGCTGCCGACTCTGCCTCGATGATGCAGGCCTGTCTGAACCTCGTGGAGCGGGCCCGCCAGCACCCCGATGTGGAGCAGGCCACGCCGCTCGTCTCCTTTGTCTATCCGGGCTCGATGGGAAACAGCAGTTCTACCCTGACGGCGGAGGGCGACTCGACGGAGCTCGACGTCCTGCACGTTTACTTCTGGCCCCACACCCATTTCTTCGAGACGTATGGCTTCCGCCCTGGGCAGGGCAGCCCGACGGCGCAGCAGCTATCGGACTATGCCTACCAGGAATCGGATATCGTCGTGACCGAAGATGCGATGGAAAGGCTGTTCCACACCCGTGCCTACAACCGGCAACGCTGCTGGGAGACTCGTCAGGGAGATACGCTCTACAACCCGGTGGTGGGCGTGGTGGAGGCCTTCAAGTATGCCAACGACTGGCGCCCCATCCCTGTGGCCTTCGTGCCCGAGCTGCATCCGGACATCCTTTCGACGCTGGAAGATATGCACATCGTCATCCGCCTGAAGGACGGGGTCAGCATGGACCGCTTCCTGCACGAGTTCAAGCCGTGGATGCTCCGCCAGATGCGGGTGGGCAATCTCTATGCTCGCGAGCTCCAGTCGTACGACGACCTCATTGCCTCGGGCGAGTTCTTCACTTCCACGTCGGTCTACCGCCGCAACCTGAGCATCGCCCTGTTCTTCCTCGTCAACCTCTGCCTGGGTGTCATCGGTACCTTCTGGCTGCAGACGCGCACGCGCCGCGAGGAAGTGGGCGTGATGCTGTCCTACGGTGCCACGCCGCGCCGCATCCGCCTCCAGCTGCTGGGCGAGGGCATGGTGCTCACGACGGTGGCCACGCTGGCGGGCTGCTTCCTCTACCTGCAATACGGGCTCAGCGAGGGGCTGCATCGGGGCAGCGCCTGGATGAAGAGCACCATGCCCTGCTGGGTGGACCACTTCGGGCAGCACTTCGCCATCGTGTCGCTCGTCATCTATCTCATTCTGCTGGTGGTGGTATGGGTGGGCATTTACATTCCGGCCCGCCGCATCAGCAGCATTCCGCCTACCGAGGCGTTGCGAGACGAGTGAAATCGTACGCTAAAAACGGACAGGGTGTTCATTTTCGGACACCCTTCTTTTTGCTAAAATACAGATAATCAGTGATGCGTGATTTTGGCACGACTTTTGAATTAAGTTCATCACAGAGAATACAATAACTATAAACAACATACAATTATGGACATGATCAAATTAACAGGTATCAACAAGATTTACCGTACAGACGAGATTGAGACACAGGCATTGGAGAACGTGAACCTGACTGTAGAGCAGGGGGAATTCCTCAGCATCATGGGACCTTCGGGTTGTGGCAAGTCCACGCTGCTCAACATCATGGGGCTGCTCGACACACCCACCAGCGGCACCATCGAAATAGCCGGTACCCGCGTGGAGGGCATGAAGGACAAGGAACTGGCTGCTTTCCGTAACCAGAACCTGGGCTTCGTCTTCCAGTCGTTCCATCTGATCAACTCGCTTAACGTGATAGACAATGTGGAGCTTCCGTTGCTTTATCGTAAGGTCTCTGCCAAGGAACGCCGTCGTCTGGCTGAAGAGGTGCTGCGGAAGGTAGGGCTCAGCCATCGTATGCGTCACATGCCCACGCAGCTTTCCGGCGGTCAATGTCAGCGCGTAGCCATCGCCCGCGCCATCATCGGTAATCCTGAAATCATCCTCGCCGACGAGCCGACAGGTAACTTGGACTCAAAGATGGGTGCCGAGGTCATGGATTTGTTGCATCAGTTGAACGAAGAAGACAAGCGTACCATCGTCATGGTGACGCACAACGAAGACCAGGCCAAGCAGACGAGCCGCACGGTGCGCTTCTTCGACGGCCGTCAGGTGGGATGAAGGATTGGTAGAACAGAAACAGACACGGATATGAAAACAAACATCATAGGAATCATGATTGCACTGGTGCTGGCATTTGCCGCGGCAGTAGGCGCATGGGCGCAGGACGAGAAGGTGAGCGAGGTGCGCAAGGTGGACGATTTCTCTTCCATCAGGATAACGTCGGTGGCCAATGTCATTTTCACGCAGGGCGACCGGTATTCGCTCCGCCTGGAAGGCAAGGAGAAATGGGTGAAGCTCACCACCACCGAGGTGAAAGGCGGTTGCCTGATCATCGCTTTCAAGAAGGGGGAGAAGAGATCTGTCAAGAACATTGACGGCCTGAAGCTCTATGTTACTGCTCCCACGCTGGAGGAGGTTGAGCTGACCGGCGTGGGCAGCCTGGAGTGTAAGGAGCCTTTGAAGCTGGACGACTTCACGCTTCGCATCAATGGTGTAGGCTCTGCCGAGGTGGCCGACCTGACCTGCCGCCGCTTCACCGTCAGCCTGAACGGAGTGGGCGATGCCGAGGTGAACGTCGATTGTGACTACCTGAAAGCACGCATGGGCGGCATAGGCAGCCTGGAACTGAAGGGAAGTGCCGATGAGGCCGACATATCGCGCAGCGGCATCGGCAGTGTGAATACGAAACGATTAAAAATTAAGAATGAGGAATGAAGAATTGGCTCTTCCTATGCCACCTTTCTTATTCATTAAATTCTTCATTCTTCATTCATAATTCTTCATTAAAAAGATGATCAAGCAATATTTTCAACAAGCCTGGGCGCAGCTCCGCCAACAGCCGCTCATCAGCGGGGTGACGGTGGCGGGTACGGCCCTTTCTATCTTCCTCATCATGCTGGTGGTGATGGTGCAGCAGGTACAGGTCGAGCCCTTTGCGCCCGAAAGCAACCGCGACCGCTTCCTGCACGTCAAGTGCGGCAGCATCGGCAATGAGAACTGGGGAGAAGGAAATACCAGCAACGGCCCCATGAGTGTGCGTAGCGGGAAGGAAATGTACAAGTCGCTGACTACGCCCGAAGCCGTCACCCTCTACACCATCGGTACCACCTCCACGCCTGTCAACGTGCCCAACCAGCCCGCTACGGCGGTGGACGTGAAGGAAACGGACGACGACTTCTGGCGGGTGTTCGACTTTGTTTTCGTGGACGGCAAGCCCTACGACCGTGCCACGTTCGATGCCGGCAGTCCTGTGGCGGTCATTACCGAGAGTGTGGCCCGCCTGCTCTTCGGCTCTACCCGCGTGGCGGGACGTGAGTTCCTGTTGGCGCATGCCCCTTACCGTGTCTGCGGCGTGGTACGCGACGTGTCGACCCTCGCCACGACGGCCTATGCGCAGGTATGGATACCCTATTCCTCCACCGACCAGGTGAACAATACGTGGAACAATGGCCTGATGGGGCTGATGTCCTGCACCATCCTGGCCAAGAGCCGCTCCGATTTCCCGGCCATCCGCGAGGAGTGCGACCGTCGCCTGGAGGCTTACAACCGGGTGATAGGCGAGAACGGCTATAAGTTCATCAGCCGCAACCGCCCCTACGACCAGGAGAAGGACGCCATCGCCGTAGCCGCCAACTGGGAACCCGACCTGAAGGCCGAGCGTCGCAGCCGCTTCATGGTGTACCTCATCCTGCTCATCGTCCCCGCCATCAACCTGAGCAGCATGACGCAAAGCCGCCTGCGCCAGCGAGTGGCGGAGATTGGCGTGCGCCGTGCCTTCGGCTGTACCCGTGGCGAAGTGGCAGGACAGATTTTGGCGGAGAACTTCATCGTGACCCTGCTGGCGGGCGTGCTGGGCTTCCTGCTCAGTGTGCTGTTCGCATACGTGGGCAACGAAGTCCTGTTCTCCCAAGAGTACAGCATGACTCTCAATCCGCCTGTGGTCGACGCGTCCATCCTGATACATGCCTCCACATTCCTGTGGGCGTTGCTGTTCTGCTTCGTGCTCAACCTGCTCAGTGCGGGCATCCCTGCCTGGCGTGCCGCACGGATGAACATCGTGGAGTCGATAGGAGGGAGATTACATTAAATAGGAATTATCTATGCAAAAGAAACTATTCACACAGATACGCAACGAGTGGCGCGGCAATCTCTGGCTGGCCCTCGAACTGCTGGTGGTCAGCGTGGTGATGTGGTACATCATCGACCTGCTCTATTGCCGACTGGCCACGTTCAACGAACCGCGCGGCTTCGACACCGAGCATTGCTACCTCGTCGAGATGGGCGTGCTGACGGACAAGAGCCCGGACTACAAGGCGGGCACCAACTGGCACGATGACATCCTGACCTTGGTGGACCGCCTGCGCCACCGCCCCGAAGTGGAGGCCGTCAGCCTCTCGAACAACTCCCATCCCTACAACGGGAGCAACAGCACCGACCCTGTGGAGTATGACACCCTGCGCTCCCCCGGTTGGACCATCCGCCGGATAGTGACGCCCGACTTTGTCCGCGTCTTCCGTTACCGTGGCGCGAACGGCGAGACGCCCGAACAACTGGCCGAGATGCTGCGTCGGGGCGAGTTCCTGGCCTCTAATAATATATATAGAAGGTATGGTATCCCCTTGACTTCGTTGGTGGGGAAGGGCTTCCACCTCTTTGGTGACACCACCTACAACTTCCGCCTGGGAGCCGCCTTGCAGGATGTGCGCTACAGCGACTTCGAGCAGGCTCGGTTCTGCTATAGCTTCGTGTTCAACATGGAGCAACTCTCTCCCGGATATATCAATCCCGACAACGAGCTTTGCATCCGCGTCAAGGAAGGGCAGGACCACGACTTCATCGCCCGCCTCAAGGCCGACAGCGAGAGCCAGTACCGCATCGGCAACATCTACATCGCCGACGTGCGCAGCTTCGCCGACATCCGCCGCAGCTACCAGCAGGCCTGGATGAACCAGCTGCGCAACTACACGGTGGGCATGGGCTTCCTGCTGCTCAACATCTTTCTCGGCCTGCTGGGCACCTTCTGGTTCCGCACGCAGCAACGCCGCAGTGAGATTGCCCTGCACAAGATTCACGGGGCGAGCCGCGGCGCGGTCTTTGCCCGATTGCTCAGCGAGGGCTTCCTCTTGCTGCTGATAGTCACCCTCCCCGCCTTGGTCATCGACTACAACCTGGCCAAGCTGGAGCTGAACGCCTGGCGCAACGGCACCACGCTGGAGTGGGACCGCCTGCTGCTCTGTGCGGGTGCTACTTTCGTCCTCATCGGTCTGATGATTGCCGTCGGCATCTGGTATCCGGCTCGACGGGCGATGCAGGTGCAGCCGGCCGAGGCGTTGCATGATGAGTGAGAATAATGGTTAATTGATGAATGATTAATGGTTAATGTCCTCTGTGCACAGCCTATTAACCATTAATCATTAACCATTAATCATTAAATAAATGTTTATGGCCTCAAGAAGCGAAGGGTAGTATTCATCTTGATGAGGAGTCAATGCCAATGATTCCTATTATCAATGCCAATGATGACCACCATCAATACCATTGATGACTACCATCAATGCCATTGATGCATACCAAAGGTGCCACCTTTGCCTCATGTAGTCGCTAAGTTACTTAACATTAATCATTAAGAAAGTGTTCCGACAATATCTTCAACAATCCTTCTACCACCTCCGCGAGAACCCCGTCATCACGTGGGTGTCGCTGCTGGGCACCGCGTTGTCCATCTGCATGATTATGGTGGTGGTCATCACCCTCAGGGCGCGGACGGCTGATTGTGCCCCGGAGGTGAACCGTAGCCGCACCCTTTATGTGCCCAACATGACGGCCCGTCCCAAGGGGGCGACCGATGGCGGCATGAACAGCCGCATGTCCGTACAGACCGGGCGCGAGTGCTTCAAGGCGCTCACCACACCGGAGGCTGTCACCCTCTATGCCGACGTGGAGAAAGTGCGTGCCTCCCTGCCCGCCGGCCGGAAACTGGCGGCAGACATGCGGCAGGTGGACACCGACTTCTGGCACGTCTTCCAATTCCGCTTTCTGGACGGGAAACCCTTCACGGAGGCCGACTTTCAAAGCGCCCTGCCCCGCGTGGTCATTGCGGCGGATGTGGCGCGTCGGCTCTTCGGGCAGACCGAAGGCGTGACGGGCCGGCACCTGCTACTGAACCACGTGGATTACCAAGTGGCGGGCGTTGTGGCCGATGTCTCCATGCTGGCCGCCGACAGCTATGCCCAACTGTGGATTCCCTACACCTGCGGCACTGCCGAGGCCAACACCTGGGGCTACAACCTGATGGGTCCGATGCACGCTGCCATCCTGGCACGGAGTACCGCCGACTTCCCCGCCATTCGCGAGGAGTGCGAGCGCTTGCGACAGAAGTACAACGATGCCCAACCCGACATGGAAGTGGTCTACCTGGGGCAGCCCGATACGCACTTCACCCACCTCTACCGTACGTGGAGCGAGGTGCCGGACATGCAGTCGGTCATCTTGCGCTACATGGCCGTCTTGCTCATCCTGCTCATTGTCCCCGCCATCAACCTGAGCGGCATGACCCATTCGCGGATGCGGCGTCGTATGGCCGAGATTGGGGTTCGCAAGGCGTTTGGTGCCACGGGCGGGGAACTGCTCAGGCAGGTGTTTGTGGAGAATCTGTTGCTCACCCTTATCGCCGGGCTGCTTGGCCTTGGGCTGAGCTATGCGGCCACGTTCCTGCTCAACGGCTTCTTGTTCGGCACTTCGGCCAATGCCTACATGGCTGGCGAAACAACGCTGACGGCCGGGCAGTTGCTCAGTCCGTGGATATTCCTCGCGGCCTTCCTGTTCTGCTTGGTAATGAATGTATTGAGTTCGGGCATCCCTGCCTGGCGGGCTTCCCGGATGAACATCGTAGAGGCGATTAATCAAAAGGAGTAATAGACTATGAACGACTTATTGAGACAAATACGAAACGAACGCCGCGCCAACCTCTGGCTGGGTGTGGAGTTGATGGTGGTGTTCGCCGTGATGTGGTATCTGGTGGACTGGACGTATGTCACCGTCCGCACCTGGCTGCAACCGATGGGCTTCGACACGGAGCACTGTTATGACCTCACCTTCAACCGGCTGACCCCGCAAGCCGAGGGTTACCGACCCGGTGACGATGCCGAAGCGGACATGAAGAACCTCCTGGAGATTGTGGAGCGGCTGCGCCATCGTCCCGGCGTGGAGTATGTGGCGGTGTCGCAGAACAGTATTCCTTATAATGATGGCAGCAACAGCTTCAACCTGCGCATCGACAGTGTGCTGACCCGTGGGATGTTGCGCTGGGGGCAGCCCGACTTCTTCCGGATGTTCCGTATACCTGCCGTCGCCGTGTTGACAGGGGATGGACGGAAGGTTGCTACCACCAGCCCCGATTCCTTGGCCGAGGCCGTGCATCGCTCGGACCGTAATGTCATCATCTCCCGCAACTATGTTTCCGCCGAGCGGTATGCCGACTTGGGCTTTGCCAATGCCTTGCCTTTGCTGGGATACGAGTGCGACTACACCCAGAGTGATGGCACCTATTCCTTCAAGATAGCGGGCATCTGCGAGCCGATGCGCTGGTCGCACTTCAGCACCACCGAGCAGTGGGGCGGGCCGATAGTGGGGTATGAGTTTCGCGATCCGGACATCATCAACCTGGGCAATCCCCTCTATGTGCAAGTCTCCCTCCGCCTCAAGCCCGAGGCCGACACCGGGGCGGACTTCGTGGAGGCGTTGCTGGACGATGCCGACCGCCTCTACACGCTGGGCAACGTCTTCCTGCTGGACGTGCAGCCCTTCACCGCCCTGCAACGCACGATGGAAATGGACGACGTGAACGAGGCACGCACGCAACTCTGCGTCATCGGCTTCTTGTTGCTGAATATCTTCCTGGGCGTTATCGGCACCTTCTGGTTTCGAACGCAGCATCGCCGCTCGGAGATAGCACTGCGCATGGCCTTTGGCAGCACCCGTCGCGGGGTGTTCCGTCGGCTCATTAAAGAAGGGCTTCTGTTGTTGACTCTTGCTGCCGTGCCCGCCGCTCTCATCGCCTTCAATGTGGGCATGGCCGAGTTGGTAGACGTAGAACGGATGCCTTTCAATGCCGTCCGCTTTTTGTGGGCAGTAGGGTTGACATGGGTGTTGATGGCAGGGATGGTGGCGCTGGGCATCTGGTATCCCGCCCGTCAGGCCATGAAGATACAGCCGGCGGAGGCGTTGTATGACGAGTAAAAGTTGACAAGGGGACGAGTTAACGAGGCAACAAGGACTGTTAGTAGACAGACTTACAAATGATAAACCCTGTCCTCGTAGCCTTGTTAACTTGTCTACTCGTCAACTAAATTATCATTTAATTATCTACTCCTATGAAACAATTGTTTAATCTCATCATCCAGCATCGCTTCTATGCGGCGGCCTGCATGGTCGGCACGGCTGTCACCCTGGCTTTTGTCATGGTGGTGGTGATGGTGTATGACCTCCGTACTGCCGACGTGGCCCCGGAGACGGAGCGCAGCCGGATGCTGTACCACACCGGGACGCAATGCATGCGCTCCGACGGTACGAACATGATGGGCTACCGGGGGCTTGGGCCTGTGGCTTTCGATGCCTTGTACGGTGGCCTGCCGGGTGTGGACACCCTGACGTGGCACGGCGGATTGCAGCAGGCTCTTTGCTCCCTCCCGGCTTCATCGGACCGTCGTTCCGTGTTCCTTCGCCCCGTGGCGGCCAATTGGTTCAGCTTCTTCCGCTATGACTTCGTGGCGGGACGTCCTTTCACACAGGCCGAGTATGACGCGGGGCGTGCCGCCTTCCAAGAGTCGGAGGACGAGTGGCGCAGCTACCGTAGTCAGGCGGACGGGGTGGCCCGGCGTTTTGTGGTCATCACCGAACACCTGGCCCGCCAACTCTTCGGCGAGGCCGGTCGTGCCGTGGGCGGGGAGATGCTGTTGGATTTCCAGCCCGTGCGGGTGGCAGGCGTTGTACGCGATGTCAGTTCTGTCTTTCAGACGGCCTATGCCGAGGTGTGGGAACCCTTTACACTGCTGAACGAGCGTGAACAGTATGCAGTAAAAGAGACGGGAGGGCTGATAGGCTACCATTATCCCGTGATGCGCATGAAAAAAGATGCCCGTGCCGATGACATCCGTGCCGAGATTTCCCGCCGTATGGACCGGTTGAATCAGTCTTCGGGCGGGGAATACGTCTTGAGCGACCCGCAAATCCATACCCACACGGAGTACACCTTCTTCCGGGGGAGCAGTATCGATGCCCGGCTGGTCTACGTGCTCCTGCTGGTTGTCCTGTTGGTAGTGCCTGCCGTGGGCATCTCGGGCCTGGTACATGCCCAGATGCAGGGCCGTCTGAGCGAGATAGCCATCCGTAAGGCCTACGGGGCGACGGATGCCGACATCATCGGTCGGCTGTTCTTGGAGAGTCTGGGCACGACGCTGACAGGCGGCTTGCTGGGCTATGGCCTGTCGTGCCTGCTGGTGGTGGCGGGCAGCACGTGGCTCTTCGGCACGGGCGGCGTGGAGGCATCGGGTATCGTGCTGGGAGGCGACTTGCTGTTCCGTCCCGTGCTGTTCGGCGCGGTATTGTTGGCTTGTTTGGTGTTTAACGCATTGTCTACGTTGTTGCCCGCCTGGATAGCGGTGCGGCGCAACATCGCATTTACATTGGTAGGAGGAGAATAGCGATTATGTGGAGACAAATATATCATCAACTGTGGAACCAGCGTCGTGCCAACGCTTGGCTTTGGGTGGAACTGGCCTTGGTGACGGTCATCCTGTGGTATGGCATAGACTTGGTGTATAACTACGAAGGAGCGGCCTTGCAGCCCAAGGGCTATGACACCGACGGTGTGTTCGACCTCATGGTGGGCACCAAGCCGCTGGAGGTTGTCGAAGATGCGGATAATCGGCGGGCAGGGGAGGACTTCACCTATCTATATAACCTCGTCAGGGACTATCCCGGCGTGGAGGAACTCTGCGCCTACTATGGCAGTGTGCCCTATTCGAACGAAAGCATGATAGAAGGTTATGCCCCGCACACCGATTCTACCCACGTGGTGCATTGTTATATCCGCTATGTCACGGCCTCTTACTTCCGGGTGTTCCGCCTGAAGCCTTTGGCCGGGCAGTTGGACGAAAGCCGCTGGCTGCCCGCCGAGCATCCCGTGCCTGTGCTGATGAGTGCCGACTTGGCGGATTCCTTGTTCCATACGTCGGCATATAACGATGCTGTGGGCAAGACTTGCTTCAATCCTTATTGGCTGAACACTCCCAATCCTGTGACCAACTACCGGGTGATGGCCGTGCTTCCCCGCCATAAGCTGAATGATTACGAGCGTTACGAGCCGTTCATCTACCTGCCCGTGGACAAGGCTTTGTTCTGGCAGCACATTGCCGTGCGGGTTTCTCCCGACCGTGTGGCAGGCTTTGCCGAACGCTTCCGCCGCGACATGCAGTCTGTGTTCGACCGTGGCATCTTCTACCTGGATCACATCCGACCGTATGCGGACATGAAGGCGGCCTACGATGTGGAGCAGGGCACCGTGAACTACCTGAACACGACGTATGCCGTGGCGGCGTTCTTCGGTTTTAACGTCTTTCTCTGCGTGCTGGCCACCTTCTGGTACCGCACCCGTAAGCGGCGTTGCGAGATAGCCCTGCGTATGGCGATGGGGAGCAGCCGCCGCACCGTGATGCGTCATTTCCTGCTGGAAGGCCTTATGGTGCTTCTGCTTGCTGCCATGCCTGCCCTTGTCGTGGTTTGGAACCTGCAGATGGCCGACCTGACGGTGCACACCTTGGTGAATGCCTCGTGGGGACGCTTCATCGGATGCTTCCTGACTGCATTGGTCCTGCTGGCGGGTGTCATCGTGCTTGGCATCTGGTATCCCGCCCGCAAGGCGATGCAAATGTTGCCGGCGGAGGCGTTGCATGACGAGTGAAAGTGTTTTAGACGCTAATGGGTAAGTAGTAGTTTTGTATAAGCCGGTTGACAAGTTGACGAGTTGACAAGTACTTCCCTAACATTATAGAAAATATGTATAATAGACTGCGAATTATTTTTTGCAGTCTATTTTTTTATTTTTCCCTAGGTCTATAAACCACTTGTCAACTTGTCAACTTGACAACCCAAGTAGTAGGGAAAACGGAAGAGCTATCGCAAGCTGATGATAGTACTTTCGTTGCCCGATGATAGTACTATCGTCGGCTGTCGATAGGGCTATCGCAAAACGAGTGTCAAGGTTATCGGGTTTACCCTATCCGCTTGCACCCGTTCACCTGGAAAAACTCTTCCATCATCCGCTGGTAGTTGCCGTGCACGAGGATGTGGTGATTGCCCAGCGGGTTCTTCAGGAAGTAGTCGGCGGGGGTATCCAGGTGGACACGTACCTGGGTGCGGCACAGGTTGAGGTAGTTGGTGTTCTCCGTCAGCGTGCCCGTGCTGAGGTAATACTCGTCCAGACATTCGCCGCCGCACTTCACGAGGGTGACATCTCCCGTGGGGGCGATGCCCTGGATGCCGATGCCCCGTTGCGTCTCGAAGTGGCTGCGCAGGATGAAGCGTTCGGTCTGCCGCAGGCCGATGGTGCAGTGGGAGAAGACCACCTCGTTGGTCCGGGCACTGATCATCGACGGATTGGCCATGAACGCGGGTTGTCTCGTCAGCACCCGCACGGCCAGCATGGTGAAGACCGACTGGAGGTCGCCTTCGCACCCCGCGATGATGCCCTCGTCGTTGAGCAGGGACAAGGCGAGACAACCCGTAGTGCCGGTGGTCTCTATCAGGCGGAAGCAACTCAGGGTGAGGGCGGACAGATGTTCCTCGTCCACGATGCGTTGGATGGCCCGATAGAGGCGCATGGCTTTCAGCAGATCCTCCGGCGTGGCTTCGCGACAAGCCAGGGCGCGGGAAGCCAAGTCCGCACAAGCCTCGCCCACTTCTTCATCGGTCACTTGATGGTAATAGTCATAGATACGCTCCAAGGGAATGTCCGTGTATTCGATGCCCCAGCGTTGCTTGCCCAGGAGGTAGTCCACGTTGCTGGCGATGAGCCATGACGAGGGCGTGCCCATCACGCCGATGCGCGATCCCCAAAGCCGGCGTTGTGCCATGAAGTTGCTGTGCATCACGAAGATGCGTTTGATGATTTCCGTCAGTTCGCCATGCAGGATTTCCGTCTTGACACCCCGTCCGCGGAGCCAGGCGGATACTTCGAGGGCCGAGGCCAGCGAGTTCTGCATCCCGTCGGCCAGGAGGATGGTGGGGCGGGGCAGATGGTCGAAGTGCTGGATGATGAGCCGCTCCACGCCCCCAGTGGCGATGAACAGCAGGCTGAAGTCGTCCGGGGTCAGGCGGTTCATATCCTTGTAATCGACAAAGCGTACGGTGAAATATTTCTCCAGTTCGGCCAGCAAGACCTCGTGACATCCACGCACGGTGGTCCGGTCGTGCAGCATGGAGGCAAAGGTGATTAGGTTGACTATCATTGTGTGGTCTGTTTTAGGTTTGGTGGCGTAAAGGTAGCCCTTTCGGCTGAGTTTGCATAGCTTTTCCCGTTGATTTGCTTTAATAATTCTAAAAGCCCGCTAACAGTCCCGGAGTGGGCTTCCTCCAACGACATTTATACTTGTAGGTACTTAATTCATCTTTATAATTTTGCACACTTGCCGATATTGCTTACATTTGCACCTCAATTACTTGCTAAATTAATTAAAAGGAAAACAGACAATGCCTGCTATATCTATCCGCGGGGTCGAGATGCCCGCATCGCCTATTCGTAAACTGGCCCCCTTGGCCGAAGCTGCCAAACAGCGCGGGGTGCATGTGTATCAGCTCAACATCGGACAGCCTGACGTGCCCACGCCTCAGGTGGCCTTGGATGCCATTCGGAATATTGACCGTAAGGTCTTGGAGTATAGTCCCAGCCAGGGCTTCCGGAGCTATCGCGAGAAACTCACGGGCTATTACGAGAAGTATAACATTCACCTCACCGCAGACGACATCATCATTACCGCCGGAGGTTCGGAGGCCGTTCTCTTCGCCTTCCTGGCGTGCCTCAATCCGGGTGACGAGATCATCGTGCCCGAGCCCGCCTATGCCAACTACATGGCGTTCGCCATTTCCGCCGGTGCCAAGATACGCACCATCGCCACTACCATCGAGGAAGGCTTTGCCCTACCCAAGGTGGAGAAGTTCGAGGAACTGATCAACGAGCGTACCCGTGCCATCCTCATTTGCAATCCCAACAATCCGACGGGATATCTTTATTCGCGCCGCGAGATGAACCAAATACGCGACTTGGTCAAGAAGTACGACCTCTTCCTCTTTTCGGACGAGGTTTACCGCGAGTTCATCTACACCGGCTCGCCCTACATCTCCGCCTGCCATCTCGAAGGCATCGAACAAAACGTGGTGCTCATCGACTCCGTGTCCAAGCGTTACTCGGAGTGCGGCATCCGTATAGGTGCCCTCATCACGAAGAATCCGGAAATCCGTCAGGCCGTGATGAAGTTCTGCCAGGCGCGGCTCAGTCCCCCGCTGATTGGCCAGATTGCCGCCGAGGCTTCGCTGGACGTGGACGATGACTATATGCGCGACGTCTATGACGAATACGTGGAGCGTCGCAAGTGCTTGATTGACGGCTTGAACCGAATCCCGGGTGTCTATTCGCCCATCCCGATGGGAGCTTTCTACACGGTGGCGCGCCTTCCGGTGGACGACTCGGACAAGTTCTGTGCCTGGTGCCTCTCCGATTTCCAATATGAGGGACAGACCATCTTCATGGCACCTGCCTCGGGTTTCTACACCACGCCTGGCGCGGGACACGACGAGGTGCGCATCTCCTACACCTTGAAGAAGGAGGACCTGATGCGCGCGCTGCACGTGCTGCAAAAGGCGTTGGAAGCTTATCCGGGGAGGACGGAGTGAACGGACTTGGTCTACGGGACGAATCTTCCATGCCGGATTGCTTATGAATCTTCCGCTTTTCATCGCCCGCCGCCTTTATCGTGGCACGCCGGGAGCGCGCCAGGCCTCCCGGCCCGCGGTGCTCATTGCCAAGACCGGCATTGCCGTGGGCTTGGCGGTGATGCTCGTGGCCGTATCCGTGGTCGTGGGCTTCAAGAGTGAGGTGCGAGAGAAAATCGTGGGCTTTGGCGGACATATCCAGGTGACCAACCTGCAGCAGATGCAACCTACCGAGCCACTGCCCATCGGGGTGGACAAGGCATTGGAGGACGAACTGGCTGCCCTGCCGGAGGTGATGCACGTGCAGCGCTTCTCGCTCAAGCCGGGGCTGGTGAAGACAGCCACGGCCTTCCAAGGGATGGTGTTGAAGGGCATCGGAGAGGAGTATGATACGCGCTTTTGGCAACGTCATCTGGTGGAGGGGGAATGGCCTGCATTCAGCGATAGCCTCTCATCGGGGCGCGTGGTGCTCTCCCGGGCATTGGCCGATAAGCTGGTGCTGGAGTTGGGAGACAAGCTGGATACCTATTACATCGAAGACGAGGTGCGCGTGCGTCGCCTGACGGTGGCGGGCATCTATGAGACGCATTTCGCGGAGTATGACAATCTTTTCCTTTTCACGGACCTGCATACCGTGAATCGCCTGAATGGCTGGGCTCCCGATCAAGTGGGGGGGGTAGAGATCCTTCTGGAGGATTATGAAGCATTGGATGCCGCCATCTGGGAGGTCGGGACGTTGCTTGAGGGACGTGAGGACCGTCACGGCGCACGCTATGTCGCACATGGCGTGGAGCAGCTCAATCCTGCGCTTTTCGCGTGGCTGGATATCCTGGACGTGGACATTTGGGTCATCTTGGTGCTGATGATGGGCGTGGCGGGCTTCACTATCATCTCCGGCTTGCTGATTCTCATCATCGAACGCACGGCGATGATAGGCACGTTGAAGTCGCTGGGAGCGGATGACAGGACGGTGCGTCGTGTCTTCTTGTGGCTCTCCGTCCTTCTCATTGGCCGGGGGATGGTGTGGGGCAATGTCGTTGGCCTGGGGCTTTGTCTGGCGCAGCGGCTGACGGGCTTCCTGACGTTGGATGCGGCCACATACTATATGGATCGGGTACCCGTGGTCATCAATGGTTGGTATGTCCTTTTGCTGAACATCGGGACACTAGTGGCCTCGGTACTGATGTTGGTGGGGCCTTCATGCCTGATTGCGCGGATACGGCCGGCGGATTCGATGAGGTACGAGTGAGAGTCCGTCTTCTTATTTCCGTCGGAATTCGCTCTGCTTCCTAAACGTGCAAGCGAGCTTCCAGCGCAACGATTGCAGGGGTTGCAGTAGGTCGAAGACGGGCAGGGTGGCGTAGTATCGTCTCGGTTCGTCCAGTGCCTGTGCATTTCGGTTGATTACCCACATCTGCCAGACGAGGCGGAGGAGAAACAGGACAAATGCCAGGCCCGCCACCATCCAATGTCGTTGGAGGATACCTTCGGTCAGTGTGCCTATCCAGGCGGCGTGAAAGAGCAGCCGGGTCGTTGTCTCCCATCCTGCGGCATAGCGTTGCCAGCCCCGATACAGACGGGCGGTGGAGGCACGGCCAATCCTTTCCTCGCGCCAGTCTTTGGCCCGCAGGCACGGCCGGCGATGCATCACGCTCTGTATGTCGGTCTCTACCCGGGTGTTGCCGCCCGTGGCCACACGGTTGACGAAGAGGTCGTCATCGCCGCGCAGAAGGTTGAGATGTTCGGAAAATCCCTTGTTCTTGTAGAATAATTCCTTGCGGTAGGCCAGGTTCTTGCCGGTGCCGGTGTAGGGATGTCCTCCCAAGGCGAAGCCCAGGTGGCGGATGGATTGGAAGAGGTTGTCGTAGGCGATGCGTTTGGCCAGCCAGCCCTTGCCCCGCTCATAGCCGCCATATCCCAGCACCACGTCCGTGTCCGGGGTGAAGTTGCGTGCCAGGAGGCGGAGCCATTGGTCGGAGGCGGGAACGCAATCGGGGTCGGTCATCACCAGCCAGTCATATTTGGAGGCCTTGATACCGAGGGTCAGTCCCAGCTTCTTGTGGCTGATGTAGCGCGAGGAGTCGGGGATGAAGCTATGGTAGAGGTGGGCGTATTGGCCTTGGAGCAGGTTCAGGTAGTCCACGGTGCCGTCGTCCGCACCGTCTGTGATGACGATGACTTCGAAGGTGGGGTAATCCTGCGTGAGGAGGGCCGGCAGATTGCGCTTCAGTTCTTCGCACGATTCGCGGGCATAGAGGATGACGGAGAGGGGCGGACAATCTGTCTGAAAAGTCAGCTTTCCCTGCTCCACGGCTTTCCTGCGCCGGGGAATGCGGAGGTACAGGCTGACGTAATAGACGGCTTGGATGAGGAAAAGGCCTCCTGCCACGCAGAGCAGGAGGGCTTCGTTGTAGTCGATAGTGAATGCTTCTTCCATAATTCTTTGCTCAAAAGACAGGCGCAAAGATACTTATTTTTCGATTACGGGCACCACGTCGAAGCGCGTCCCCGGGAAATTTTCTTCCACATAGCGGCGCAGGTAGTGCATCGTGTCGTCGCGGATGGTGGTGTCCTCCACTTCGGGGTAGAGGTTGTAGAGCACCGTGTGCAGGGGAATCCCGCGCCGCCGGATGGCCTCGAAGCTCAGCAAGGCGTGGTTGATGCTTCCCAGCTTGCCCGAGGCGACGAAGATGAGGGGGCATCCCCGCGAGGCGATGTAGTCGATGGTGAGCAGGTCTTCCCGCAGGGGCACCATCAATCCGCCGGCACACTCCACGAGCACCACTTCATAGCGTCGTGCCAGTTCGTCCGTGGCTTGTCCTATCTTCTCCAGGTCGATGGGGCGTCCGTCGATGCGGGCAGCCAGGTGGGGAGAGCAGGGGTAGGAGTAGATTTCGGGGGCGGTCAGTCCCTCCAGATCCTCGGGCAAGGGAGGAATGCCCATCAGGCGTCGGTGCAGGTCGATGTCTTCGGAGTGTCCGACGTTGCCTGTCTGTACGAGTTTCTGGGTGATGACGCGGAGGCCTGTCCGCTTCAGTTGTTGGGCGAGCCAGCCGGTGCAATAGGTTTTTCCGGCATCGGTGTCGATACCGCTGATGTAGTAGATGTTGTTCATATTTCGTTTGATTAAATGATAATTTATCGGGGTATTTTTTAGACGCGGATTTTGCGGATTGAGCGGATCTTAAAGAAGGCTTCGCCCTGATTTGTCGTCCGTATTAAAAGAAAAAATATAATCCGCTTAATCCGCAAAATCCGCGTCTAAAGAATTAAATTCCTATTTATCTTTTCTCCGCAATCACATACACCGGATGATACGTCAGCGACACCTGCCCCTGCTCCGTGGAGAAGAGGCGGATGTACTCTTCGCTGAATGTCTGTAGTCGGGAGCGTGTCCACATACGTTTCTCGGTGCCCGTGACGCCCGTCTGCTTCAGGTGGCGGAGGACATCCACGGGCGTGGGGAAGGCGAGTGGGACCACTTCCTCCGAGGCGTGCAGCACCCGGTATCCGCCGGAGAGCATTTCGCGAAGCTCCGGCAAGGCAGGGTAGTGCAGTCCGTTTCCTGTCAGGGTACGGATTTCGCGCAGGTTCTCTCCTCCGAAGGTGGTAAATGCCAGGATGCCTCCCGCGGGGAGCACTTGGTGGCACCGGCGGAAGAAGGCGGGCAGGTCGGCAAACCATTGGAGGGTCGAACACGAAGTGATGATTTGTGCTTGGTGAGGCAATGCCACCTCCTCCGCATCGCCCGGCGTGAAGCAGACGGTAGGAAGGCGCAGGAGGTCTGTCAGACTTTCCTGCATCTCCGGGCACAGGTCGTTGAGCCAGAGCATCTCAGGATGGAAGGCCGCTTGCAGGAGGCGTGAGTAGATGCCGGTGCCGCATCCCACCTCGGCGATGTGTGTGAAGATTTCTTGGTTCGGGCAAGTCTCCAGCAGGCGGCGTAGCATCCGTTCGGCCACCTGATGTTGCACGCGGGCTTCCCGGTCATAGCTTTGCCGGGCGCGGGCGAAGCATTCGGCTATTCGTTGTTTGTCCATACGTCTTGCAGATAATATTGAAAAGCGGGTTCGTCATAATGCGCGATGTCGAGCGTGCGGATGGGGGTGTCCGACATCTGCCAGGCGTGCGTCTGGTTGTCGGGCGGGATGATGCGGTCCTTGCTTCCCACCACGGCTTCCTGCCAGCGGAAGGTGGGGAGCGGCAAGGTGTCCTGCATACGGGTGATGGCGCGCATCTCTTCGGCCAGCTCGTCCACGGGGCGGTGCGGAGTGACGCGCAGGAAGCGGTGGAAGGCCTCGGTGTCCGCACACATCCGCCGCGTGAACTTGTGCAGGGACAGGGGCGAGAGATGGTCCAACGTGCCCTGCCAGATGGTGGGCGGAATGCCCCGCTCCGCATCGATGGGGAAGGGCGTCCCGTTGAGGGCGATGCTCCGTCCGATGGGGATTGGCAGCGTGGGGGCGATGTGCGAGGCCGCCCATACGCCCATCGACCACCCCACGATGTCCACCTCGCGGTAGACATCCTTCGGCAGGAAGTCATTCTCCAACGTGCGATAGTCGTAGCAGATGATATAATCCCTCCCCGCCGGGCAATACTCGCGGAAGGGGGTAGGGTCGGATGCCCAGCCCGCAAAGAAGAGGAGCAGGCGGGGATGTCCGGCTTGGATGATATAAGAGTGTTGCATAGATTGTCTTTTTATACTTTATGTGGAATGTCACAGTAGCCGTGTTACATCTTCACAGTAGCCGTGTTACATCGTCACAGTACGGGTGTGAGGATGTCACACAGCCGTTGTGATACCTTGGATGTATGCCATCAGCTTGTCCATCTCTTCGTCCGTGATGTCCGCGCGGAGCGAGAGGCGCAGGCGGGCAGTCCCTTCGGGTACCGTGGGCGGGCGGACGGCACGGACATAAAATCCGTGGCGTTGCATCTCCTCGGCACGGCGCACGGCCTCCGCACTGTCTCCGATGACCAGGGGGATGATGTGGCTGGTGGAGGGACTGGCTATCTGACGTTCGTGCAAGGCCTGGTGGAGACGTTGGGAGAGGTCGGCCAGGCGTTGGCGTCGCTCGCCCATTTCAGACAGGAGATTCAGCAGGTAGCGGCTCCAGCGGACGATGACAGGAGGCAGGGCGGTGGTGAAGATGAAGGGGCGCACGCGGTTCACCAGGTAGTCGCGCGTCAGCCTGCGGCACACCACGAAAGCTCCCGCGGAAGCCATTGCCTTGCCCCACGTGCCCACCAGGAAGTCCACGTCGCGGATGCAGCCTTGCTCTTCGCAGCAGCCCAACCCTTGTCGTCCGCGGAGGCCGAAGGCATGTGCCTCGTCCACATAGAGCAGGAGGTTGGGATACGTCTGCTTCAGTTGTACCAACTCCTTCAGCGGCGCTTCGTCTCCGTCCATGCTGAACACGCTTTCGGTGACGACGATGATGTGCCGGTAGTGGGCGGCATCCCGTGCAAGGAGGTGCTCCAGATGCTGGATGTTGTTGTGTCTGAAGCGATACCAATTGGCGCGGCTCAGGCGCATCCCGTCGATGAGGCTGGCATGCACCAGCTTGTCGGCCAGGATGAGGTCGCCCGTCTCTGCGATGGCGGAGAGTATGCCCGTGTTGGCATCAAACCCGCTGTTGAACACCAGTGCCGACTCCGTGCCGTACAGCCGTGCCAGGGCGGCTTCCAGTTCGTTGAATACGGGGTGATTGCCCGTCAGCAGGCGGGACGAGGAGGCCGAGGGCAGGAAGTCTTCGGGTGTCAGGTTTTCCAGGAAGCGGGCACGAAGCTCCACGTCGGCGGCCAATCCCAGGTAGTCGTTGGACGATAGGTTTAGCATCTTCTGTCCGGCCGCATAGAGATAGCGTCCCTCGTGCAAGGCGAGGGGCAGATCGCGCAGGTTGCCTTGAGCGGATAGTTCGTCCAAGGCGGTTTGCATGTGGGTGTATAGGTTGTCCATTGGGTAAATGATAATTTATCGGATTGATTGAAACGTTGGTAACTGATTTCTCCTCCTCCGGGGAGGAGGAGTACCCGAAGGGGGAGGTGGTAGCGGCAAAAACGCCCGGCAATGAGGTGCTTAAGATAACGGGATAAGGACATTTGTTGCTGCCGCTACCACCCCGGCCGTTGGCCACCCCTCCTCCCCGGAGGAGGGGAAATAAGTTACCATTTACGTTCCATCTAAATTTCTGTTTCTCTCACAATCTTCACCAGCCCCTTCGTCAGCTTCGTCAGTTGCTCCGGCTCGATGATATAGGGCGGCATAACATACGCCAGGCGTCCGAAGGGGCGTACCCAGATGCCTTCCTGCACAAAGCGGCGTTGCATCCGTGCCATGTCCACGGGGTGTTTCAGTTCGATGACGCCGATGGCACCCAATACGCGGACATCCTGCACCTGGGGCAGGTCGCGGGCCGGTGCCAGTTCTTCTTGCAGTTGGCGTTCGATGCGGCGCACCCGTCCTTGCCAGTCATACGTCGGCGAGGTGAGCAGACGGATGGAGGCGCAGGCCACGGCACAGGCTAAGGGATTGCCCATGAAGGTGGGGCCGTGCATGAACACGCCGGGCGCGTAGGCCGAGAGGGTATCCGCCACTTGGTTCGTGGCCAGTACGGCGGCCATTGTCATATAGCCTCCCGTTAGTGCCTTGCCGATGCATAGAATGTCCGGCTCCACCCCGGCGTGCTCCCAGGCAAAGAGCCGTCCCGTGCGGCCGAAGCCGGTGGCAATCTCGTCGAAGATGAGGAGGATGTCGTGTTTGCGGCAGAGGCGGGCGGCTTCCACCAGGTATTGTGGGTGATAGAACCACATACCGCCTGCGCCCTGCACGATGGGCTCCAGGATGAGGGCGGCCAGTTCGTCGGCATGCTCCCCGATAATCGTGCGCAAGGGAGTGATGTCTTCCTCGTCCCACTCCCCTCCGAAGCGGGAGCGCGGTTGCGGGGCAAACCAACGGGCAGGCAACGCCGAGCCAAAGAGGGAGTGCATCCCGGTGACGGGGTCGCACACGGACATCGCATTCCACGTGTCTCCGTGGTAGCCGCTCCGGATGGTGACGAAATTCTGTTTTTGGGCCAAGTGTCCCCGGCCGGAGGCAGAGAGACTCAATGCCTGCCAGTATTGCACGGCCATCTTCATCGCCACTTCTACTGATACGGATCCGGAGTCGGCATAGAAGATTTTCTGCATCGAAGGAGGCACCAGAGGGAGCAGGAGGCGGGCCAGTTCGATGGCGGGCTCGTGGGTCAGTCCTCCGAACATCACGTGGGACATCCGTGCCAGTTGTGCTTGGGCGGCTTCGTTCAGTTCGGGCCGGTTGTAGCCGTGTACGGCGCACCACCACGAGGACATTCCGTCCACCAGTCGTTCGCCGCTCTTCAGGGTGAGGACGGCTCCTTCGGCCTGCGCCACTTCGTAGACAGGCAAGGGGCGGCTGGTCGAGGTGTAGGGATGCCACAGATGCAGGCGGTCGAAGAGGGTATCGTCCGTGATGTATCCCGCCTCCTGCATCAGCCGATGGTCTTCGGTGGCGTTGGAGCCGGTGGTGGTCAGCAGGTCGCCTGTGATGGCGGCGTTGATGCCGATGTAGGCTGCCTTTCGCTGGATGTCCTTGGCCAGCCGCTTCCGACCTCCGGCAAAGCGCAGGGCTGCCCGGGGGTGGATGAAGCGGAAGAGGGCGATGGTGGTCAGTATCTCCTCGTCGCTCAGGAGCGGTTGGTGTTCGAGGGGAGTGCCGGGGATGGGGGCCAATATATTAATAGGTATGGAGAGAATGTCCAGTTCGCGCAGGGTGAAGGCCAGTTCGATGCGTTGCTCCAGGGTCTCGCCCATTCCGATGATGCCTCCGCTGCACACTTCCAATCCTGCCTGGCGGGCGGCACGAAGGGTAGCGACTTTTTCTGCCTGGGTGTGCGTGGTGCAGAGGGTGGGGAAGTAGGATGGTGCAGTCTCCAGGTTGCAGTGATAGCGCGTCACGCCCGCTTCTTTTAGGGCCTCCATGCCGGCCTCGTCCACCAGTCCCAAGGATGCGCAGATTTGTATGGAAGTGTGGCGGCGCAGATGGCGGACGGTGTCGCAGATCCTATCCAGTAACGTCTTTGAGGGACGGCGTCCGCTGATGACGAGGGAGAAACGTCCGATGCCTTGCGACTCGTGCAGTCGAGCCACTCGCAGACATTCGTCTTTGTCCACCAGGTCGTATACGTCGGCTTGGGTATGGTGATGGGCGGACTGGGCACACCATTGGCAGTCTTCCGGACAGCGGCCGGAGCGGGCGTTGATGATGGAGCAGAAGTCGGGTCGGCGTTCGGCCATTTGCTGGGTGATGTCGTGGGCGGCTTCATACAAGGCTTCCTTGTCAACCTGGTTGGCCAGGAAGAGAGCTTCATCGGATGTGATGAGTCCTCCGGAGAGGACGCGGTCTTTCAGTTCGTTCAGGGTCATAATTTTTGTCGGAAATTAGAAGATGATGGCTTGGACAGGTTAGGGTCTGGATATGAAAAGGGCAGGTCTTTCCGAAGAGAAATGCTTTCGGGAAGTACCTGCCGGATACGGACGGATTTGCATACCCTGTCCTGGCCGTTGATTGTCCGGTATGCAACTTCTTGATGGTTCGATGAAAGCATCCCGCCCATCGCCCATGGTTGTAGGCAGATAAGGCGTAAGTTGGGGGGAGTCTCCTTGTCAGCGCGGAGCTCTTCCGTATCTATGGGATAGAGTCTGCCTTCCCAGCACTTTCCTGCCGTACCCGCAGATTCCTGCTTGCTAAGCGATTTGTCTGCAATGCGCTTGTTCACGCAGCCGATGGTGACATGCCTACCGATGCTGGCGAAGGCGGCGTATGCCTTGCGGCTCCATCGGCGGAAGCGGAAACTGGAAGGGTGGAGGACGGTTTGTTTCATCAATTTGTTTTTTTTAGCCTCGCAAAGGTACGATAAAAAACGGAAATGCCAAGGGATGGGTCCCACAGCAAATTTCTCTTATCTTCAAATTTCCTACAAATTTCAGCACTACTTTTGTGCCGATACGGTACTTTTGCATCTACAATATAATAAAGGAGGAAACAACCATGTGGAAATACTACGCCCTACTTTCGGCATTCTTTGCCGCGCTGACCGCCATCTTCGCCAAGGTGGGAGTCAGGGACATCAATTCGGATTTGGCGACCGCCATACGCACCACGGTGATTCTGTTCATCACGTGGGGCATCGTGCTGTTCGGCTCACACGTGAGTGAGGTAAGGGACATACCGCGCCATTCGTGGGTGTTCCTCGTGCTGAGCGGTGCGGCTACGGGGCTGTCGTGGCTGTTCTACTTCAAGGCGTTGCAGACGGGCGACGTGTCCCGCGTGGCACCGATAGACAAACTGAGCGTGGTCATCACCATCTGCCTGTCGTTCCTGTTCCTGAAGGAGGAAGTCAGCCTGAAGGTGGTTGTGGGCGCAGTGTTGATAACTTGCGGAAGCATTATGATGTTACTGAAATGAAACTGTTGATTATCGAAGACGAAAGGGAACTGTCGGACAACATCGTGGCGTACCTCAGTTCCGAGCACTATGTGTGCGAACAGGCGTTCACCTACGATGAGGCACGGGAGAAGGTGAACCTCTACGACTACGACTGTGTGCTGCTCGACCTGATGCTGCCGGGCGGCAACGGACTGGACATCCTGCGTGACATCCGCTCCAGGCGGAATCCCGTGGGCGTGATTATTGTCTCGGCAAAGGACTCTTTGGATGATAAGGTGAAGGGGCTGGAAATCGGCGCGGACGACTACTTACCCAAGCCTTTCCACTTGGCGGAACTCTCAATGCGCATCTACGCCATCATCCGCCGGAAGGAGTTTGCGGCAAACAATCTGCTGCGAAGCAACGGCATCGAAATCAACCTGCCCGGCAAGTCGGTGAGCGTCGGGGGGCAATCCGTCGTGCTGACCCGGACGGAATACGAGCTGTTGCTGTTCTTCATCGGCAACCGGAACCGCGTGGTGTCGAAAGCCTCCATCGCCGAGCACCTCAGCGGCGATATGGCGGATATGCTGGACAACCACGACTTTGTCTATACGCACATCAAGAACCTCAAGGCGAAGTTGGCGGAGGCGGGCGTGAAGGATTGTGTAAAGAATGTGTACGGAACCGGATATAAATGGAATGATGAATGAAGAATTAAGAATGAAAAATTAAGAACGATGAATACAACGACTACACAAAAGGATAAGGAGAAGAAACGAAATTCTTCATTTTTCATTCTTCGTTCTTCATTAAACAACCGGATGCTCACGCAATTCGTGGCCTGCATCGCGGTACTGATGCTGCTTGCCACCCCGCTGTTCTATTTCCTCACCAAGCACTACTACGCCGAGGATATGATAGACATCATCGAAGCAGTGGGACAAGGCCAGCCCATCCCTGCGCTCGACTTGGAAGAGGACATTATGCAGGGCGTGATGCTCCAGTTCGGGCTGATTGTCGGAGTGCTGGCAGTAGCGATCGTGCTGACCCTGCGCTTCATCTCGCATCGCTTGTGGAAACCGTTCGACCAGACCCTGCATCAGATAGAATCCTTCCGCCTGGAGGACGGCAAGCTGCCCGCACTGCCCGACACCGACATCAAGGAGTTCGCCCGCCTCAACCGTTCGCTCGAAACCCTGATGGGGAACAGCCTCGTCAGCTACCGCACGCAGAAGGAGTTTACCGAAAACGCCTCGCACGAGCTCCAGACCCCGCTCGCCGTCTTCCAGACCAAGCTCGACCTCCTGCTCCAGCAGCCCGGCCTCACCGAGCGGCAGGCGGAACTGATACAGGGGCTGTACGAAGACTCCAACCGCCTGTCCCGCCTCAACCGCAACCTGCTCCTGCTCGCCAAAATAGACAACCGCCAATATGGGCAGATGGAGGACATCCGTCTGACCCGCTTCCTCGACGAGCTGACCCCATTCCTGCAAAGCATCGCGGGCGACCTCTTCCTCTACGAAGAGTTCACGAACAGCACTTTGACCGTCCGCGCCAACCGTACGCTATTGGAAAGCCTCGTGAACAACCTCGTGGTGAATGCCGTCCGCCACAACCGCCCGAAGGGTGAAATCTACCTTACCGTGTCGGGCAGGGAACTGACGATAGCGAACACCTCCGACGAACCCGCCTTGGACGCCCGCCTCATCTTCAACCGCTTCTACCGCCCGTCCGAGAAGGTAAAAGGCAACGGCTTGGGCCTCGCCATCGTCCGCGCCATCTGCGACTACCACGGATGGACGGTCGCCTATTGTTACGAGGAAGGGATGCATCGGTTTACGGTGAGCTTCTGAATACTCTTCATAAACTTATGTATAAATCTACTCGCCCCTGCCGGTTTGCGAAAATTGGTAGGGGCTTTTGCTTGTTTATGCCTATCTATAATACGACACCTGCCGGAAAAAACTTTCCTATCCCGCCGGAAAAGTTCCCGAAGCCGCTTGAAAACTTCATTTCTAGGCTGGAAATATAGATTAAGTCAAGGATTGAGAGCTTTTTCAGCGGCATTCAGAAGAAAAAGTGAGAGCTTTCCCAACTATTCAAGCAAGGAAGATTCTCTCCTTCTTCAAACTTTCCACAAAGTCCACCCATACTTTTGCCGCCATAACCAAAACACATTATGATTATGGCTTTACAAGAAGAACTTGAGATGCAAGGCAACTGGCTGTTCCGCCGCCGGAGCCTCTTGCCGTTGGTGATTTTATGGGTGGGCGTGGCAGCTGCGGTCCTCTCCATCCGGACACGCGGGGTGTTGTTTGCCTCCGTGTTCCCCTATTGGCATCTGTACGAATACCTGTGCCTGGCGGTCGGCTTGGCGGGCACGCTGGTCCGCTTCTATACGGTGGGGCATACGCCCGTTGGCACATCGGGCAGAAACACGCAAGGGCAGGTGGCGGACGTGCTGAATACCACGGGCATCTATTCCACGGTGCGCCATCCGCTCTACCTCGGCAACTTCCTGATGTGGCTGGGCATCGCGCTGCTGACGTGCAACGTGGGTTTCATCGCCGCCTTCATTCTTGCCTATTGGATTTATTACGAACGCATTATGTTTGCCGAAGAGCAGTTCCTCCGCCGGAAGTTCGGCGACACCTACCTGCGTTGGGCGGAACGGACGCCCGCCTTCATCCCCTGCCTCAAGCGGTTCAGGCCGAACGGTTTGCCGTTCTCTTGGAAGAAGGTCATCAAGAAAGAGAAGAACGGGGTGTTCGCCCTCTTCCTGCTGTTCAGCCTGTTCGACGGCCTCGTGGCTTGGCTGGGAGATATTCGTCCGAACTATGTGCTGCTTGCGTTGACCGTGGTGAGCGGCATCGCTTATCTGGTCTTGAAATACATCAAGAAGCATATGGGGCTGCTGGACGAAAAGGGGAGATAAGATTTCTTGGTTATGGCAAAGAAGATTTGGACAATCGTGGTAGGCTGTCTCTGCTTGCAGCTCCTGTACGGGGCAGAAGTGAAGGACAGCATCCTTCAGTTGAATTTGGATGAAGTAGTGGTGCAAGGCCGCCGCTCCATCTACGTGATGCGCATCGACAAGCGCGTGTTCAATGTCGGTACCGACCTGATGAGCACATCCGGTTCGGTCAGCGACCTGATGCACAACATTCCGTCCGTGCAGGTAGATGTGGAGGGAAATGTCAGTCTGCGGGGCAGCGAGAGCGTGAACATCCTGATAGACGGCAAGCCCTCCGCACTGATGAACACCCGCACCCGTGCCGACGCGCTCCGCCAGATTCCCGCAAGCGAGATAGAACGCATAGAGATCATCACCAATCCCTCGGCGCAGTACAAGCCCGACGGGGTGAGTGGCATTATCAACCTTGTGATTTTAATTTGTAGCCTTGCCCGTTTTTTTAGTGGACAGTAGTGAAGGGTAAAATAAGATTGCCCCCCAACACTAGGACTTTAAAGGGGCAATTATATTGTAGCCAAAGGTGGGCAAATCCTGCGTGGCCAAAAGGGGCAAAGTCGCGTGGCTTTTCCAGCATGAAAGGTACAGAGCTTTTCCAGTAAGTGTCTGGGATGTTTGTAGCAGGGATACAAAAATACGCCGGAAACATTCGGTCATATAAACCTTCGTTTCCGGCGTATCAGTCAATATTATTGTTTCGTCCGTTTACTTGCGGTAGCAAGCCTGGTCTTCCTTTTGGAAACCTTGGATGAAGCGGTTGTGCTTCTCTACCTCGGCTTCGGCATAGTTCACATATACCTTGGCAGACTGGGCGAACAGCTCCGGCGCGCGGGTGGCGTCCTGGATGATGAGGTGGCTCATCACGCAGACGGCGGCCATCTCGTAGAGGCGGCGGGCCATCAGGTCGTGCAGCTCTTGGTCGGCGGCTTCCTTCACCAGGTTGGTGCAGGCCTCGAACTTGTCGGTCATGGCCTTGACGCGCTCCAGCAGGGGCTTCATCTCGTCGGAGCAGGCGATTTGTTCATAATCGCGCAGCGTGGCCAGGTAGGCACCGTTGGTCACGTAGCGGATGGCGGCTACCGTTTGCAACTGGGTGGTACCTTCGTAGATGCTGGTGATGCGGGCATCGCGGTAGATGCGCTGGCAGGCATACTCCAGCATGAAACCGCTGCCGCCGTGCACCTGGATGCAGTCGTAGGCATTCTGGTTGGC
>DXBX01000012.1 GCA_019116285.1 Candidatus Bacteroides merdigallinarum
CCGGAGAGGGCATAGGCCGAAACCTTCAGCTTGTCCTTCACCTCGTTCCACAAGGCGGCACCCTTCAGGGTCTCCTCCACCCGCTGGCGGATGAAGTTCTCGTCCTTCACGCCATTGACACGGAGACCGTAGGCCACATTTTCGAAGATGCTCTTCGGAAAGGGGTTGGGGCGCTGGAAGACCATGCCGACATTCTTGCGCAACTCGTCCACCTGCACACCCTTGGCGTAGATGTCCTGCCCGTCAATGAGTATCCGGCCCTCCAGACGGGTTTCGGGGATAAGGTCGTTCATGCGGTTGAGCAGGCGCAGGAAGGTGGACTTTCCGCATCCCGACGGGCCGATGAAGGCCACCACCGACTTTTCTTCAATGTCCATGCTGATGCCCTTCAAGGCGTGGAAGTTGCCGTACCAGAAGTTGACATCGCGCGTTTCGATTTTGTTCATCTTATCTGTGTATAATTTTAATGTTTCGTAATAAGTTTCGTGAGCAGATGGCTAAAGCATCCTTTAGCAAACTTCTAAAGCATCCTTTAGCAAACTCCTAAAGCCTGCTTTAGAAGAAAACTTCCTTAGTTCGTCTTGATTTTCTTTTCAAAATGCTTGCGCAGGGCATTTGCCAGCAAATTTACGAAAAGAATGATAATAATCAATACCAAAGCCGTCCCGTATGCGATGGGAAGTTGTGCATCCAGGTCCGTGCCGCTGGTGGATATGACGTACAGGTGATAGGGCAAGGCCATGCACTGGTCGAAGATGCTGCCGGGAAGCTGGGGCAGGAAGTAGGCGGCGCAGGTGAAGAGGATGGGCGCCGTCTCGCCCGACACACGGCCCAAAGCCAGAATCAGACCTGTGATGATATTGGGCATACCCATGGGCAGGATGACGTGCCAGATGGTCTGGAGCTTCGTGGCACCCAACGCACGGCTGCCCTCGCGCATGCTGTCGGGGATGGCCTTCAGCGCCTCCTCGGTCGTGCGGATGACAAGGGGCAAGGCCAGCAGGCCCAGCGTGAGCGAACCGGCCAGGATACTGTCGCCGAAACCCAGGTAGTTGACAAACAGGGACATGCCAAACAGGCCGAACACGATGGAAGGAATGCCGCTCAGGTTGTTGGTCATCACCCGGATGAAGCGGACAATCCAGCCCTTCGGGGCATACTCGTTCATATAAATACCGCTCATCACGCCCACCGGGAAAGCGAACAGGGCGCTGCCTACCATCAGCCAGAACGTGCCGACGATGGCGGGCCAGATGCCGCCGGCGGTCATGCCGTCCTCGGGGGCCGTGGTCAGGAAGCCCCAGTCGATGACACCGATACCCTTGACGATGATGAATCCCAGGATGGCGAAAAGTATCACCACCACTCCCAAACTCAACAGACGGAACAGGCCGAATGCGATTTTCTGCGTAAGACGTTTTCTTGTTGCCATAAGTTATCTTTGCTTATTAGACACGGCCTCTACCGTGAAGTTGATTAACAAACTGATGAAGAAGAGCACCACGCCCAGCATGAACAGGGCGCCATAGTGCGCGCCGCCGGCCGGCGCCTCGCCCAGTTCCGCGGCGATGGTGGCGGGGATGGTGCGCAGAGGCTCGAGGATGCTGTGCGGGATGACGGCGGCGTTGCCCGTCACCATCAGCACGGCCATCGTCTCGCCCACCGCACGGCCGATGCCCAGCACCACGCCGGAGGTGATGCCGGAGATGGAATACGGGATGACTACCTTATATATAGTCTGCCAATGCGTGGCGCCCAGGGCCAGGCTGGCTTCGCGCATGGCACGGGGGCAGTTGCGCATGGCGTCCTCGGTGACGGTGATGATGGTGGGCAGGGCCATGATGGCCAGCACCAGCGCACCCGCCAGGCCACTCTCGCCCACCGGCAGGTTGAAGGCCTCCTGCAGGAAAGGCACAATGACGATGAGACCGAAGAAGCCGTAGACCACCGAGGGAATGCCGCTCAGCAGTTCGATGACCGGCTTCAGCATATTCCTCACCCGGTGATTGGCCACCTCGGACATGTAGATGGCCACAGCCAGGCCAAAGGGCAGGGCTATCAGGATGGCGAAGAAGCTGACCCACAACGTGCCCGTCACCAAGGGCAGGAAGCCGAACTGGGGAGCAGGCGTAGCCGTGGGAAACCACTCGGCCCCGGCAAACACGTCCTTCACGGAAATCGTGTTGTCCTTCACCAGATGGACAGAATCGGGCTGCACGATGAACTGGCCGGGGACGAAGGCGATGATGCCCGGCGTACGCTCCACCAGCGAAGTGATGCAGGCGCCGGCATTCTCGTAAGCTGCGCCCAGTTGCTCGTCGGTGAAGTAGGTGGTCACGTCCTCCAGACGGAACAGCTTGATGGGCCGGTCTTCGCCCCCCACCTCCTTCCAGTTGGTGATTTCTTCGTCGAAGATGTCCTTGATTTCCCGTGGAGAAAGTTCATCCACCACGTTTTCCTTGTTCAGTGCCAATACGTATCCCTCTTCGATAACCTTGCTCCCGAACAGACCCAAAGCCTCCGAGAAGAGGAAGAGGACGATGAGCACAATCGTCAAACTCGTCACAAAGCCGCTACATGTCAGTATCCCTGCGACAATCTTTTCCAATACATTTCTCATATATCAATAAGTCGGTTATTGTTTTCCGCGTGCAAAGAAAGAGGATAGATGTTAAAGGAGTGTGTCTGATACTTGAAAGAAGTATTTCATTTCTGTTACAATTATGTTACATTCGCTTCCGCCGGGGGATTTGTAAAGACAATGTAATATCCATTCCTTTACTTTGCACCCGGAAAACCAATTGAACTAAACACATGATGAAAAAAAACATTATCTTGCTCATCGGACTCCTGCTGACAACCCTCTGCAGTCACGTACAAGCCCAACGCATCAAGGGCAGCGACACGGTACTCCCCATTGCCCAACAGACGGCTGAACGCTTCATGGCGCTGGACCCCAACGCACGCGTCACCGTCACCGGAGGCGGCAGCGGCGTAGGCATCTCCGCCTTGCTGGACAAGACCACGGACATCGCCATGGCTTCGCGAAGCATCAAGTTCGGCGAAACAATGAAGGCCAAAAAGCTTGGCGAAGACCTCACGGAAGCCATCATTGCCTATGACGCCCTGGCCGTGGTGGTGCATCCCTCCAACCCCGTAAGCCGGTTGACCCGCGAACAGCTGGAGGGCATCTTCCGCGGTAAAATCACCAACTGGAAAGAAGTGGGCGGCGAAGACCGCAAGATTGTGGTCTATTCCCGCGAGACCTCTTCCGGTACCTACGAGTTCTTCAAGGAAAGCGTATTGAAGAACAAAAACTACATGGCCGGCAGCCTCTCCATGCCCGCCACGGGCGCCATCATCCAGTCGGTCAGCCAGACCCGGGGCGCCATCGGCTACGTGGGCCTGGCTTACGTGTCCCACCGCATCAAGACGCTCGCCATCTCTTACGACGGACAGCACTTCGCAGAGCCTTCGCTGGAGAACGCCATCGACAAGTCCTACCCCATCGTGCGCCCCCTATACTATTATTATAATGCACAGGACTCGGCCCGGGTAGCTCCGCTCATGCGCTTCATCCTCTCGGACGAAGGACAGGAAATCATCAAAAAAAGCGGATATATACCGGTGAAGTAACGATTTCCAAGAAAATAGTCGTATTTTTGTGCCAAAATACGTAAAGAACAGCGTTATGGCAGAAATGAAAACCGAAGAGACGACAAGCGAAAAGAAGAGCTTGAACTTCATCGAACAGATAGTAGAGAACGACCTGCAGGAGGGCAAGAACGACGGCAGGGTACAGACCCGCTTCCCGCCCGAACCCAACGGCTACCTGCACATCGGCCACGCCAAGGCCATTTGCCTGGACTTCGGCATCGCGGCCGCCCACGGAGGCGTGTGCAACCTGCGCTTCGATGACACCAACCCGACGAAGGAGGACGTGGAATACGTCGAGGCCATCAAGGAAGACATCCGCTGGCTGGGATACCAGTGGGGACACGAATACTATGCTTCGGACTACTTCCAGCAACTGTGGGACTTCGCCATCCGCCTCATCCAGGAAGGCAAAGCCTACGTGGACGAGCAGACTTCCGAACAGATTGCCGCCCAGAAAGGCACGCCCACCCAGCCGGGCACGGAAAGCCCCTACCGCAACCGCCCCATCGAGGAGAGCCTGGAGCTTTTCCGGAAGATGAACACGGGCGAGATTGAAGAAGGCGCCATGGTGCTCCGCGCCAAGATTGACATGGCCAACCCGAACATGCACTTCCGCGACCCCATCATCTACCGCATCGTGAAGCATCCGCACCACCGCACGGGCACGAAGTGGAAAGCCTACCCGATGTATGACTTCGCCCACGGGCAAAGCGACTTCTTCGAAGGCGTGACCCACTCGCTCTGCACGCTGGAGTTCGTCGTACACCGCCCGCTCTACGACCTCTTCATCGACTGGCTGAAGGAAGGCAACGACCTGAACGACCACCGTCCGCGCCAGTACGAGTTCAACAAGCTGAACCTGAGCTACACGCTGATGAGCAAGCGCAACCTGCTCACCCTCGTCAAGGAAGGCCTCGTCAGCGGCTGGGACGACCCCCGCATGCCGACCATCTGCGGCTTCCGCCGCCGCGGTTATTCGCCCGAATCCATCCACAAGTTCATCGACAAGATCGGCTACACCACGTATGACGCCCTCAACGAGTTCGCCCTGCTGGAGAGCGCCGTGCGCGAAGACCTCAACGAACGCGCCACCCGCGTCTCCGCCGTGCTCGACCCCGTCCGCCTCGTCATCACCAACTATCCCGAGGGACAGGTGGAGGAACTGGAAGCCGTCAACAACCCCGAACGCCCCGAAGAAGGCACGCACCTCATCGAGTTCAGCCGCGAACTGTGGATGGAGCGCGACGACTTCATGGAAGTGGCGCCCAAGAAATACTTCCGCATGACCCCCGGCCAGGAAGTGCGACTGAAGAACGCCTACATCGTCCGGTGCACGGGCTGCAAGAAGGACGAGGCCGGCCGCGTGGTGGAAGTCTACGCCGAGTACGACCCCGACAGCAAGAGCGGCATGCCCGGCGCCAGCCGCAAGGTGAAAGGCACGCTGCACTGGGTGAGCTGCGCGCACTGCCTGGAGGCAGAAGTGCGCCTCTACGACCGCCTGTGGAAGGTAGAGAACCCGCGCGACACCCTGGCAGCCATCCGCGAGGAGAAGCAATGCGACGCCCTGACGGCCATGAAGGAAATCATCAATCCGGACTCGCTGCACGTCCTGCCGCACTGCTACATCGAGAAGTTTGCCCAAGGCATGAAGCCGCTGACCTACCTCCAGTTCCAGCGCATCGGCTACTTCAACGTGGACAAGGACTCCACGCCAGACAAGATGGTGTTCAACCGCACCGTCGGCCTGAAGGACACGTGGGGAAAGATCAATAAGTAAGACTGCTCTGTAAAGAGAGGAAAGGCTGCACGGGAGATGTCCGGTGTAGCCTTTTTTATTAGTTATACTGACTTTGCTCGGGCAGTATATCTTCATCGGCGGTTTCAGTATATCTTCGGGAGCGGATGAAGTATAACTGTCTTTTATAGATTTTCAAGTTAGAAATACAGTATTCACCATACTTTGACTACTTGTACAGCAGTTTAAGCCGTCTTTTTCAGCCAACCTCCTGATGTTCTTGCGAATCATATAGCAAAACGATTGTTGTCTCAAAAAGAATGGTTATATTTGCCGAGGTAGTGAATAAAGAACTGTTTAGTTATGTCAGAAAAAGAATTGAATGCGTATCGTTTCAGTCCGGAGCAAGAGCCTACGGATGAAATGCTGGAACAAATCATGAAGGAAGTAGCCGAAGAAGCGCAATCCGGCAATAAGAAAGCTACGGAGGAGCATTGGATTCGGATGAGACAAGACATCGTTGCCAAGCAGGCCAAATGGGCAGACAAGATAAATTCGATAATCCATGAACGAAAATAAGCATTTGCCGGAAATGATTGTGATTGCCGGACCTAATGGATCAGGCAAGACTTCCGTGACCCAGAAATTCCTTCCTTTTTGCGCTTATTTTTTATTTCCACCTTACATCCATCCATCAACGCCGCACGCATTGCCGGAAGAGTCATGAGGGGAGGACATGACGTTCCTATTTCAAAAATAATTTCCCGTTACTATAAATCAATAGCTAATTGTAAAACAGTGGCACCGATAGTTGATCGCCTTTATGTGTATGACAATTCTGTAGACGGGCAGGACGCAAGACTGCAATTCCGACTGGTGAATGGCGAAGTAAAGAAAATATATGTAGATGTCATACCGGAATGGGCGCAAATCCTGTTGCCTTGATTGAAATAAATTGTTGAAGGACTATGACAGAAATATCACCAAATACGCGGAGGGACTAGACAAGACCATTATGGATAAAGAGCAAGCTATAAAATTGGCACAACGCTATAAGGCAGCTGTAGCAGAACGGTTACCCTTAAAGGCTCTTTACCTTTATGGATCCTACAGCAAAGGCAACCATACAGAAGACAGCGACATAGATATTGCCGTTGTCGTGGAACGCATGAGCGATGACTATTTTGAAGATGCGTCTTTATTATGGAAACTGAAACGCAAGATAAGCATACATAAACATTCCCGAAAGCCATTAAAAGCTCTATTTCCAGCCTAAGAATGTGTATTTCCAGCCTAGAAATGTATATTTCCAACCTAAATATGTATATCTCCAGCCTGGAGATATAGTTTTCTTCTTGTTTCGCGAACTTTTCCGGCGGCTTTCGTCCTCTTTTTCAGCCTGTTTTTATGATATTCTTTCTATATTCATGATAGTGAAGCAAAATTTTCAAGACTACTCTTGCTCATTTTAAAAAGAGTGATTATCTTTGTCGCAACAAATCCCGCCCGCTTCCCGTAAGATCAGCGTACCCAGCGGGACATTTTTATTTTATGGGAGCAAGATACACACA
>DXBX01000081.1 GCA_019116285.1 Candidatus Bacteroides merdigallinarum
GCCAGGTGTTTGCCGCCGGCTTCCTTCAGATTCCATCTCACGAGGGACACCCTTGCCCTTGGCTATACACTTCCCGCTATCGGGCGTGTTACGGACTTGCACCGATTAGAGAATGTTCGTGCTGGGCGAACAAATAAAAAAATAGATCGCAAATCGATTTGCAATCTATTTTTATTTTCCCGTATATAGTTTGGAAAGTACTCGTCAACTTGACAACTTGTCAACCCGGCTCATAGCAGAACCGGCTCAACGGCGGCCTCTTCCTCGTCGTCCGGACCGTCCTCTTGGGTGAAACGGGCGGCGGCGTGACGGTTGCGCACGATTTCCTCACCCGTGTATTCATAGACCCGGTAACCCCGTTGCCCGGAAAAGCGGATGGCCTGGAAGCCCAGTTGCTTCATCAGGATGCCCACCTTGATGGGGCTGAGCGGCTGGCGGATGTAGCGGTTGATCTGGTTGAGGATATAAGCCGTGGTGACGAAGATGCCGGCCTCGCCCGGCAGGGTGCGGCGGAAATGGATCAGAATCAGTTCCCGCTCCAGGTTAGGTGTTTCGAAATACCGGTTATAGCGGTTGAGGGACTCGATTTCCTCGGCATTGAACCAATAGCGGAAGTGGTTCTGCCAATAATGATAGGCCTGCGCATAGACTCCGGCATAGTCCACCGGATGCTCCTGGGGCGGATCGATGCTCTCCACCTCGAAGGGCAGCCAACGGCGGTTACCGCTGGGGTCGTTCAGGAAGTGCACGTTGTTGCCCGTGGCGCAGAAGCTGGCTATATGCGGGCGGTGATCCTTGTTGCGGGCATAGGCGGCACGCTCGTTCACGCTCTTCAGGGTCACCATCGCCTTCAGCTGGTTCAGGGTGGCGGGAGACATCTCGTCAATCTCTTCCAGACAGATCAGCATGAATTCACTCAGGCTCAGCAGGTCGTCCTTGTTGGCATAGCTGTTGCTCACCTTGGTCAGGAAGTAACGGCGCAGTTCGGGCGGCAGCAGGTAGTTGAACCACGTGGTCTTGTAGCTGCCCTGCGAGCCGATGAGCACCAGGATCTGATGGTTGACCTGGGACTCTTCGAGAACGCCGGCCACCAGGCCGACCAGCCATTTGCGGAAATATTCCGTGAAGCGAGCCTGGCCGCCTGCGACATGCACGGTAGAGGCCAATTCCGCAATATGGTCGGTGGTGCCGTCCCAAGCAGGCAGGCCCTGCAGATAGTCGCGGAAAGGATTGTAGAGAGGCACGTATTCCGAGTGCAACACGCTGTGGATGTCGCTCTGCCGGGTGCGCCCCACCTCCTTGCTCATGCGCGTCCACAGCGAATTGACGTCGCGGTCGGTCAACGGCACGAATTCCGACGCGCCGTCGGTGGTCAGATAGGCTATCTCACACTGCCCGGTGATGACATTCTGACGGAAGGCGGCCTGACGGTTCAGATATTCCTCTATCTGCTTCACATTGCTGGTGCCGGATGCCTTTTCTTTCAACGGCCGGGTGCCATGACTCTCTGTATGAGTGTAACAGGAGGCGATGACGGAAGCGGGACTGCCGTCGTAGTCCGCGAAGGTGGCATCTGCCCACTGTTCCGCATCGACCTGAGGCACGCCGTAGGCGTTGAGCAGATAACCCATGCGCATGATATACTCGTTGTGGTGATGGGGCTCGTAGGCGATACCGCTCTTTTCCAACTCCTTCCGGGCGGCTTTTACGGCATCTTTCAGCAGGCAGGCAGCCGGACGTCCCTTGGGACGCTTGGAAATTGCAGGCTGCTCCAGGCGGAAGGGTTGTGCCTCGGGATTGAAGAAGACGGCCGGGTCGTAGGCCAGTCCGCTCAGACGGGTGGCATTCTTGCATTGCAGGTCGCACGGACAGCCCAACAGTTCCGCATAGTAACGGTTGGTCTGCTCGAAGAACTGCCGGTACAGTTTCTGGTTCTGCCGGTGGTCGGTGCCCAACCCGTCGATGAGGAAAAGGATGCGCAGCCCATGCCCGCCGATGGTGCCATAGACCAGCAGTGTGTGCGGGTCGGCACAGGCCTTGCGGCGAAGCTCTTCCAGCCGACCCTCTTCGATGTGGTCGATGTCCGCCAGGCACAGACCGGTCCAGTCGTGGATGTGTGCCTGCCCCTTGCCGTCCTCGAAACGCACGGCCACGGCGAAGCAGGGAGTGGAGGATTTCTCGCGACGGGCTGCAGCGGCGTTACCTTGGGAGAGAAAGTAACGGTGTTTCTCGGTATGATCTCTCACGACCGATGATTCATGGATAAGGTTAATAATTTCCGCCAAGGTGACGGTACTTGGACACTTGTCCGAATAGCCTTTGAAAAGGCTCAAACTCAAATTGTTCATATAAAATAATTAATAAAAAAATATGCCTTAAAGTTGGCATTTATTTCTCAAACGAACAAACTCGCGTTCCTGACATGTCTGGAACAAAATTCAACATATTATAAAACCATTAACAAATTTACACCAATGAGCTCATCATTGACTTTGGGGAACAGCATCCCCGACTCCACCCGGCAACCGGGAACACATCGTGCGCTGGGCGCCTATCTGGAATCCTTGCGTCTTACCCGCAAGGTAGAAAACCGCCTGCTGAGTGTCAAACGCCTGGCCCGCCTGACCCAAATGGGCACTTCTACCTACGAAAAAGTAAAAAGGGCTTGACACCAAACTTAGACCATTACAGCCGTGTATTCGTCCTGTTCCTATACACCACCACGTCGGAGCAGGAACGCGAGCTTATGCGGCACGAATTCGTGGACAAACTGTCCGAAGACACGTTGCGGGAAAATGAGAAATATTTCCTATCTTTGCAAGAAATAAGTTGCATTCAAATTCAGTGGTTATGACACAAGTAAAAAAAATCCCGTACGGTGTGGCACGATTCGAGGACGTAAGAAACGAGAATCTGTATTACGCGGACAAAACTCCGTATCTTCCACTGCTGGAGGATACGGGGAACTATTTGTTTCTGATTCGTCCGCTCCGTTTCGGCAAGAGTCTGTTTGTCAGCATGCTGCAGGCATATTATGACATTGCCAAGGTCGACCGCTTCGACCGTCTGTTCGAAGGGCTGTGGATTCACCAACATCCCACCCCGCTGAAGAATGCATTCCAAGTGATTTACTTCGACTTTTCCCTCATCGGAACAAGCGGAGATATGGCTGTATTGGAACGGAACTTCAATATGTATTGCAACCTGATATTGGATCGTTTCGCAGATAATTATAGCTCATTTTATGGGGAGAAGTTCGTGCGCACTGTCAAGGAACTACAGGAAGCCAGAGATAAACTGAACTACATCAACATACAGGCAAAAGACAAAGGTTATCCCCTCTACCTCATCATCGATGAATACGACAACTTCACCAACGTCATCCTGAGCGACGGGAGCAAGGATCTCTTCCGCAACCTGACGCACGCCAGCGGCTTCTACCGCGAATACTTCAAGCTGTTCAAGGCGATGTTCAACCGCGTGTTCCTCATCGGCGTATCGCCCGTCACCCTGGACGACCTGTCCAGCGGCTATAACATCGACTGGAACATCTCGCAAGACCCACGCTTCAATGCCATGCTGGGATTCTCGGAGGCGGAGGTGCGGGAGATGTTCCACTATTACCAAGAAAACGGAAAACTGCGCCCGGAAGCAGACATCGAGGCGATGATGGCGGAGATGAAGCCGTGGTACAATAACTACTGCTTCTCGCCGGACTGCCTGGAGGACGAGCGCCTGTATAACTGCGACATGGTGCTCTACTACCTGCGCCACCAAGTGCTCTACGGACGTGCGCCCCGCGAGATGGTGGACAAGAATATCCGCACGGACTACAAGAAACTGAAGATGCTGGCCGACATTGACCGCGGCAACCAACGGGAAAACCGCATGAGTGTCATCGAGGAGATTGCCGCCACCGGCACGGTGACCATGACGCTGAAGACCTCCTTCCCCGCAGAGTATGTGACGGACGACAGCAACTTCCGGAGCCTGCTGTATTACTATGGGCTGCTGACAATGGACCAAAGTCTGGGGCGACGGCTGAAAATGGTCATACCGAACCATTGCGTGCAAGAACAGTATTGGAGTTTCATGCGCGATTATTTCAATCGTAGCGTACGGATGGATACCCTCTCCTTGGAAGATGAAATGGATCGGATGACTTTCGAAGGCGAATGGCAACCATGGATAGAGCGAATAGCCACCGCCTACAAGGCCAACTCCTCCATCCGCGACAACATCCTGGGCGAGCACAACCTGCAGGGCTTCTTCAAGGCCTACCTGGCCCTGAACAACCTCTACCTGGTAGAGCCGAAAATCGAACTGAATTACGGCTACAGCGACTTCCTGCTCCTGCCGGACAAGATACGCTATCCGGAGATTGCCCACAGCTACATCCTGGAACTGAAATACGTCCCACCCACGGCCTCGGACGCACAGGTGGCCGAGAAGAGCTGCGAAGCGGACGAGCAACTGGCAAAGTATAGCCGGGACAACATCGTGCAGCGCCTCTGCAAAGATACCGCGCTGCATCTGCTGAAGGTGGTGTTCAGGGGGTGCGAAATGGTGGTGTGCGAAGAAAGCAAATAGGAATTTACTCCACTATCTCGGCATCCTCCACCTCACCATGGCGGAGCGAGGGCGTGTCCTTGGGACGACGGCGCAAAAAGCCGAACCAGTTGACTAACTCGGACAGGGCATAGACGAAGCAGGTGACACCAATGAAGATAAATACAGTGGAACGTGCGCTCAAGGGATTGAACAGGGCAAACAGACCTGCCAGCAGGATGAGCACCGGCACCACATAGGCGCCTGCCGGTACTTTTACCCAACGACGGGCCGCCGACAGCGCCGCAAGCTGTTGCACGCCGCCCATCAGTAAGATGAACGCCAACACATAAGTCAGCAGGTCGGCAAAGAAGGCGGGATCGATGACCAGCCAAAGCCCGAACAGGAAGCTGCCAATGCCCAACAAGGGAAACCCGCGACGCTCACCGGACGGACGGGTAAAATGAGCCACGACACTGACAAATGCCGGCACCAGGAACACACAGCCCACGGTGATAACCAAATACTGGGCGGCCTGGTCGGGAAACAGCACCAGAACAAGTCCGATGACCAGCGCGCACGCGGCGCGCAACAGGGAATAACTTAAACTTCGCATAATCTGTCTTTTCATATAAATAATGTATATCTGCCGCTAAGATACTCCTTTTTGAAGAAAAATGCAGCCAAAAGGCAAAAAAAGAAAGATTTTCTTTGCATATTCCAACAATATGCCTACATTTGCCCCGCAAAGTTACAAAAACAAAGAACAATGAGACAAATCGCACGTACATATTGGTGGTGGCGTCCGTTACAACTCCAGCAGTCGTAAGGGAGCAGCGCTCGTATGTATATGCCTCAACTTGTATAAAGAATGAATATCGGAGAGCCCTGTCGCACTTGCGGCAGGGCTCTTTCTTTTTTACCCCATCGGGAACGACTATTATAAACCACAAATACACTTACAACTATGAGTTACTTAGCAGATGCCAATGGCTATTATGGCGAATTCGGCGGGGCCTTCGTCCCCGAGATTCTTCACCGGTGCGTGCACGAACTACAGGACACGTACCTGGAAGTGCTGCAAAGCCCGTCTTTCCGCGAGCAATACGAACAATTGTTGCGGGACTACGTGGGACGCCCCTCCCCACTCTACCCGGCACGCCGTCTCTCCGCGCGATATGGATGCCGGATTTACCTGAAACGTGAGGACCTGAACCACACAGGTGCCCACAAAATCAACAACACCGTGGGACAAATCCTTCTGGCCCGGCGGATGGGCAAGCAGCGCATCATTGCCGAGACCGGCGCCGGACAGCATGGCGTGGCCACTGCCACCGTCTGTGCGCTGATGGGCATGGAGTGCATCGTCTACATGGGCCGCACTGACGTGGAGCGGCAGCGCATCAATGTGGAGAAGATGGAAATGCTGGGCGCACGGGTCGTCCCCGTCACCTCGGGCAACGGCACGCTGAAAGATGCCACCAACGAGGCCATCCGCGACTGGTGCTGCCATCCGCAGGACACGCACTACATCATTGGCTCCACCGTGGGACCGCACCCCTACCCTGACTTGGTAGCCCGGCTCCAGTCGGTCATCAGCGAGGAGATCCGCAAGCAGCTGCAAGTGCAGGAAGGCCGCGAGCAGCCGGACTATCTCATCGCCTGCGTGGGTGGCGGCAGCAATGCGGCAGGCACCATCTATCACTATGTGGACGACCCGCGCGTGCAGATTGTCCTGGCCGAGGCCGGAGGAAAAGGTGTAGAGACAGGACAGACCGCCGCCACCATCGCCCTGGGACGCATGGGCATCATCCATGGGGCGCGTACCTACGTCATCCAAAACGAAGACGGACAGATAGAGGAGCCCTACTCCATCTCCGCCGGGCTGGACTATCCCGGCATCGGCCCCATGCATGCCAACCTGGCCCGGCAACGACGCGCCCTCGTCCTGTCCGTCAACGACGACGAAGCCATCCGCGCCGCCTACGAGCTGACCCGCCTGGAGGGCATCATCCCCGCCCTGGAGAGCGCACATGCCCTGGGTGCACTCCCGAAACTGAAGTTCAAGCCCGAGGATGTCGTGGTGCTGACCGTGTCGGGACGGGGCGACAAGGATATGGAGACGTATCTGAGATTTGCACCGGAGCAGGTGGCCAATCTACCCTGAAAAGACGGCGGAAGTGCGGAAAAAACGCCGAAGCAGGCAGAAAAAGTTATCTACCCAGCTTAAAAACTATATTTCTAGCCTAGAAATATACATTTCCAATCTAGAAATGCACATTTCCAGCCTGGAAATAGAACTTTCAAGCGGGATTGACAAATTTTCCACCGGACTTTGGGAATTTTTCCACGGGCTTTGCCCACAATGTCAAACGTGTAGGGGCGACCCTTGCGGTCGCCCTTCTTCAGGGCGGGGGCAAGCCCCGCCCCTACAACGATAAATTATCATTTAACAACCACACAACAATGAAAACCTACACCTATCACACCAATCACCGGATCCTTCTGGGCGACCTGCACACCCCGGTGGGCACCTACCTGAAAGTGCGCGATATATTCCCGCAAAGCGCCCTGATGGAAAGCTCGGACTACCACGGGAGCGAGAACAACCGCTCCTTCATCGGCCTCTGTCCCCTGGCCAACATCGCCATCGGGCATGGAAAGGTACTGTTCCGCCTGCCGGACGGCACACGCGAGGAGCGCGAACTGGACAACCAATACCGCGTAGAAGATGCACTGAACGACTTCCTCTCCCGCTTCCGCGTGGAGGGCGAATACCGGCAATATTGCGGGCTATACGGATATACGTCCTTCAACGCCGTGCGCTATTTCGAGAACATCGCCGTCAAGGACAGCCGCGAAGCCATCAACGATGCGCCCGACCTGCTATACATATTATATAAGTATGTCATCGTCTTCCACGACTACCGCAGCGAAATGCTCCTGCTGGAGATGCAGGCCGAAGGCGAACCCGACGACGGACTGGACCGCGTGCAGCATGCCATCCACGACCGTAACTACACCGTCTACGACTTCCACGCCACCGGCCCCGTGACATCACCCTTGACCGACGAGGAGCACAAGGCCAACATCCGCCGGGGCATCGCGCACTGCCTGCGGGGTGACGTCTTCCAAGTGGTGCTGTCGCGCCGCTTCGAGCAACGCTACGTGGGCGACGACTTCAAACTCTACCGGGCCCTGCGCAGCATCAATCCCTCGCCCTACCTGTTCTACTTCGACTTCGGCGGCTTCCGTCTGTTTGGCTCCTCGCCGGAGACGCACTGCCGCATCGAAGGGCGGAGGGCGGTCATCGACCCCATAGCCGGTACCACCCGCCGCACGGGCAATCCGCAGCAGGACGAGGCCAATGCCCGCGCCCTCCAGGCCGACCCGAAAGAAAATGCAGAGCACGTGATGCTGGTGGACCTCGCCAGGAACGACCTGAGCCGCAACTGCAAGGATGTGCAAGTAGACTTCTACAAGGAATTGCAATACTACAGCCACGTCATCCATCTGGTGAGCCGCGTCAGCGGCACGCTTGACGACGATGCCGACCCCATCCGCTCCTTCATCGACACCTTCCCCGCCGGGACACTGAGCGGAGCGCCCAAAGTGCGGGCCTTGCAGATTATCAGCGAACTGGAGCCGCACAACCGAGGCGCCTATGGCGGATGCATCGGCTTCATCGGGCTGGACGGCTCGCTCAACCAGGCCATCACCATCCGCACCTTCGTCAGCCGCAACGGCGTGCTGTGGTTTCAGGCGGGAGGCGGAATCGTGGCACGAAGCGACGAGGAGAAAGAATTACAAGAAGTGAACAACAAACTGGGCGCCCTGCGCAAAGCCATCGAAATGGCAGAAAGGATGGAAGCATGAAAATCATACTGATAGACAACTACGACTCGTTCACCTACAACCTGGCCCACCTGCTCAAGTCGCTCGGGGCAGAAGTGGACGTGAAACGCAATGACCGGTTCGACCTGCAAGAGCTGGAAGTATATGACAAAATCCTCCTCTCGCCCGGCCCGGGCATTCCCCACGAGGCAGGACGGATGCCGGAAGTCATCTGCACCTACGCCGGCCGCAAGCCAATACTGGGCATCTGTCTGGGACATCAGGCCATCGGCGAGGCCTTCGGTGCAAAATTAGAGAACCTGCAGGAAGTATTCCACGGCGTGCAGACACCCATCCGCCTGCTGGACAAGAGCGGCCTCTTCCACGGCTTGCCGGACGAGATTCCCGTGGGACGTTATCACTCGTGGGTAATACGCAAGGACTCCCTCCCCGCCTGCCTCCAAGTGACGGCCACGGACGAAACGGGTGAAATCATGGCCATCCGCCACAAGAGCCTGGACATCCAGGGACTGCAATTTCATCCGGAGTCGGTACTGACGCCACTGGGAGCACGGATGATGGAGAATTGGCTGAAATAAATAGGAATTTGGATGGAACATCTGCGGTAACCGAATTCCCCTCCTCCGGGGAGGAGGGGAATTCAGATACCACCGTTCCAATCAAACCGATAAATTATCATTTAACATCGTAACATACAATGAAACAGATACTTAACCGACTCTTCCACCACGAAGAGCTGACCCAAGATGAAGCCCGCGCCCTGCTGCAAGAAATCAGCACGGGCCGATATGCAGATGCCCAGATAGCCGCCCTGCTGGCCGCCTTCCAAATGCGGGGCGTGACGGTAGATGAACTGGTGGGCTTCCGCCAAGCCCTGATGGAGACGCGCGTGCCGGTTGACTTCGCGCCCTACCGCCCCATAGACATCGTGGGCACGGGCGGCGACGGCAAGAACACATTCAACATCTCTACCTGTGCCTGCTTCGTCGTGGCGGGCGCGGGCTACAAGGTGGCCAAGCACGGCAACTACGGGGCCACCTCCGTGAGCGGCGCGAGCAACGTAATAGAAGAACATGGCGTGCGCTTCACCGCCGATGCCGACCGCCTGCGCCGCTCGATGGACGAGTGCAACCTGGCCTACCTGCACGCCCAACTGTTCAGCCCAGCCATGAAGTCCGTGGGGGCAGTGCGCCGTGCACTGGGCGTGCGGACGCTGTTCAACCTGCTGGGTCCGCTGGTCAATCCCTGCCAGCCTGCCTACCAACTGCTGGGCGTGGCCGACCTGGCACAGATGCGCCTCTACACCCAAGTGTTCTACCGGCTGGGCATTGACTTTGCCGTGGTGAACAGCCTAGACAGCTACGACGAAATCTCGCTGACGGACGAGTTCAAGGTGATGACCCGCCGCTACGAACGCATCTACCGCCCACAAGACCTCGGCTTCGAGGCTGCCCGTCCGCAAGAGCTGTTCGGCGGATCCAGCAAAGCCGATGCCGCCCGCATCTTCGACGAGGTGCTGACGGGACGTGCCACCCGCGCCCAACGCCAATGCGTCATCGTCAACGCCGCCTTCGCCATTCAGGTGATGGAACCGGAGAAGGAGATAGAGACCTGCATCGCCCTCGCCAGCGAATCGCTGGACAGCGGACGAGCATTACAAATGTTCAAGAAGTTTCTGGAGATTAACGGATAAACCATCATTTACCTATGCAAGACATATTGACCGACATCATTGCCCACAAACGCCTGGAGGTGAAACAGATGAAACAAGCCACCTCACAACATGAACTGGAGAAACAACTCGCAGAAGCCGTCCTGTCCCCCAGCCGGAGCATGAAGCAAGCCCTGATGGACTCGCCCACGGGCATCATCGCCGAGTTCAAACGCCGATCCCCTTCGAAGGGATGGATCAAGCGCGAGGCAGCCCCCTCTGCCATCCTGCCGGCCTACGAGCAGACAGGAGCCTCGGCAATCTCCGTGCTGACGGACGAAACCTACTTCGGCGGCACGCCGGAAGACCTGCGCACAGCCCGACGGTGCACCTGCCTACCCATCCTCCGCAAGGATTTCATCATCGATGAATACCAGCTGCTGCAAGCCCGCCTCGCCGGAGCCGACGCCGTGCTGCTCATCGCCGCCTGCCTGCCCTACGAAGACTGTGCCCGGTTACTCTTGCAAGCGCATCGCCTCGGATTAGAAGTACTGCTGGAAATCCACTCTCCCGAAGAACTGGCCTATGCCGACCTGAGCCCCGACCTGCTGGGTGTGAACAACCGCCACCTGGGCAGCTTCCGGACGGACGTGAACCATTCCTTCGCCATGGCCGAAGCTTTGCAGACCTTTGCCAACGGCTCCGAAAGACCTTGTCTGGTGTCCGAAAGCGGCATCTCTCAACCGGAAACCGTGCGCCAACTTCGCACCAAAGGTTTCCGCGGCTTCCTGATGGGCGAACATTTCATGAAAACCGATGCACCGGGCGACACGCTATCCGCCTTCGTGCAGGCTATTATATAAAGAAAAAAGATGATGGAGAAGAAAAACTACCTGGTCAAAGTCTGCGGCATGACCTTGGCCGACAACATCCGCCAAACAGAAGCCTTAGGCGTGGATCTGATAGGACTCAATTTCTATCCGAAATCCCCGCGTTGTCTCTGCCAACTGCCCGACTACCTGCCCCTGAAGGCCCGGCGTGTCGGCATCTTCGTCAACCAGCCAAAAGAAGAAGTAACAATGTATGCCGATCGCTTCGGCTTGGACTATCTCCAACTGCACGGCACGGAGTCGCCCGGCTACTGCCGCACCCTTCAGGCTGCGGGCTTCCGCCTCATCAAAGCCTTTGCCATCGCGCAAGCCAAAGACCTGGTGATCACCCAAGCCTACGAAGGACTATGCGACTATTTCCTGTTCGACACCAAGACACCCAGCTATGGCGGTTCTGGCAAACAATTCGACTGGACGTTGCTCAAGCACTATCAAGGACAAACTCCTTTCCTTTTGGGCGGAGGCATCAATGCGTACAGTGCCAAGGCCATCCGCGCCTTCCGGCACCCCCGGCTGGCAGGCGTGGACCTGAACAGCCGCTTCGAGCTTTCGCCGGGGGTGAAGGACGTGGAGCGATTGCGGAGGTTCTTGAAGGAACTGAATGAGTGAAATAGGAATTTATTATTTAACAACAGACATCACAATGAAGAATCGTATCAACCAACTGTTTGAAAGCAATCCCAAGCATCTGCTTTCCATTTACTTCTGTGCCGGCTGCCCAACCCTGGACGGGACAACCGACGTCATCCGCGCCCTCCAGCGCAACGGCGTGGGCATGATAGAAATAGGCATCCCCTTCAGCGACCCCATGGCCGACGGAGTGGTCATACAAGAGGCCGCCACCCAAGCCTTGCGCAACGGCATGTCCCTGCGCTTGCTCTTCCGCCAACTGACCGACATCCGGCGTGACGTGCACATCCCTCTCGTGCTGATGGGCTACCTGAACCCCATCCTGCAATTCGGCTTCGAACATTTCTGTCAGGAGTGCGTACGGTGCGGCATCGACGGAGTCATCATCCCCGACCTTCCTTTTCGCGAGTATGAGGAGCATTACAAGGCTTTGGCCGAACAATACGGGATAAAAGTCATTATGCTCATCACGCCCGAGACGAGCGAAGAGCGCATCCGCGAGATTGACGCCCACACGGACGGTTTCATCTACATGGTGTCCAGCGCGGCGACCACCGGAGCGCAAAAGGATTTCAATGCCGCCAAGCAGGCATATTTCCAACGGATAAACGCGATGAACCTGCGCAACCCGCGGATGATAGGCTTCGGTATCAGCAACCGACAGACCTTCGAGGCGGCCTGCGCCCATGCTTCGGGAGCTATCGTGGGCAGCCGCTTCGTGACCCTGCTCAATGAAAAGGAAGGAGATGCAGAAGCTGCCATTCACGCACTGAAGGAAGATTTGGCCCGGTAAATGTTCCTTACCACCCCAGCTTGGCAAGCCCGGCGGCCTCGTACCACTCTGTGGTGCGGTAGGCCGCAGCGGCTTCGGAAGTCAGGGATTGAGGGATGTAGTGGCTGACGCCGCTCGTCCCCCCCATCGAAAACATCCCGGCGGAAGAGGAAAAGTTCTTCGGCGTGGTGCTATAATAGGGCACCGCTGCATCGAATGCCTGCCGCCACGTGGCATAATCCGCCTCGTCCAGCAGGGCCTGCATCATGTCGTCCCAATCGTAATAGCCGATATAAGAAAGACGGCCGCGCTTATCATAATCAAAGACAAGCTCCTGAAGTTCATCCACACTCACGGTTTCTTCGGGCAGGAGTTGGTTGGTGAGAGCGGCCAAACTCTCCAACTCCGCAGTGGATACCGCACAGATGGCCGCGCCGGCTCCCCAAGTCTCAGTGGTGTTGTTGGGACTCCCGACAGTGGTACCGGTATAATAAGTGTGGTAGGTCTGATAATAGATATCGGCGATATCCAAAGCCGCGTCTTTCGTCAGCAAGGCCGACATGATCCGCTCATAGGGTGCGCCGGTACCGGGAGTCTCCGTGGGCGAAGCAATATAATAATCGGCATAATCGCGCAAAGCGTAGGCTACTTCGATGGATTGCATAAAACAAGCATCAAAATAGATAAAATCGAAATGAGGCATCCCCTCCAAAGTGCTGACAAAATCGGCCAGGTTCATGCGGTTATCCCCTTCCCCCCGGTCCTGTCCTATCCAGCGGGTAGAGGGCACAGGATAGGGTATCCATCCGTCGGCATGCGACCAATAAACCAAGGCATAACTCTCCGCCTCGTAATCGGGATCGGTAAATACATCAGCAAAGACTGCGCGGGTTTCGTCCACACCGGTGGAGTTGCGCTCACCGTACTCCCGGATGACCTTCTCGGAGACGGTATCTCCCTCCTTGACCAACTCAATCAGACGAGCATCGCCTCCAAAGTCACAATAAACCAACAAGTGCGCTCCCTCGACCGTAGAAGCGAGCAATCCGGCCTTGGCTTCCTCCAAGTCTGTCCGGGCAAAGGATGCCAGATTATTGTCCGCCGCAAAGTATATCAGCACCGTCCGCTTGGCGGGGCTGACATCGGGCAGGTCCGGGTAATCCGGGCCGTCCGGGCCGGGGCCGGGTACTACCGGCTCATCCCCATCCCCACACGAAGCCAGCAGTACGAGCATCAGCCCCCACATCCAGGATAACCACGTATGTCTCATTGTCAATTCTCCGGCTTCTTAAAGACAAACTCTGTCGTTTTGATATCCTCCAGCTTGTAGGTGTCACCTTTTGCATATTGTTTCCGCACCTTGGACGCTTCCTTCTCCAGCTTGGCCTTGTGTTCGGAGAAATAGATGGCACAGGTATAGTCGGGCTTTCCCTTCTGAAACTCCAGGAAATTCTTCAGCTGAAAGGCATACTGTTCGCGCGAGGGCAGGAAACCGTCCGTGAGCACCACGCTGTCCACCGCCTGCACTTCCGTGAAGAAAACCACCGAATCCTTGAACGAAGCCCCGACACCAAAGACATACACGGGCTTGTCACCCCTCTTCATCGTGAAAGCCGAGAAAAATACGACGGACACCGCCGCCAGCAAAATCATACGAAGGTATTTCATACACAATATTTTTTACTTAAATGATAATTTATCGCCCATCCGCCAATCTCCTGACAGATGCGCTGCAAAGATAACAAAAAAAACCGGACGCCCCGCAAGGCGAACCGGTTTTTAATGTTTCTAAAGTTGTCGGAAACTGATACTTCTTACTCATCCCAAGTAAGACTTGAGCAATTTGCTACGATTGCTTTGTCTGAGTCTTCTGATGGCTTTTTCCTTAATCTGGCGGAC
>DXBX01000082.1 GCA_019116285.1 Candidatus Bacteroides merdigallinarum
CGAACCGGTTTTTAATGTTTCTAAAGTTGTCGGAAACTGATACTTCTTACTCATCCCAAGTAAGACTTGAGCAATTTGCTACGATTGCTTTGTCTGAGTCTTCTGATGGCTTTTTCCTTAATCTGGCGGACACGTTCACGGGTCAAACCGAATTTGTCGCCGATTTCCTCCAGGGTCATTTCCTGTTGTCCGATGCCGAAGAACATCTGAATGATCTCCTTCTCGCGATCGGTCAGCGTAGAAAGTGCTCTATCAATTTCCCTCGCAAGAGACTCGTTCACTAACGAGCGGTCGGCCATAGGAGAGTCATCATTGACCAGCACATCCAGCAGGCTGTTGTCCTCGCCCTCCACGAAAGGCGCGTCCACCGAGATATGGCGTCCGGACACCTTCAGCGTGTCGGAAATCTTGTCCACGGGAATGTCCAGCTCGTCTGCCAGCTCTTCGGGCGACGGACGGCGCTCGTTCTCCTGCTCGAACTTGGAGAAGGCCTTGCTGATCTTGTTCAGCGAACCCACCTGGTTCAAGGGCAGGCGCACGATGCGCGACTGTTCGGCCAAAGCCTGGAGAATGGACTGGCGTATCCACCATACGGCATAACTGATGAACTTGAAACCACGCGTCTCGTCGAATTTCTCGGCAGCCTTGATCAGGCCCAAGTTACCCTCGTTGATCAAGTCCGGAAGGCTAAGTCCCTGGTTCTGATACTGTTTTGCCACTGATACGACGAAGCGGAGATTGGCGCGCGTCAACTTCTCCAATGCAGCACGGTCACCCTTACGGATGCGCTGGGCGAGTTCAACTTCCTCTTCGACCGTAATCAAATCCTCACGGCCGATTTCCTGTAAGTACTTGTCCAGTGAAGCGCTCTCCCTGTTAGTGATACTTTTGGTAATCTTTAATTGTCTCATTCTTCAAAACATGTTTGGGGTACAAAGGTACGACAAATTGGCGAAATAGCAAGCAATTTGACGCAACTTTTTTCAAACAAAATCTTTCTGCAAAGAGTATGCCAAACAAAACGAAACATTGCCCGCTCCTCCGCAAAAGATTGACCGCCCCTCCGCGAAAGATTGACTTTTTACGGGAAAAACTTGTTTTTCTCCTCCCAAATCCCTACTTTTGACTTTTCAAACAGAAAAAGAAGCGATATGGCCAATCCCATCCTGCCCGGCCTGGCCGGGGCGGAGCAAGCATCGTTGTACACAAAGCTGAAGCTCTACAACGACGGACGACCCTCTTATAAGGAAACCGGGGCCTACCTGGTCGTGCTCCCCCGCCCGGGGCATGAGGCCTACTCGCTCTGGATTTTCTCTCCCCTCCCCGAGTATCAATCCATCTTCTACCTCTGCGAACTGGCCGAGGATGCCGAAGAATCGCTCCGCATGGCCAGCTCATGGTGCTTCTACTCCTCCCGCCGGCTGCTCATCGTGGAGTATAACGCCAAGCGCATGCTGAGCCGGGGCGACGACCTGGTGCCTTTCGGCAAATACCGGGGCCACTTTCTGCACGAGGTATTGTCCGTAGACCCTGCCTACGTGGCATGGATTGCCTACAAATTCACCCCCCGCATCCCCAAACAGGAGCGATTCGTGCAGATAGCCAAGATATATCACTCCGTACACCTGGACTTCATGCAGCGAAGGAGCCACCAAAGCCTGACGGGAAACTTCCTGGGGCGGGAAGGCGACAAAGTGGAGAACCTCACGCTGACCGTCACGCAGGTGCGCACGGAGGATGACCCCTATAAAACCCGGATGCAGGGAGACATTCCCTGCTTCCGCGTACGCCAGGTGTTATGGCTGACAGACGCCTTGGGCAACCGGGTGACCTTCCGCCTGACAGCCCATGCACCCAGCTACGAATCGGGCGTACTCCCGGCCTTGGAGCATGCCTACAAGCCCGGCGAGGTCGTACACGTGGTATCGGCCCGCATCTGCCGCACATACACCGTGAAGAACGTGCGCTGGACACGCCTGAACTACGTGCGCCTGCATGAGCGGTAGAGCACCGAAAAATCAAACAGGCTCTTTAGAAATCTTAATCTTACGAAAGCAAAGGCGGAAAGTCGCACGGCTTTCGATTAAATTTGCTATATTTGTCGGCCGATAAAGGGGAAAAGTCGGACGGGTTATTAACAAAACAGGCGACTTATCAACTGTTTTTGCAATCTCCCTCCCTTTTAGCGGGTGCGAATGGAAAATTATCACTTACTTCGCCTCCGGAAAAAATTTAGAGAATATGGGAAAAATTATTGCATTGGCAAACCAGAAGGGCGGTGTGGGCAAAACCACGACCACCATCAACCTTGCCGCCTCGCTGGCCACACTCGAAAAGAAAGTCCTGGTCGTAGACGCCGACCCGCAAGCCAACGCCTCGTCGGGCTTGGGCGTGGACATCAAGCAGGCCGATTGCACCATCTACGAATGCCTCATCGAACGTGCCGACGTGCGTAAAGCCCTGCATGACACGGACATCGACACCCTGAAGGTCATCTCCTCGCACATCAACCTGGTGGGCGCGGAAATAGAGATGCTGAACCTGAAAAACCGCGAACGCATCATGAAGGAAGTGCTGACCCCGCTGAGAGACGAGTTCGACTACATCCTGATTGACTGTTCGCCTTCGCTGGGCCTGATCACGGTGAATGCGCTGACCGCCGCCGACTCGGTCATCATCCCCGTCCAGGCGGAATATTTTGCCCTGGAAGGCATCAGCAAGCTGCTGAACACCATCAAGATTATCAAGTCCAAGCTGAACCCGGGACTGGAAATCGAAGGTTTCTTGCTGACCATGTATGACTCGCGCCTGCGTCAGGCCAACCAAATCTATGACGAGGTAAAGCGGCACTTCCAGGAGCTGGTGTTCAAGACCGTCATCCAGCGCAACGTCAAACTGAGTGAAGCGCCCAGCTACGGCCTGCCCACCATCTTGTATGATGCCGACTCCAGCGGTGCCAAGAACTATATGGCATTGGCCAAGGAACTGATCGACAAGAACCAATGAACAATGAATGTAAAAATGACCCTAATATAATAAGAAGAAGGAAGAAAACAGTATGGCACAACGAAGAAATGCGCTAGGACGCGGATTGGACGCTCTCCTCTCCATGGACGAGGTCGAGACGGAAGGCTCATCCTCCATCAACGAAGTGGAGCTGGACAAGATTGCCGTCAATCCCAACCAACCCCGGCGGGATTTTGATCCCGTAGCCTTGCAGGAACTGGCTGATTCCATTGCCGAGATCGGCATTATCCAGCCTGTCACCCTGCGCCAGACGGGCGACGACACCTACCAGCTCATCGCCGGCGAACGACGCTTCCGCGCCTCGCAACTGGCCGGCCTGAGAACCATACCTGCCTATATCCGCACCGCCGATGATGAGAATGTGATGGAAATGGCCCTCATCGAGAACATCCAGCGCGAAGACCTCAACTCGGTGGAAATCGCCCTGGCCTACCAGCACCTCATCGACCAGTACGGACTGACGCAAGAGCGCCTGAGCGAGCGCGTGGGCAAGAAACGCACCACCATCGCCAACTATCTGCGCCTGCTCAAATTGCCTGCCCCTATCCAGATTGGCCTGCAGAACAAGCAGATAGACATGGGACATGCGCGCGCCCTGCTCACCCTGGACGATCCCAAGCTGCAAGTCAAGGTCTACGAGGAAATCATCCAGCACAACTACTCGGTTCGCAAGGTGGAGGAGATTGTCAAGGCACTGAGCGAAGGAGAGGCTGTCAAGAGCGGCGGACGCAAGATCGCTCCGCGCCAAGCACGCCTGCCAGAAGAGTTTAACCTGCTGAAACAACAGCTCTCCGGCTTCTTCAATGCCAAGGTCCAACTGACCTGCTCGGAGAAAGGGAAAGGAAAAATCAGCATCCCCTTCAACAACGAAGAAGAACTGGAGCGCATCATTGGCATATTCGACACGCTGAAAAACAAATGATAAGAAAGAAAGGAAACCATACCTATCGCCACATCCTGACGACCCTGCTGCTCTGTCTTGTGCAAGCGGCAGGGATTGCCGTATATGGACAGGACCATCCACGGGCCGCCCAAAAACGTGCACACACCCTGCAAACAGACTCGTTGAGACGCCCCCTACTCCCGCTGCAGAGGGATACACTCACCCGGGTGCAGACCGACTCGCTGGAGCGGGCGCAGGCGGACAGCATTGCTTCGGAAAACAAACGGAAAATGCTGGAGATGACCGCCGCTCCGCAAATGAAAGAGCCGAAAGCTCCTACGGACAGCCTCTCGCGCGAAATGAAGCGCAAATTGTGGGTGCCCAACCCGGTTCGTGCCACGTGGATGGCCCTCATCTTCCCCGGAGGCGGACAAATCTACAACCGAAAGTACTGGAAACTCCCCATCTTCTATGGTGGCTTTGCGGGATGTGCCTACGCCCTGACATGGAATGGCAAGATGTATCGCGACTACTTCAACGCCTACCGCGATGTGGCCAACGGCAACCTTACTTCGAGCAACGTCACCGACCTGCTCCCCCCGAACTACCTCAATCAAGTGTCGGAGAGCCAACTCCTGGAGACGCTCCGCCGCCGCAAGGATACGTACCGCCGATACCGCGACCTCAGTATCTTTGCCTTCATAGCGGTCTACCTGCTTTCCGTGGTAGATGCTTACGTAGATGCCGAATTGTCCAATTTCGACATTACGCCCGACCTGAGCATGCGGGTAGAGCCGGCCGTCATCGATGCACAAACCACCACCAGCGGAAACAGCTATACTTCCGGCAAGTCCGTGGGGCTGCAATGCAGCTTCCGGTTCTGATGACCGGAAACCGGGTGATTTATTAATATAAATAGGTAGCAACCCAATTTTAAACAATAACCCTCAAGGAAAAAACAGAAAAGACCATGCATATCCGTACCCACTTGCCTGCCCTTGCCGCGGGCTTCCTACTTCTCTTTGCTCCCGCCCACTCTACCCGGGCACAAGAAAGCGTAGACATCCTCATCAACGAGGACGGAACCTCGCGAACAGAATCCATCGACCTGCCTCCCAGCATGACCTATCCCCTGGACAGCCTGCTGAATGACTGGAAAGCAAAGACCTATATCGACCTGGGTAAGGACTGCAGCACCTCGCACATCAACCCGACTTTCCCTGATTCGGTCTACATAGACCGCCTCGCGCGTATGCCGGTCCTCATGGAGATGCCCTACAACGACATTGTGCGCAAGTTCATCGACACTTATACGGGACGTCTGCGTACACATGTGTCTTTCATGCTCAGTGCATGCAACTTCTACATGCCCCTGTTCGAAGAGGCGCTGGACGCTTACGGCCTGCCTATCGAGCTGAAGTACCTGCCCATCATCGAATCGGCCCTCAATCCTTCAGCGGTATCACGTGCCGGAGCCACCGGCCTGTGGCAATTCATGCTCAGCACCGGCAAACTCTATGGCCTGGAAAGCAACAGCCTGGTGGACGAGCGTCGCGACCCCATCAAAGCCACCTGGGCCGCCGCCCGCTACCTGAAGGATATGTATGACATCTATCACGACTGGAACCTGGTGATTGCCGCCTACAACTGCGGCCCCGGCAACATCAACAAAGCCATCCGGCGTGCCGACGGTAAGACGGACTATTGGGAAATCTATCGCTACCTGCCCCGCGAGACGCGCGGCTACGTCCCTGCCTTCATCGCAGCCAATTATGTCATGACCTACTATTGCAAGCATAACATCTGCCCCATGGAGACCAACATCCCCAAGGCCACCGATACGGTACAAGTGACACGCGACCTCCACTTCCAGCAAATAGCAGACCTCTGCCACGTTCCCCTGGACGAAATCAAGAATCTCAACCCCCAATACAAGCGCAACATCATCCCCGGCCTCAGCAAGCCGCGTACGCTGCGCCTGCCTACCGAGGCTATCAGCGCGTTCCTGGACCTGCAAGACACCATTTATGCCCACCGTGCCTCGGAGTTCTTCAAAAACCGACGCACCGTCGCAGTAGCAGGCCAAGGTTCCTCCGGTTCGACAGAAGGCAACCTGACCTGGTATCGCATCCGCCAAGGCGATACCTTGGGAGGCATTGCCCGTAAGTTTGGGGTCAGCGTCCGCCAACTCCGCCGTTGGAACGGCCTGCGTGGCAACAATATCCGCGCCGGACGAAGACTAAAAATCTACCGATAAAGAAAAAAAATTCCCCAAACGCTTGCAGATTCAAAAAAAAGGCGTACCTTTGCACCCGAAATCAAAAAACAACCACTTCCAAGTGAAGTGAAAGCCCCAAAAGGTGCGGTAGTTCAGCCTGGTTAGAATACATGCCTGTCACGCATGGGGTCGCGGGTTCGAGTCCCGTCCGCACCGCTAAAAGCATTGAAAATCAATGTCTTACAGAACGAATACCCAACTTTACATCTCCCAAAATGTAGAGTTGGGTATATTAATTTATAATACAAATGAAAGCAGTAAGTAATGTTGTTCGTTTCTTGCCCCTGTTATTTATGCTGTGGCTTCCCTTGCAATTACCAGCTCAGGAACCTGAATATAAAGAGTGGGATAGTCATGATGTAAAAGGCTTGTATGTAGAAGTTGAAAATGAGGATGATGCAGATATTGAAGAAGATGGTAGATACTTCCAAAAATATCGCCGGTTGAGTAGTGATGTATATGAAATAGAAGTGTCAGAAAAGGTGTCTAGCAAATTATGGAAAATCAAAGGTTCTAAAATTTTTATACTTTTCCGATACAACCCATTTCTTTTTAAGTATGATGAGGGAATCTTAGAGTGGAATGGATATGGTGGAACTTTTTATGAGAAGCCATAGCTGAATAAGTTCCCGATACTGCTTAAAAGTTCTATTTCCAGCCTGGAAATGTGTATTTCTAGGTTGGAAATGTACATTTTTAGGTTGGAAATGTATATTTCCAGGCTGGAAATAGAGTTTTCTCCTTGTTTCGGCAACTTTTTCAGCGGCTTTCGATGGTTATTTGCCACGTAATAACCGATTATTCAGACGGCATTGCTTTCTATACAAATAATCCCTACCTTTGCACAAACATAGATCAACAAAACAATGAAAACTCTTTTGTATTTCCTCTCCGCCCTCTGTATCGGTGCCTCTGCACCCCAAGTTGCCGACACACATGCCGACGAACTGAACTTGCTGGTAGGCACCTACACCCACGGAACGAGTAAAGGCATCTACACCTTCCGTTTCAACCAACAAACCGGAGAGAGCCGCCCATTGGATTCACTCACCTTGCCTCACCCGTCTTTTCTCACGGTATCCGAGGACGGGAAACATGTCTACGCCGTCAGTGAGATGAACGACCATACAGCCGCCCTCCATACGATGGCCTTCAATCCCGCCAACGGAAGCCTGCGCCTGCGGGACAAACAATGGACACGCGGCACCGAGCCCTGCCATGTTGTTGCCAATCAGGACATGGTACTGACCGCCAACTATGGCGGAGGAAGCCTGTCTGTCTTTCCGCTCCGTGCAGACGGCACAGCGGCACCTGCAGACACGCTTTTCTACGGTGAAGCCACCGGTCCGGACAAAGTACGACAACTCACGCCGCACATCCATTGTGCCATGTTCTCGCCGGATGGGAAGTATGTCTTCGCCACCGACTTCAGCGCCGACCGCATCTTGCGGTTTACCGTCACTCCCCATGGACCGGCTCCCCTATCCTCCCCCACGGCCATTGCCATCAAGCCGGATTCGGGTCCCCGACATCTGACTTTTGCTCCGGACGGTAAACATGCCTACGTCATCGGCGAACTGTCCGGCGAAATCACCCTCTTTGCCTATGCCGACGGCCGGCTGACCACCCTGCAAAGCATTGCTGCCGATACCACCGGAGCCCGAGGCAGTGCCGACATACATGTCAGTCCGGACGGAAAGTTCCTCTATGCCAGCAACCGGTTGAAAGAAGACGGCATCGTCGTCTTCAACATCCATCCACAAGACGGCACGCTGACAAAAATCGGCTATCAACCTACCGGCCTGCATCCACGCAACTTCAACATCACGCCCAATGGCAAATACCTGCTAGTAGCCTGCCGCGACAGCAATGTCATCCAGGTGTTCAAGCGTAATCTGCAGACCGGTATGCTGACGGACACCGGGAAAGACATCCCGATGGACGAGCCGGTCTGCATCGCATTCCACTGAAGATATACGAACCTTGCCAACTGAGTATATCTTACTTTGCCGATACAGTATATCTCTTATTGCGATTCAAGCCAATCATCCAACAAAGAGGCGCGCATCCCTCCGGATGCACGCCTCGCAAACAAAACAAACAAACGGTACCGGCTCGATCCTCACGGACAGAATAGTGCCGGTGATAATTATTTTAAGGCTCAGAATTACTAGTGGAATCCTCTACGGTAATATTATCAGGCTTATTACCATAAAGCGCATGCTGAGGCCCATAATCTTTAGTACCCTCTTCACCGCTTACTAAAATATAAGGCGTTCCATTCTCTTCGTCATACGGACCTACTTTATATTCCATATTAGATGAAGAACAATCTTTCAATGTAACCGTCTTAGTTCCTACATTTACGCCAACAATACTGCCAATTTGTTTCTGACCTACTCCTGAAGGTGCCGTAACCCACAGGCTTGCTCCGTCCACACTACAGTTTTCATAAGTTATATTTGCTTCATGTGCAACGGAACCTATCAATGCACCAATGCTATGAAACCCCTTGATATTAATGTCCTCTGCATGACAGTTTTTGATGCTACCTGAATTATGAACACCAATCATACCGCCTATTCTTATTACCGTAGGATTGCTGTCAATGTTATAATCATTATTGTGAATGAAAACATGTTTTACCGTGCAATTTTCCACATCCCCATAGAAATTACCTGCTAAGGCACCACTCCATGAACTCACACCATTGATAACAACATTATCTAAGGTCAAATTCTTGATATTCAAAGTTGCAACATATCCAGAATTAGTAGGATCACCAAAGAAGCCAACACCAGCCTGATTAGTTCCATTCCAGCTATTGATTCTCACATTAGAAATTGTGTGATTCCCTCCATCAAATGTTACGGTTGGTTCTGGTTGCCATATAGCAATCGGTTTCCAATTAATTCCATTCAAATCCAAATCGTTATCGAGCACAACATTTCGGACATTCTTATACCAAGGAGTTTCAGCACCTTTTGCATTCTCTGATAACCAAGCCAATTCTGCTATCGTTTTCACATGATATGTCTTTGTTTTCCCATCAGGACTCGTCTCAATCATTGGCTCTTTCATTTCTCCAAAGGTCTTAGGATCCCACCAAGATTCCAAAATGGTAATTTGATCTTCAAAGTTCTCATCACAAGTTACCTGCACCTTTGCATTTTCCGTCAACAGATTCCCCAATATGGTAGTCAAGTAATTGCGCTGTATGGGAATGTCTGTCGTAAAATCATAAGTACTCACAGGATTTTCACCATCCAATGACTCTAATTTGAAATGTATCTTGTCTTGATTCGTATTGGCCAGCAGATAGTCTACCGTAAGCGTACGATTCTTGACGCTTTCGGCCTCGTAACCTTCGCTATAATCCTTGTCCGTTTTGCTGGCAAACTTTGCCGTATACACATCTTCGACATCTCCTACCGTTGTAGACAAGTCGGAACCTGTAGCGACACCAGTCACAGCGTTCAAACTGGTAAAGCGTTTACAATTATAATAAGTGACCTTGAAATTGTCGGGCATGTAGGTTCCATTTTCATCCCAGTCCGTCGTGACCACACGCACCTTGGCAAAAGGACGACGTAAAGTAAGACTAATGCCCTTCGAAGCGTCCACTGTCTGATTCTCTGTCACGAAATAAGCATCGCGACTTTCGTCATTCAATTGTCCACTTACAGCATCAAGGCAAGTGATAGCAGTCAAATCATCCGTGTCATAGTGCAGGTCTGCAGTTGTTCCAACCTTTACAAAATCCGCCCAAGCCACAAACTTATACTCACGCTTGTTCACCAAACGCACTTCGAACTCTGTACCAGCATAATCTCCCTGTACTGTCTTCAAAATGGGAGTAACCACTTGATTATTCCCGTCCTTGTCATACACTGCCACCTGATAGCGCAAATCATACTTCGTCCAATCCACATTCGTAATGCCGCCCTTGGCGCTGTTGGTATAACCGGCACCGGCGCGTGTCATGCCCATAGCTTCAGGAGTTTGCAGAGTGATGCGTACCATGCTCTCCTCACCCGTACCCTCTTGCTGGGCTTCCCAATCTTCTTGGCAACCGGCAAACATGACTGCCGAGAATGCCAACAAACTAAGAACCTTCTTCATAATACAATCATTTTAATAAAACATATAGTTAAAACAATAAGCATCTCTTCCAACCGACATCATGGCACTACAATGACGAATTCATCATCAAACCCCTCATCAACCTCCAATCCTCCCTCACCGATATCCTGCGTCAGAAAACGCCCGCGTATCACCGTCTCCCGGTTTCTCCGCAAGGGAACATCCACATTGGTTGTATGGCTCAACTCATTGCCTTCGGCATCCAAGAAATAGAAGTCGGCCAGGACGTGCGTCTCCTCCTCGCTGTCCGTGAAGACATAGTCGTAGGCCAGGCAGACATTGCCCGTCTCGTTCACCACCGTAGGGTGCGTTTCCGTCCGTCGGGTGCTGATCCATTGACAAGGCGCCTGCGCTAAGGCATCATAGGCCACACTGACAAACTGCTTGTAAATGATGATGACCTGCACGTCTTCGATATTCATGCCTGACGACTGCTGAAATTCAGCCAAATCCTCCGTATAGAGGCGCAAGCGTCCGGCAGGACGGGTCATGTAGACAGGCACCAACCCAGCCAGGTTCTCCACGGGCACCTCCTCCGCATCGGCACGGGTAGTTGCTCCCAAGCTACGGGTGGTAGATGTCACCTGCACGGCACCATCCCACCCGATACCGAAATTGCTGTAGCCTGTACCGGAGTTCTTATGGTGCAGTTCCTGCATCGTGTTCTCCAGATTCACCTGCACGAAATCCAAGGTGGAGGTATCAAAATGCTAGTCATCCGGATTGGCCACTGGTACATAATCGCACCACGACACGGCTGTATAGTCACCTCGCGAAGGAAGGGTGAAATGCAGTTCCGCCTGGGGCGGCAGGGCATCATTGTTCACCGTCAATTCCTGCCGGGCTATGGTCTTGGGCGTACCTTCCGCATCCACTTGGTTATTATCTCTGATTTCAACGACGAAACGTAAATCCAACCGGTCATCCGGCATATAACTGGGCGAGGCTTCCGCCTCCAGCATGGTTTCCGTACGGTTGCCGTCGGCATCATAAGCTATTTCCTTATAGAAAGGAGGCGGCGTACGGTCACAATTGAGTTGTACCACAAATTCCGTATCCGTCACCGGTTCCGGGTATTGATGGATAGTAGCATCGCAGGCGCTTATCAGACAGACAAGCCCCTGCAACGCACCGAGATATAGAGAATGAAAATGCAACGTTTTCTTCATGGCCGTACCCTCCTTTTCTTGCCGACAAACCATTTATACGAAAGGGTGACAGCAGCACGCGTCACACCCCAATAACATTTGCTGCCCGAGGAGCGGACCAGCTGTCCCGGACGGATGCCTATATTCTCGTATTCATCATATTTATAATCCGCAAAACCGAATCCCACGGTAAACTCCGCCCCCCAACGTTTGTTTTTACCAAAAGGCAAGGCATAGCCGTAGCTCAGCCCCATTCCCCACAAGGCATGGTTGGGATCCTGATAGCGTCCATGGTCATTCAGTGCAATATTGAATCCGGCCACATGGGTATGCAAGCCTATGAAATGACGTTGACTGACCTCGCGAAGCCAATAGCGCACCTCCGGCTGGGCGGCCAACACGCGCACTTTGCGGGTTTCCTTGAATAAATCGTAGGGAGAATAGTAGACAGGAACGTCCAGCGACCAATGACGAGCCAACTCCACCTCGAAGCCCAAGTTGGCCACCAAGGCAGTCGTCACGGCCAGCAGATTACTCTTTAAGAGAATGACTCTCCGGCGAGCAGGCTGTTCGGATGTGAAAGGGATGGGAGTCAGACGCTCGTAAACTTCTTGCCTCAGATCCGTCACAGGCGGTGCGTCATAGGTCACGATGGATGGTAATTCCGGCTGCTCGTAACAGACAATAACCAAGCGTGAGTTTCGGAAAGGAGGAAACACCTCGCGCACCAGGCGCGTCCAGGTCCGTCCTCCATCCAAAGCGCGGATTTGCGCTTTGCGTCGTATCCAATCCGGCTCCGTGTCGATGATATGCAGGATCTGTTCCCGATGTGGAAAGTCTATTTGCTGTAATGTATAGCGCGTGGATTCCCAATCTTCTGCCAGATTTTCGACGTGTAGCAACGTATCCGGCAAATCCGTATGAGCCAATATGTAATCGGCCAAGGCACGCGAACGATAATGCCCCAACTGTTTATTCCAGCGTACAGGTCCTTCAGGCGAAGCGCTGCCGCCTATCCACACATAGGCCAGGCGAACACGCGGATCTTGCTGTGCCCAACGGATAGTAGTCAGAATACTATCAGTCTGCGCATTGGGATAAAGCGTGTATTTATTAACTTTATAGATGACAGGAACCAAATCCGTACGGGCATAGGTCCATACAGAATCCACCCTGTCAGCAGGAAGGAAAGTTACATAACGAGGCCGCCAACGTTCCTTGGGAAGGTCGGATGTATGTATACCCGACGGCTGCGCCGAAAGGCGCCCGACAGCCACCACCAAGAAGAGTATCCAAATACATGTCCGCATGGGCAAGGCTCTCCATATCAATGCGCCCGGATTCCCCTACGGACAGGTCTGTGCGAAGTTATATACTACATATATAAAGAAAAAGCGCGGGAATCTGTACCTGTTACTCGTCCCGCTATTCGAGGCCTTCGCATTGCCCACTCAGTCTGAACGAGCAACGCAGAAGCCCACGCCGATATGCGTAACGACACAGCATACCCTTATGAAAGGATACACTGAGGTATATAAACATATCCCGCAGACATCTACTGTTGCTTTGCTTTTGACTGAGTTCAAAGTTTGCGAAGTTTCGAATAGCCAAAGACAAAACGTCAAGTAAACGTCTTTCTTATATATGTCCTCTCCCCTTCCCACCCACCGCTCCTTTTATCCAATAGACAAAGGCCTCGGCGCAGACTTTGGGGAGTTCGGGAGCAAAGGTAGGTATTTTTTCTGAATATCCAATCACTCTCGGAAATATTTAACAGCATAAGCCACGGTATTCCCGAACATAAGCATCGGCTCCTGCGAACATAAGCGCCGGCTCCTGCGAACATAAGCCATGACATACTCCCCCAAAAGTACCCTATAGATCAGCCCGTCTGCATCGTATTCGTTAATAAACACTAAACAAGCCTGCTGCAAAGAGGAATGTTGATTAACTTTGTTCCGATTAACGACTGATTAAAAAGATAAGGCTTATGAAAAGGAATCTGATCATAACGGCAGCCCTCTTGGCAAGCCTCACGGCCACGGCACAGACGGAGGTCACTGTAGGCGTGATGCGCGGCAAAGACTATGGCGTCACCTATATGCTGCCAAAGACTGAAATAGAAATGGTGCTGGAAATCACGCGGCACACGTACACCCCGGGACCTTTCTGCCAATACGCGGACCGATATCTGCAAGAGAGGAACGTATCCACCGAGCCCGAGGTACGGTGGACCTTGGACAATATCCGGATGCAGACGATAGGCCTGCCGGACAAGGAGCGCGTCTACTTCGTCAAACTGAAGGACAAGACCGTGGCGCCACTGATGGAACTGACCGAGGATGGCATCGTGCGCTCCATCAACCTGCCTTTCAGCGGAACCAAACCCCGGCAACCCGAAACACCTGCCGAGACTCCGGAGAAAACACTACCCGACCCTAACCGGTTCCTGACTGAAGAAATCTTATTGGCTACCTCCACTGCCAAAAAAGCCGAGCTGGTAGCCAAGGAAATCTACTATATGCGTGAAAGCCGTAATGCCCTGCTGCGTGGCGAAGCTGACAACACACCCAAAGACGGCATGCAGCTCAAACTGATGCTGGACAATATGGAATTGCAGGAACAGGCCTTGACGGAAATGTTCACCGGGCATACGACCGAAAAGTCAGAAACCGTCCGCCTCTCCGTCACCCCCGAAGAAATGAAGGATAAGGTGGTCTTCCGCTTCTCGCGCAAATTGGGCGTATTAGACAAAGACGACTTAGCCGGTGAGCCCTACTGCCTCAGCATCACCAACCTCAACACCCCGACGCTGCCGGCCGTAGAAGAGGAAAACGGCAAGAAGAAAGAGGAACTGGAAGGGGTTGCCTACAACATGCCCGGACGTGCAAGGATTACCCTGACGCAAGGCAACAAGACGTTGCTGGAAGCGGAAATGCCCGTCACGCAGTTTGGCACGGTGGAGTATCTGGCTCCCATATTGTTCAACAAGAATTCCACAACGACCGTCCTGTTCGACACGACTACGGGAGGTTTGATAAAAGTGGACCGTCAATAAAGCCCAAGCCCTTTTCTGTAAAGAGGCACTTTAGAAACGTAAAGAGGCACTTTAGCTCCCTAAAGTGCCTCTTTATATATCCTCAACAAGGCTTCCTGCCGGCGGACTATCCAACCGGCCCCAACAGACGGATAAACCCGTCCTTCTGCAACTGCATCAGATAGGCGGTCACACGCGATGCGTAATGTTCATCCCCGCTGAAATGAGGAGCCAACAAGGTAATGATCTCCGCCACGTTGCGCCGCCCGTCAATCAAGTTCCACACGGCGGTACCATGCTCCTCCAAGCGCACATGAATGTAGGGAGACATCCCCTTGGGCAAGAAAAAACGACGCATCCACGCACGTTTGAAGCGAGGATAGGCCAGAATGGCCATTCCATCCTCCCACTCCGTCACGACCGTCCCGCTCCGGACAGGCACCGTGTCCAACAAGCTGAATTTTGCCGCATTTTTCATATGCTTCCCCAAGGGGTGATTTTAATGAATGTTGGGTTCTTCCAACTGATAACCATACTTCTTGTCGGCCCGCTTCAACAGAAGTGCCACCAACATCGACAAACAGGCAATGCCCGTAAAGATGCACATCGGGATGGTATAGTCGTAGATATTGGCACCCTTGTCGTCCTGCCCCACGATGCAATAGACATCCAGCACCTTGCCTATCAACGTGGGAATGCCCCACAATCCAATGTTTTGGATGAAGAATATCAATGCATAGGCCGTACCCAGCTGGTTGACCGGGAAGATTTTGGCTACGGCCGGCCACATGGCCGAGGGAACCAGCGAGAAGGCAATGCCCAAGATTATCATCAGGATGATGGCCACCAACCAATAGCTGATAGCCGGAATGGCATACAGGAAATGCACGCCAATCAGCATGGCCGAACCCAGCAACATGATGGAAGCCGCCTTGCCGCGCTTATCGATGTAGCCACCGAAGATTGGCGTCAGGAACAACGCACCCAAGGCGGGCAGCCCGGCAAAGGTACCGGCCACATTCTCATTGATGCCATACTTGAGAATCATGAACTCGGAAGCGAACTTCTGGAAGGGGAATACGCAAGAGTAGAACAGCACACACAGCAACGCAATCAGCCAAAAGCCCGGATTGACCAGGATATTCTTCACATCTTTGAAGGAGAACTTCTCGGCAGGGTCCGAATCACCGGATACGGCCGCCTCGGCTTCCATCTGCTTGTCAAGCTTGCGGTCCATCACCGCAAAGATGAAGAAAGCTATCAGGCCACCCAGCAGCAAGACCAATCCCAAGAGCACTGGCGTTGTGATGCTGAAGGCTCTCGCCAACGGAATGGCCACTGCGTAGCCGGCCTGCGAGCCGATGCGGGCCAAAGCCACCTGCACGCCCATGGCCGTAGCCAATTCCTTGCCGTGGAACCACTTGGCGATAATCTTGGTCACCGTGATACCTGCCACCTCGGCTCCCACACCGAAAATGGAATAGCCTGCAAAGGCCACGAACACACCCGTCTTATAGCCGAACATCTCTCGGCAGCCGAACAATTCTGCTCCGGGAGCAGCCAGCCCCGTCATGGCGTAATACTCCAACGCCGTACCTGCCACCATCAGAATAGTAGCCAGGCGGCCTGTGAAACGGATACCGAAGCGGTCTAGAATCAATCCGCCCCAAATTAGCATCAGGAAGAATACATTCAGGAAACTGTAACCGCCGGTATAGAAACCGAAATCACTACTGGACCATCCCAGGTCGGACTCCAGCATAGACTTCAGCGGCGCCACCACATCGTTCACGTAATATGCCGCCATCATGGTAAAAGCCACAATGGCCAATGCCCCCCAACGGGTAGCCTTGGAATCATTCAGCTTTTGCTTTACTTGTTCTGTCATCATTATTCTGTTTTTATGAATCTGCAACTACAAAAAAGAGGGCTGATGTCTTTTGCCGACACCAACCCTCCTTACTATTTCATCGATGAAAGCACCTTCCCTTTAGTTAGCGGCATTCGTATCTGCCGGTGCAGCCTCGGCGGCGGGCATCTCTGCCTGCGGCGCATTCGTACCGAGCGGCATGTTATAAGGATTCGTGCTCTCCTCCTGCTGGGCTTGCTCCAGGATAATGTCTCCCTTGGCAGCGCCCGTAGGCAACACATAAGCCGAAGCAATACTGATCAATACCATAAAAGCGGCCAATCCCCACGTAGTCTTCTCCAGGAAATCGGTTGTCTTGCGCACGCCCATAATCTGATTGGACGAAGAGAAACTGGAAGCCAAGCCGCCTCCTTTGGAGTTCTGAATCAACACGATGAAGCACATCAAGATGGCTGCAATCAACATTAAGATAACTAATAATACGTACATTTTTTTGCTATTTTGATTTATCGTTAATAATCAATTTTTCCAGAAATCGGATTTGGTCTGCAAAGTAAGCGTTTTTTTTTGGATAATTCAAACTTAATTTTTTAATAATTTCAAGTGCCTTCTCATATCGGTGCTGTTTGATGTAGATTTTGGCCAAAGTTTCTGTAAAACAGCTTTCGTCCAACCCTTCTTCGACAGCCTGTGTCTCCATCTCCGGTGTCCGGGCAGGAACGGAAGGCGATGCGGAGACCGGAGCAGATGCCGGTGAGTCCGATTGCTTCTGGATGAAATCGTCTATCAATGCCTGTCCGCGCAATGGTGGCGTGTCCGATGCTCCCTGCCCGTCATCGGCCGGAGTATCCTCCTGCAGCAGGTAGGCCGTATAGTCCACGGTATAATCCAGCCCGCCGGTCATCGGCAACGGCTTTCGCTCCTCCTCCGGTGCATGAGCCAGGAAAGCATCTATCAGGGTCAGGGTACGATCGGCATCTTCGGAAGTTTCTGGTGCCATCGGTGCAGGTTCGTCCTGCAAATGTAAGGCATAATGCTCCCCTTCCGTCAGGTGGAACAATACCGCACGGTCGGCCACGTAGGGAGCCGCCTTGCGCAACTCTTCCCCGAAAGATTCGTCATGCAAAGCATAAAGATTCTTCAGATAGAGCAACCAAGCCGACTGAAAATAAGGATATTGCGACAAGGTCTCGCGCAATTCGTCCAATGTTTCACGCTCCAAAGATTCGGGATGTTCCACCCATTGTTGCAAAAGTGTCGATGTCATTGTGCCCATTACCAGTTAGCTACCGTCGAGTTGAATATCTGCTCGGTAATGTCTTCGATCATCAAGGGAATCAACTGGTCCTGCACGGCCGTCAGCAACTGGGTGGACTCATACGTCTGGAAAGCCGAGAACTGCTGCTCGAAGTCTTCCTCGTGGTTCGTATTGTTGACATAGCGCACGTTGACCGTCAGCGTCAGCTTCACTTCCGAAGAATAACCGCTGGCGTCCACGCCTTGGTTATACTGATTATATCCGACAATTTCACCGTCTATTTCCAAATCACCGCCCGAATTGACCAACTGCAAGCGGGTCTGCTGAATGAACATATCCTTCAGTTCCTGATTGAACTGGATGGCCAGCGGTGCATAGACGTACTCCGACTGGTTCTGGAACTCGGCAATGGAGACCGTCTTCACCTTGGTATAGTCAATAGACGTGATGGGAGCCAAGCCCATCTGAATCTTACAGGACGTCACCAAGAAAGGCAGGGCGCACAAGCTGATGACCGGCAATATTTTCTTAATCCAAACCATATTCTTTAATTTTTCTGTATAAGGTACGCTCAGAAATGTTCAAATCCTGGGCAGCGGCCTTGCGCTTGCCATGGTGCTTCTCAAGCGCCTTGCGAATCATTTCTTTCTCCACATCGTCCAGGGACAATGACTCTTCCACATATTCCTCCGTATCCTGGATATCCGGCTCCGTGGCAGCGGGCTGCTTCACGGGCTGCCGGATGATGGTGGGCACGTTGGTTTCCGCCGCGGAAGGCATCATGGCGGAAGGTGGCGCATAGAAGGCCTGGGCATCGGTGGCACCGTGTCCCACGGGAATGGTTCCGTTCTTGGCCATGAGCTCTTCCATCTGTTTCTTCAGTTCGTTCATATCCCGACGCATGTCGAAAAGCACTTGATACAGAATCTCCCGCTCGCTCTCGAAGCTTTTCTCCCGCTTGCCTGACAAAGCCGGCAGATGCTGCACGTTGTCCTGCTCGGGCAGGTAATTCTTCAGGATGGCCGCCGTGATGTCCCGGTTGGTCTCAATGATGGAAATCTGCTCCGTGATGTTCTTCAGCTGGCGGACATTGCCCGGCCAGGAATAAGTCATCAGCATCTGCTTGGCATCGTCGGTCAGCTGAATGGCCGGCATGTGGTATTTCTCGGCAAAGTCTGAGGCAAACTTGCGGAAAAGCAAGACCACGTCCTCACCTCTCTCCCGCAAAGGCGGAACCTGTATGGGCACTGTGTTCAAGCGATAGAACAAATCCTCGCGGAAGCGCCCGTCGGCGATGGCTTGCCTCAGGTTGACGTTGGTGGCCGCCACGATACGCACATCTGTCTTCTCCACCTTGGACGAACCCACTTTGATGAACTCGCCGCTCTCCAACACACGAAGCAAACGGGCTTGCGTGGGCAGGGGAAGTTCACCCACTTCGTCCAGAAAGATGGTGCCGCCATTGGCCTCGCCAAAGTATCCCTTGCGCTCGCCAATGGCACCCGTGAAGGCACCCTTCTCGTGTCCGAAGAGTTCCGAATCAATGGTCCCTTCGGGAATGGCACCGCAATTGACCGCAATGTATTGCCCATGCTTGCGTCGGCTGTACTGATGGATAATCTGCGGAAAGCTTTCCTTACCCACACCGCTCTCGCCGGTAATCAGCACGGACAAGTCAGTCGGCGCCACCTGAATGGCCACATCAATGGCGCGCGCCAACCCCGCATTATTGCCTATGATGCCAAACCGCAGCTTGACCTGTTGTATTTCTGCTTTTGTCATGATGATTATAATTCCTCCTCCGCATTGTCCAGTTTCAGCTTGTCGCTATCGTCCCGCTTCTCATAATATTGCTTGCGCAACGGATTGGCACGGGCGGCTTTCTCACGCTGGCGGTTGCGGAACACATCAATGGCCACATACACCGCTTGACGGAAAGAGTCTTCCGAGGCGATGCCCTTCCCGGCAATGTCATAAGCCGTCCCGTGAGCGGGCGACGTACGCACCACCGGCAAGCCGGCCGTGAAGTTCACGCCCTCGTCCATGGCCAGTGCCTTAAAGGGAGCCAGTCCCTGATCGTGATACATGGCCAGGATGCCGTCGAAACGGGTAAAGTTGCCCGAGCCCATGAAGCCGTCTGCCGGATAGGGGCCGAAACACAATACGCCCTTGGCCGCCATCTCCTTCATGGCCGGGATGATGATTTCCTCTTCTTCCGTACCCAGCAAGCCACCGTCGCCCGCATGAGGGTTCAAGGAAAATACGGCGATGCGCGGCGCACTGATGCCGAAGTCCTGCTTCAGCGATTGGTTGAAAATGGCCAGTTTCTCCTTAATCAATTCCTGCGTCAAGGCCGGGGCTATCCGGCTGACCGGGATATGTCCCGTCACCAACGCCACACGGAAATCACCCTTCATCAGGATCATCAACGCCTTGTCGCCATTCCCCAGGCGCTGCTCGATGTACTCCGTATGACCGGGGAAGTCAAATTGGTCAGAATGAATGGTGTGCTTGTTGATGGGAGCTGTGACCAGCACGTCTATCAAGCCGGACTTGTACTCCTCCACGGCCCGCTCCAAGGCATCCAGTGCCGCTTTGCCGGCGGATGCATCGGCCTTGGAAAACTCCACCTTCACTTCATCATCCGTGCAATTCACCACGCTCAGGCGGCCTTGTGCCGCCTCGGAGGCCGAATTGATGATGCTGAAGTTAGTGGGCAGATCCAATGACTTGCGATGGTAGGCGGCCACCTTGGGCGAGCCATATATCACCGGCGTACATAATTCCAGCATCATTGGGTCGGCAAAAGTCTTCAGAATCACTTCATAGCCGACACCGTTTATATCACCCTGGGTGATACCTATTCTTATTTTATTATCTTCCATATCTACTTATTTATTAAGGTTGTATTCTTAGTTCCTTCGATCTCCATGTCTTGGGGGCAGCCTCAGCGTGTAGAGCGATGCTTCCATCGACCTGATGAGATTGCGTTTCATACGGCCGGGCGCATACACGAACACCTCGCCTACCACCACCAGCCCACGTGCCTTGTCCACCCGTGCGTGGGAGACGAACGGGCCGCCCATGAAGTCTCCCTTCACCTGCCACAGGCCCCTGGCTTCGCAAACGGTGTCCCCGTCCAGGGAAAAGAGACGCACGTCGGTCATCAGCGAATCGGTGGCCATATACATGCCTGCGCGTGCTCCGGGGATATTCTCCTTCATCACCGAATCGCGGCGATGGATAAATTCCGCTTTGGTCAGAGCCTCCGCACCGGTGTAAGGATAGGCATATACCACGAAGTTCAAATCGTCCGTAGCCCGGTTGGTACCTGCCCAGAAGAAGTTCTCTCCCGCTTTGCAGGAAGCCAGCTCGGTCGGCACCCACACCCGGCAACCGAATTGCTCTGCCACCTTCCGCTCCACCTCTGCGTTGTGGTGATCCACCAACCAATCCATGCGGCGCCTCCGTTCCTCTTGCGTGAAGAGCCGCACCAGGGAGGCTGCATACCGACCCGCGGCGGCCTTCAAGGAATCTTCGTCCGGCACCCGGAGCGTCACCACCAACTGGGGGGCGGCAAAGGCATCCTTCGCATACGTGAACTCTGCCTGCGGATATTTCTCCCGATCCACGTCGAGCACCAGCATGTTCCTCGTGAGCCGCAAAGTAGCATCAAAATCCCGCGGCGCCGCATGCATGAGGCGGAATGCCCGCTCCGGCTGCGGAAGTCCCGGCACATCCGTATCCAGAGCCTCAAGCCAGGCCCGGCCGGCCGGATGTTCCCACACCTCCGGCTCCGCTACCACCAGCAATTCGTAGGGTCGGCCGCTGGAAGCGGGCGTCAGGAGTCCTTTCAGCCCTCCTCCGCACGAGGCACAAAAGCCCGCCAGCACAACCCACAAAAGCAACCTCCATGGGAAAAGTCGCATCCGCTTGCCGGATTTCATCCTCACAAAGCTACAAAGAAAGGGTAACATCTGCCGCAAAGGAGTGGATAATTTATATTAATTAACGCTCATTCTCTTCCATCTTGGCCGTGGACAACATCCCACAGGCCGCAAAGATATCCTCACCGCGCGAAGCACGAATCGTCGTGAACACACCGTGCGAAGTCAGATAATCGCGGAAAGCGGTCATCTCCTCCGGCGCGCATCCCTGCAGGTCTACCCCGGGGATGGCATGGAAACGTATCAGATTAATCCGACAATCCAGGCCTCGGAGCAACTTCACCAACTCGCGGGCATGCAGCGGGGAATCGTTCACTCCCTTGAACAAGATATACTCGAACGACAGGCGGCGTTGCTTGCTGAAGTCATACCCGCGCAAGATATCCACGATTTCCACGATGGAGAAAGCCTTCTCCGCCGGCATCAACTCCCTACGTTGCAGAGGAATGGGTGAATGCAGGCTGACGGCCAGGTGGCAATCGGTCTCCTCCAGAAAGCGGCGCAAGCCCTTGCGCAATCCCACGGTGGAGAGCGTCATCCGCTTGGGACTCCACGCATAGCCATAGGGGGCGGTCATGATATCCAGAGCCTTCAACACCTCGTCCAGGTTGTCCAGCGGTTCGCCCATGCCCATCATCACGACATTGGTCAGCGTGTCGCGTTCGGGCAGGGAATTGATCTGGTTGATGATTTGTCCGGCAGTCAGGCTGGCGGAAAAGCCCTGCTTGCCCGTCATGCAGAACTTACACCCCATCTTGCAGCCCACCTGCGACGAGACGCACAACGTGGCCCGGTCGTGATCGGGGATGTAAACCGCCTCCACGAAGTGTCCCTCGCCGACGCGGTAAAGGTACTTCACCGTCCCGTCCACCGAGCGCATGGCATCCACCGGTGCTTCCGCCCCCACCTCATAGGAAGCCTTCAACAACTCACGGTGCTTCAGCGAGAGGTTGGTCATCTCGTCGATGGAGGCCACCTTCTTACCGTACAACCACGAAGCTATTTGCTTGGCCGCGAAGCCCGGCATACCCAGTTCCTTCGTCACCGCCTGCAATTCCGCGAGGGTCAATCCCAAAAGAGCTTTCTTCTGCATAGTCATCCGTTATTCCGTTAACAAAGTGCAAAGGTAGGAATAAAGCCGCACATAGCCCCTATCCCGCGCCATTTTTTCGCCGGACAGGGCAAAGAATGAATTCCAATGAATGAATTCCAAAGGTATTGAAGCCGCTAAAAAAGTTCTCAAGACCGCTTGAAAACTCTATTTCCAGGCTAGAAATACACATTTCCAGCCTAAAAATGTACATTTCCAGCCTAGAAATACACATCTCCAGGCTGGAAATAGAGTTTTCAAGCGGCTTCGGAAACTTTTCCAACGGCTTTAGGGTACTAAAAAAAACCGCCCACGCCTGCGAAATCCGCGCCTAAAAGCCTACCTTTGCACCATGATTACAAAAACCATGCGTATGAAAGCAACCATCATCTCGGGCGCACGCCCCCACTTCATGAAGATAGCCCCCATCTGCCGCGCCATGGACGCCGCACGCCAGACGGGCAAGGAACTCACCTACCGCATCGTCTACACCGGCCCGCAGGACGACCCCGCCTTGGAGCCCTCGCTCTTCGCCGACCTCGACATGCCCCGGCCGGACGCCTATCTGGGTGTCACGGGGCACGACCACTCGCGCATCACCGCAGAAATCATGCTGGCCTTCGAGCGTGAACTGGACGAACATCCGGCAGACGTGGTGCTGGTGGTGGACGACATGACCGCCACCATGAGTTGCGCCATCGTGGCCAAGAAGCGCGGTTTGAAGGTGGCGCACGTCATCGCCGGCACACGCTCGTTTGACATGAACATGCCCCGCGAGGTGAACCGCACCATCGTGGACGCCATCTCCGACTATCTCTTCACAGCGGGTATGGTGGCCAACCGCAACCTCAACCAGGAGGGCATGATACCCGACTATATCCACTACGTGGGCAACATCCTCATCGACACCATCCGACACAACCGGCACCGCCTCTTGCAGCCCCTGTGGTTCGACTCTATGGGCCTGCGCAAGGGCGGCTACCTGCTCCTCACCCTCAACCGCCACGACCTGCTGAAGCGCCGCGCCGTGTTGCACTCCCTCCTGCAGACGGTACTCGAGAAGGCCGCAGGAATGCCCGTCGTGGCGCCTCTGCACGCCTATGCAGAGCAGGTGGTGGAAGGATTGGGATTGAACGCGCCCAACCTGCATCTGCTGCCTCCGCAGAGTTACCTGCACTTCGGCTTCCTCATCAACCAGGCGCGGGGCATCGTGACGGATTCGGGCAACATCGCCGAAGAGGCCACCTTCCTGGACGTACCCTGCATCACGCTCAACACCTACGCCGAGCATCCGGAGACGTGGCGCATCGGCACCAACGAGCTGGTGGGCGAAAATACCTTTGCGCTCTCCGCTGCCCTGGACAAGCTGATGCGCGGCGACTGGAAGCACGCCACCCTGCCCGACCGCTGGGATGGACGGGCCGCAGAGCGCATCGTGAAGGTGTTGCTGGAAGGCTAACTCCTTAACACCTCCAAAAGATAAATAAAAGACGCAAGCGCACGCGGCAGTTTCCTGCCGATTTCTTACCTTTGCATCCGATATGAAGTATATGAAGCAAAAACAACGCATCCTAATATATCACGTTCTTTTCCTGCTGGTCATGATGCTTCCCGCCGGTGCATGGGCACAAATCAGGGGGGTGGTCACCGACTCGGTGACACACGAACCGCTGATGCTGGTCAGCATCCAATACAAGGGCAGCACCCAGGGGACACGCACCAACGAACAGGGCGAATACCGTCTGACAGCGCGCCCGGGGCAACAGGAGGTGACTTTCTCCTACCTGGGATACGTCACCAAGACCATCCGTGTGAAGCCTGGCACCACCCGCCTGGACGTGCAGCTGCGCCCGGACAACATCGTGCTCAACGAGCTGGTGGTGAAGCCGAAGAGAGAGCGTTATTCGCGCAAGAACAACCCGGCGGTGGACTTCATGCGCAAGGTCATTGCGCACAAAAAGGCGCTGAAGCTGGAGGAGAACGACTTCTACGAATACCGGAAGTACGAGAAGATGAAGATGTCCCTCAACGACATCACTCCCGAAAAGATGGAGAAGGGATTGTACAAGAAGTTTGCCTTCTTCAAAGATCAGGTGGAGGAATCCTCGCTCTCGGGCAAACTCATCCTGCCCATCTCCATCAAGGAGACCGCCAGCCGCACCATCTACCGCAAGGATCCCAAAAGCAAAAAGACCATTATCGAAGGCATGAACTCCAGCGGCATCGAGGAGTTCTTCAATACGGGCGACATGCTGGGCACCATCCTGAATGATGTCTTCTCCGACGTCAACATCTACGAGGACAATATCCGCCTGCTGCAACGTTACTTCACCAGCCCCATAGGGCGTGGAGGCATCGCCTTCTATAAATATTATCTGGAGGACACCATTCAGGTGGACGGCCACGAATGCGTGCATCTGACGTTCGTGCCCCAGAATTCGCAGGACTTCGGATTCACGGGCCACCTCTACGTGCAGCATGACTCTACCTATGCCGTGCGCCGTTGCACAATGAATCTGCCCAAGAACACAGGTGTCAACTGGGTAGAGTCGATGAGCATCGTGCAGCAGTTCGAGCAACTGCCGGACAGCAACTGGGTATTGACGGATGACGACATGACCGTGGAGCTGGGTATCACCAAGGGAATACAAGGACTCGAGGTGCAGCGCACCACGAAGTACACCGATTATAAGTTCGCCCCCATCGAAGCGCGCCTCTTCCGTCTGAAGGGGAGCGTCATCAAGGAGGCCAACATGCTGGCTCGCTCGGACGAGTATTGGGCGGGCGTGCGCCAGGTGCCGCTCACCAAGAAGGAGAGCACGATGGATGTCTTCATGAACCGCATCGAGCAGATACCGGGCTTCAAGTACGTCATCTTCTTTGCCAAGGCATTGATAGAAAATTTCGTGGAGACGGGCAGCAAGAAGCACCCCAGCAAGGTGGACATCGGCCCCATCAATACAATGATTACGAGCAACTACCTCAACGGCACGCGCTTCCGTCTGAGCGCCATGACCACGGGCAACCTGCATCCACACTGGAGCCTGAGCGGATATGGCGCGTATGGCACGAAGGACAAGAAGTGGTTCTACTCCGGACAGGTGGCCTACTCGTTCAACAAGCGCGAGTACGTGCTGTGGGAATTTCCTAAACACTACTTGGCCTTCAAGTACACCTACGATGTGATGAACCCCATGGACAAGTATCTGGCCACGGACAAGGACAATATGTTCGTGGGCTGGAAATGGACAAAGGTCGACCAGATGTCTTACATCCGCGACGCTACGCTGACCTACGAATTGGAGACGCAGTCGGGCTTCTCCATGCAGGCCATGGCACGCCACCGCAACGATCAGCCGGGTGGCAAGCTGGAGTATTGGAAAAACGACGGACAAACTCCCGGCGTGCTGGACGAGACTAATACGCGTGTACACGACATGACCACCACCGAACTGGGCGTCACCCTGCGCTATGCCCCGGGGGAGACATTCGTCAACACCAAGCAACGGCGCGTGCCCGTGTCGCTGGATGCACCTGTGTTCAGCCTCTCGCACACGGCGGGATTCAAGGGATTGCTGGGCGGCGACTATAACTTCAATCTCACGGAGTTGAGCTTGCGCAAGCGCTTCTGGTTTGGTTCGTGGGGCAAGCTGGACGCCACGCTCCGCGCAGGTGCACAATGGAATAAGGTGCCCTTCCCCTTGCTCAACCTGCCGATGGCCAACCTGTCGTACATCACGCAGAACAACGAGTCGTTCAACCTCATTGATAACATGGAGTTCCTCAACGACCGCTATGCTTCGCTGGCGTTGAGCTATGACCTCAACGGAAAGCTGTTCAACCGCATCCCCCTCATCCGCAAGCTGAAGTGGAGGGAAATGTTTCGCGTACGCGCCCTATGGGGTACCCTCACGGACAAGAACAATCCGTACAAGAACCACGACGGAGGCATCTTCCTCTTCCCCATGCGCGACGGGGTTCCCACCAGTCATGTGATGGATCATACGCCCTATGTGGAAGCGAGCGTAGGCATCTACAACATCTTCAAGCTGCTGCACATCGAGTACGTACGGCGACTGACCTACACCAACATCCCGGGCACCACCAAGTGGGGCATCCGCTTTATGATTTTGACGATATTCTGATTAATGGTTAATGATTAATATATGGCTCCTCTCGCAGAAAGACTTCGCCCCAAGACCTTGGACGAATACATCGGCCAAAAGCACCTCGTAGGCCCGGGTGCCGTGTTGCGCCGGATGATAGATTCGGGCCGCATCTCCTCCTTCATCCTCTGGGGACCTCCGGGGGTGGGAAAGACCACACTGGCACAAATCATCGCGCACAAGCTGGAGACTCCCTTCTACACGTTGAGCGCAGTGACCAGCGGCGTGAAGGACGTGCGCGAGGTCATCGAAAAGGCAAAGAATAACCGCTTCTTCTCCACGGCAAGTCCCATCCTTTTCATTGACGAGATACACCGCTTCAGCAAGTCGCAACAAGACTCGCTGCTGGGTGCGGTGGAGCAAGGCATTGTCACCTTGATAGGCGCCACCACGGAGAATCCTTCGTTCGAGGTCATCCGCCCCCTACTCTCCCGCTGCCAGCTCTACGTGCTCAAGTCGCTGGAGAAAGACGACCTGCTCGAACTCCTGCACCGTGCCATCACCACCGACCTCATCCTCAAGGAACGGAAGATAGAGCTGAAAGAAACCAACGCCATGCTGCGGTATAGCGGCGGAGACGCACGCAAGCTGCTCAACATCCTCGAGCTGGTGGTAGAGGCCGAGACGCAAGACCCCGTCGTCATCACTGATGCACTGGTCACCGACCGCCTCCAGCAGAATCCGCTTGCCTATGACAAGGATGGGGAGATGCACTATGACATCATCTCTGCCTTCATCAAGTCTATCCGCGGCTCCGACCCCGACGGCGCCATCTATTGGTTGGCCCGCATGGTGGAGGGAGGCGAGGACCCGGCGTTCATCGCCCGTCGGTTGGTCATCAGTGCGGCGGAGGACATCGGCCTGGCCAATCCCAACGCGCTGTTGCTGGCCAATGCCACATTCGATGCGGTGATGAAAATCGGCTGGCCGGAGGGTCGCATCCCGCTGGCAGAGTGCACCGTTTATCTCGCCACCAGCCCCAAGAGCAACTCGGCGTATAATGCCATCAACGATGCCCTTGCTTTGGTGCGTCAGACGGGTAACCTGCCCGTGCCTCTCCACCTGCGCAACGCTCCCACCAAACTGATGAAGGACTTGGGCTATGCCGAGGGTTATAAATATGCGCACGACTATCCCGGACACTTCGTCCGCCAGCAGTTCCTTCCTGATGAACTGAAGGAACACCGCATTTGGCAACCCCAGGAGAATGCCGCCGAGGCACGCCACAAGGAGCGGATGCAGGCATTGTGGGGAGACAGATTCAAGTGAATATCTTGCTACATTTTGTAGCATAATCAAACAAAATCACTATCTTTGTGCCGCTAAAACCGATGATTATGGAAACAAATGCATTCTTCACCCCCGAGGAAAGGGTACAACTCATCACCCTCTACCGCAAGCTGCTTCAACTCTCCGGCGACGCCCTGCAAAAGGGAGATTGCCGAAGATTGAAAGCCCACCTTGTGCACTCCATCCAAGCCAATCCCATCCCCCGCGATGTATTCGGATTGAATCCGATCCTCAAGGATATGCAGACGGCAGTGATCGTGGCCGAAGAGATAGGCATGCGCCGCGCCTCCATCTTGGGCGTGATGCTGCACGACTCCGTGCGCAACGGCACCTACACGGCCGAAGCCATCGGACAGGAGTTTGGCGAAGATGTAGCGGGCATCATCCGGGGCCTCATCCGCGTGCAGGAGTTGTACAGGAAAAGCCCCAGCATCGAGTCGGAGAACTTCCGCAAGTTGCTCCTCTCTTTCGCCGAGGACATGCGCGTCATCCTCATCATGATAGCCAACCGCGTCAACATCATGCGCCAGATCAAGGATGCCGCAGACAATGACGCACGCCTCCGTGTGGCAGGCGAAGCCGCTTATCTCTACGCACCGTTGGCTCACAAGCTGGGCCTCTACAAGCTGAAGTCGGAGCTGGAGGACCTCTCGCTGAAGTACACCGAGCACGACGTCTACTACCACATCAAGGAGAAACTGAACGAGACGAAAGCCTCGCGCGACCGCTATATAGCCAACTTCATCGCCCCCATCCAACGCAAGCTGGAGGAAGCGGGGCTGCACTTCCACATCAAGGGACGCACCAAGTCCATCCACTCCATCTACCAGAAGATGAAGAAGCAGAAGTGCCCCTTCGAAGGTGTGTACGACCTCTTCGCCATCCGCGTCATCCTCGACTCGCCGCTGGAGAAGGAGAAGCAGGAGTGCTGGCAGGTCTACTCCATCGTCACCGACATGTATCAGCCCAATCCCAAGCGGCTGCGCGACTGGCTGTCCGTGCCCAAGAGCAACGGCTACGAATCGCTGCACATCACCGTGATGGGCCCCGAAGGCAAGTGGGTGGAGGTGCAGATACGCACCGAGCGCATGGACGACATCGCCGAGCGCGGATTGGCCGCCCACTGGCGCTACAAAGGCATCAAGGGAGAAAGCGGCCTGGACGAATGGCTCACCTCCGTACGCGAGGCGTTGGAGAACTCGGAGAACGATCTCGAAGCCATGGATCGCTTCAAGCTGGAGCTGTACGAGGATGAGGTGTTTGTCTTCACTCCCAAGGGCGACCTCTTCAAGTTGCCCAAGGGTGCCACGGTGCTGGATTTTGCCTTTCATATCCACACCGCCCTGGGCAGCAAGTGCATCGGTGCCAAGGTAAACGGCAGGAATGTACCCCTGCGCCAACGCCTGCAAAGCGGTGACCAGGTGGAGGTAATGACCTCCAGCACCCAGACACCCAAACAGGATTGGCTGAACTATGTCACCACCTCCAAGGCACGCACCAAAATCAAGCAAGCCCTCAAGGAAATGGCCGCTCGCCAGACAGACTTCGCCAAGGAGATGCTGGAGCGCAAGTTCAAGAACCGCAAGATAGAGTATGACGACGGCACCATGATGCGCCTCATCAAGCGCATGGGCTATAAGGTAGTAACCGACTTCTACCAAGCCGTGGCCGACGGTGCGCTGGATGTGAACGACCTCATCGACCGCTACGTGGAGCAACAGCGCCGCGACACGGCCGACACGCGCGACGCCGCCATCTATCGCAGTGCCGAGGCCTTCAACCTGACGCCCCCCACATCCGACGACACCCCCACGGGAGGCAAGGAGGATGTGCTGGTCATCGACCAGAACCTCAAGGGATTGGATTACAAGCTGGCCCGCTGCTGCAACCCCATCTATGGCGACGATGTCTTCGGCTTCGTCAGCGTCAACGGCGGCATCAAGATACACCGCACGGATTGCCCCAACGCCCCGGAGATGCGCCAACGCTTCGGCTACCGCATCGTCAAGGCACGCTGGGCGGGCAAGGCCGAGGGCACGCAATATCCCATCACCCTCCGCGTGGTGGGGCACGACGACATCGGCATCGTCACCAACATCACGTCCATCATCAACAAGGAGGACGGCATCAGCCTGCGCAGCATCAGCATCGACTCCAACGACGGCCTCTTCTGGGGCAACCTCACCGTGATGCTGGGCGACACCGCCCGGCTGGAAGCACTCATCAAGAAGCTCCGCACAGTGAAGGGCGTGAAGCAGGTGACACGAAACTGAAGAGTATTATGAGATACGACTACAAGAAACAACTCCGCAGCTTCCGCTACGCCTGGCAGGGCATCCGCCAATGCGTGGGGCGCGAACAAAACCTCAGCTTCCACCTCATCGCCACGGTCGTGGTCATCGGGGCGGGCTTCGCCTTCGGTATCACCCGGGGCGAGTGGACAGCCATCTGCCTCTGCATCGGCCTGGTGATAAGTGCCGAATTGTTCAACACCGCCATCGAGCGGCTGGTGGATCTCGTCTCGCCCCAACGACATCCCTTGGCAGGACAGGTAAAAGACATCGCCGCCGGGGCGGTGCTGGTGTGCGCCTTGGCGGCGATTGCCGTAGGATTGATCATCTTCGTGCCCTATCTGACACGCATCTTCTTATAATAAATACGGGTGAAGCAGAGGTACATCACGAGGGCGAACGCCAGCCATGCGAGGGGCACCCAAAGGGGAAACTCTGCATAAACCTGCGCATAGGCCACGCCGATGAGCAAGCCGGTATCCGTAAAGAAATGACACGTCACGTTGCCCGTGGCCCGCTGGCAATGGTGGGAGAGCTTGACAAACATCCGCACCCACCAGGGCGACAATACGGCCGGCAGGAACAGCCAAGCCGTCGCACCCGACATGACACACATCCCGCAAGCAAAGGCAAGCACCGCCACGTTAAGGCCCGGCAACACGGCACGGGGCAGGACATAACGATCCGTACTCACCACCGGCAAGCCGATGGGCGCCCGGAAAGGCACGTACATCCACGCCGCCGCCAGCACACCCACCATCCCGAACAGGACAGGCATCAGCCATTGGTAGGTATGGAGGGGCATCAGCCACCACGCCGCCACGCCGCCCACGACCATCCCCAGCCGCGAGACAAAGGCGTAGGTCATATTGGCCTGCGTGCGAAGGCCGGAGTGCACCACATCGATGCTCAGCGTGACTGCCGCCGACGAGGCCAAGCCGAAGCATACCCCGTGCAGCAGGGCCAAAGCCGCATACTGCCAGATTGTCGAGGCGTAAGCATAGCCAATGGACACGAGCAACATCCCCACGAACGGATAGCCCAACACGTGCTTGCGGCGGAATTTGTCCGCCAGCCACGCACTGAACAGACCTCCCACCTGCATCCCTATCAGGAAAGGGAAGCAGAGGTTCGAGGCCAATCCCGACCGCATCAGGGAAAGCAGCACCGCGTAGGCCGTGGCATAGAGCAGGAAGCCCGCCACACACACCAGCACGAAGTTGCGGTTGCACAAGGAAGGATTGTCAATATTGTTCTTTCTCATTGGGGAAATCCAGGTTCTTCACATCACTGACATAGCGGCTGATGGCATCCGTCATCACCGTATGGAGGTCGGCATAGCGGCGGAGGAAGCGCGGGCGAAAGCCGTTGTTCATGCCCAGCATGTCCTGCACCACGAGCACCTGTCCGTCCACATCGCCTCCGGCACCGATGCCGATGACAGGGATGGTCAGTTCGTGCGACACACGTCCGGCGAGCGCGGCAGGTATCTTCTCCAGCACCACGCCGAAACAGCCTGCCTCCTCCAGCAAGTGGGCATCGCGCACCAGCTTGTCGGCCTCGGCATTGTCCTTGGCGCGGACGGTGTAGGTGCCATACTTGTTGATGCTCTGCGGCATCAGCCCCAGATGACCCATCACGGGGATACCCGCGTCGATGATACGCTTCACGGTGCCGATAATTTCCTCGCCGCCCTCGATTTTCAGTGCATCGGCGTGACTCTCCTTCATGATGCGGATGGCGGAGTGTACGCCTTCCAGTTCGTTGCCTTGGTAGGAACCGAAGGGCATGTCCACCACCACCATGGCACGCTTCACGCCGCGCACCACGCTCTTGGCATGGTAAATCATCTGGTCGAGCGTGATGGGCAGGGTGGTCACGTTGCCCGCCATGACGTTGGAGGCAGAGTCGCCCACGAGAATGACGTCCATCCCGGCACCGTCCACAATCTGGGCCATGGTGTAGTCATACGAGGTCAACATGGATATTTTTTCGCCCCTCTGCTTCATCTCTACGAGGCGATGGGTAGTCACTTTACGATTATCTTCTGAAATGTATCCCATAATTATAATGATTAATGGTTAATGGTCAATGATTAATAGTTAATGCGGCACACATCTTCTCGTAGGTAAAGCCGCGAAAATTGTCAATCACACAATGGCTCGCCGAGGCGATGGCTTCGCGAGGATTTGTCGTGGCCAATCCAAAGACGAACGCGCCCGATGCCATACCCGCCTTCAGCCCGTTGAAGGAATCCTCGAAGACGCAGGTCTCAGCAGGTGTGGTGCCAAATATGCGCATGCCCAACTGATAGCAATCGGGATGGGGCTTGGAGTGCGCGAACTGCTCGGCGGTGAGGATGCGGTCGAACAGGGCAGGAATCTCGGGACGATGCCGATAGACAGCGGCCATCTTCTGCTCATTGGAGCTGGTGACAACCGCAGTGCGCACATCGTGTCGGCGCAAATCAGCCAGGAAGTCGAGGATGCCGGGGATGTAGTCGTAGGTCATCTGCTCCTCGAAGCGCAGAAGGGCATCGGTCAACACCGGCTGTATCTGCGGGTCGGGAAAGTACTTGTCGTAAATGTAGGTCAATGTCTGACCCTTCACACGGCCACCAAACTCCGGGTCGCCCAGGTAATCCTGACCAATCTTGTCCCAAAAGAGGCTGTACTGCCCCTCGGTATCCACTATCACGCCGTCAAAGTCAAAGAGGACGGCTTTGCAAAACATGTTATCCATAAAACATTGCATGGTTGTTAAATCCGGCACAAAGGTCTGAAATCTATCTGACAGATGCAAGATATTTCGTACCTTTGCACGGATTTTTATCCCTCGTCAACTCCTATACATTATATAATATAAAGAGACATAAGCGTATGAACCAAAACAATCCTCATCTCATGGGCACGGAGCCCATCGGCAAGTTGCTGTTGCAATACTCCATTCCTGCCATCATCGGCATGACCATTGTTTCGCTCTACAACATCATCGACAGCATCTTCATCGGGCACGGCGTGGGTGCCATGGCCATCGCGGGCCTCGCCATCACCTTCCCGATGATGAACCTCACGGCGGCTTTCGGCAACCTGGTGTCGGTGGGCGGATCCACCATCTCATCCATCCGCCTGGGTCAGAAGGACATGGAGGGAGTCAACAAGGTACTGGGCAACACCCTCATGCTCTGCATCGTCAACTCCGTCATCTTCGGCGGGCTGTCCTTCCTCTTGCTCGACCCCATCCTGCGCTTCTTCGGAGCGAGCAGCGAGACCCTGCCCTACGCCCGCGACTTCATGCAGATCATCCTGGCGGGCACTCCCTTCGCCTACGTGATGATTGGCATGAACTACGTGATGCGTGCCACGGGTCACCCCAAGAAGGCCATGCTGACGTCCATGGCCAGCGTGTTGGTCAACGTCATCCTGGCGCCCCTGTTCATCTTCCAGTTCGACTGGGGCATCCGCGGCGCCGCCCTGGCCACGGTGTGCTCGCAGTTCATCGGGATGCTGTGGGTGCTTAACCACTTCCTCAACAAGAAGAGCGACATCCGCCTGCAACGTCCCTACCTGCGGTTGGAGCGGCGTATCGTGAACGACATCTTCTCCATCGGCATGTCGCCCTTCCTGATGAATGTCACGGCGTGCGTTATCGTCATCATCATCAACAACAGCTTGCAAAATCACGGAGGCGACATGGCCATCGGTGCCTACGGCATCATCAACCGCCTGCTGATGCTCTACCTGATGATCGTCATGGGCCTGACCATGGGCATGCAACCCATCATCGGCTACAACTTCGGCGCACGCAAACCCGAACGGGTGAAGCAGACGCTGCGCCTGGCCATCATCTCGGGCGTGTGCATCACCACCAGCGGCTTCCTCATCTGCGAGCTGCTGCCCCACGCCGTGTCGGCCGTGTTCACCAGCGATGACAACCTCATCAACCTGGCGGCTCACGGCTTGCGCATCTGCGTGGCAATGTTTCCCGTCATCGGGGCGCAGATAGTCATCGGCAACTTCTTCCAAAACATCGGCCTGGCCAAGATGAGCCTCTTCCTCTCTCTAACGCGCCAGCTCATCTTCCTCCTGCCCTGCCTGCTCGTCTTCCCCGGCATTTGGGGATTGGACGGTGTGTGGGCCAGCCTGCCGGTGAGTGACTTGCTGGCGTTCATCACGGCGGTGGCGGCGCTGTTGTGGTATATGAGGAGGCAGAAGCGGGTGGCGACAGATTGATTTTTAGACATAAGAACATAGGAACATATTTACATCATAAAGAAGCATGAAAGATACGGAAGAAATTATCAAGACCATCATACGATGCGCTTCGAAGGTCAGGAGGCACTTGGCAGCCGGCTTTTTAGAATCTGTATATCAGAAGGCGTTGACCATAGAATTGGAGGCATGTGGGCTGCGGGCGGAAACGGAATATCCCATACAAGTGTACTATGGTGATACCGTGGTCGGAGAGTTCAGGGCCGACATCTTGGTAGAGCAACGAGTTATCGTAGAATTGAAAGCTGTCATGAATCTGCACCCCATGCACGAAGCCCAGTTAGTCAGTTATCTCACTGCCACACATATCGATGACGGCCTCCTCATCAATTTCGGAGGAGAAAGACTAGAAATCAAACGGAAATACCGCATCTATCGTCCCCCACTAACTTAAATATGTTCTTATGTTCCTATGTCTAAAATAAATCCCATTGCCTAAAATATGTTCCTATGTTCCTCTGTCTAAAAATAATTTGTACCTTTGCCCACGAAAACCTAACTTAAATATCTCAATCTTATGAACGTACAAAACATTGGAGAAAACGCCGGCATCGTATGGCGACAGCTGGCAAGCGAACACCGCAAGTGGCAATATGACGAAGTGAAAGCGGCCACCGGCTTGGCCGACCGCGACCTGAACGCCGCCATCGGATGGCTGGCACGCGAAGGCAAGGTGGAAATCGAGGAAAGCAAGGTGGGCCGCAAGACCATCATCTACCTCACGCTGTGTTACTACATCAGCTGACACCGGCCTGTGGATACAGAACAAGGGGAGCTCCTCGCGGGGTTCCCCTTTTCTGTGTTTGCAGACATAGGAACATAGGGACATATTGTAGACAAAAAAGAGATTTTTCTGACATAGGAACATAAGAACATATTTTTCACGATGAGATGAAACGAATATGTCCCTATGTTCCTTTGTCTAAAAAATCACTCTGTCTTCAAGCTCTCCACCGGATTCTCACCCGCTATGCGCCAAGCCTTGAGGACAACGATGCCGACAATGAGCACCGACAAGACCACGCCTACTCCGACAAACCAGCCCGGAGAAAGCAACGCACTGTCCGCAAACTGCTGCATCCACTGCCCGGACACATACCACGAGACGAACAGACCGATGACAATGGCAGGTAAAGCCACCCGAAGAATGTCCGCCGAGAACAACCGCAAGATGTCGAAGGCCGTGGCACCGTTCACCTTGCGGATGGCAATCTCCTTCGAGCGGCGTTCGGTCTCGTCGCTGACGTAGCCAATAAGGCCCATCAACACCATGAGGACAATGCACAGCGTCGTGACCCACACGATGTTGCGGAAGTGGGAGACGCTCTCGTTTTGCTGGCGGCGAATCTCCTGATAGGTCGTGAACTCCAGTCCCAAGTTGGGATAGGTCTCCGCCATAAAGGCGTTCAGCTTCTTCATGTTCTCGTCCAGCGGAGCCTTCAGACGGACGTTGAAGCAGCGCAGGCGGTCGCCCAGAATGAAGGAGGTGCAAGTCTGCTCCATGAAGAAGCCCATGTTGCGCACATCGTCCACCACGCCCACGATGACCGGCGGTTCCTCCAAACCGGCCCAACCGGGGATAATGGGCAACTGCCGGCCAATGGCTGTATCGCCCCACTTCATCGTCTCCACCGTTGTCTTGCCCACCAGCGCTTCTCCCCGATGCCGGGGCCAAGAACCTTCCAAGAGCTTCAAACCGGTCACTTGGGGGAAATCCTTGTCAATGACCATGAAGTGCAGCGGGCAGATGAAGTTGCCTTGGTTGTCCGTCAGGCGGTTGGTGCTATAATGCGCCAGCAGATTATTTCCGCTGACTGCCACCGCCTCCACGTATGGCTCGCGACGGATGGCATCGGCCACGCCTTCCGTCCGGTCCAAGCTGCCGGACAACACGCCCACTGCCAATCCTTCGGAACGGAAGCCCACGCTGCGGCTCATCAGATCGTGATACTGCCACACCGTGGTGAGCAACAGCCCGCTGATAAAGGCCACGCCCACGAACTGCACGAACAGCAGGCCCCGCTTCCACGAACGCTTGCCGTCGGTATAGCGGCGAAACACCTGCGTCACAGGAATCCGGGCATACAATCTTCCGGGCAGGAATCCCGTCACCACAAACAACACCGCCACCAACCCCAGCGGCACGTAAAGCGTACGGACTGTAAAGAGGTCGGCCAAGCGGCTGCCCAACAGGTCTTCCAACGGGTCGCTGAACATAGCCATCAACAGCCCGGCGCAAATCATGGCAAGGAGCAACAGGCAGCCCGTCTCCCACAGACACATACCCAGGATTTGTCCGCCTGAGGCACCGCTACACTTATGCACGCCCACAGCCTTGGCCCGGCGGCTCATCGTGGCCACGGCACTGAGCACATAGTTCATGGCCGAAACAAAGAAGATGGAGAAGCCCAGTACCGCCAGAATGACCAGCCTCCGCGTAGTGTCCGGGAAAGAGCGGTACACCCGGTAGAGCGGCAGCACGCTGTACTCCGTCACCACGTCCTCGCCCAGATGGGTATCGGTGTATTGCTCCACCGCCTTCTGCACCCACTCGTTCATCCGATCCACGTCCTCGGGGTGTTTCAACCTAAAGAGGACGGAGTAGATATTGTTCGTCCCCCACGTACCCTTGCCGAATCCCCAATCCATGAACGCTTGGGAGAGAACCATGTCGTGGGGCATGATGCTGTTGCGGGGCACGTCGGCATAGATGCCACGGATGGTGACATTGAACTGCTTTTCCACAGACAGTTCCTTGCCGATGGGGTTCTCGTCGCCAAAGAGTTCCCGCGCCTTGCTCTGCGAGATGAAAGCATTATCCTTCAAGACCAGGTCGTGCGGATTGCCTTGCAGGATGGGCAAGCCGGTGGTCTGGAAATAAAGTGTGTCCGCAAAGAGGACGGGGAAACTCTCCAGCTTCTTGTCCTCCAGATAGAGGGTGGGTTGCCAGAAATTGCTGCTCAGGCTGGCGCTCTCTATCAGGTCAGGCATGGCCTCCCACAGATCAGCAGCGGCCGGCTGGTACGTGCCGTAATTGTATTCTTTCTCGGGGACGCCCCGGGTCACATTGCGCATCCGCAGCGTGACCAGTGTCTCCGGCTCCTCGTAGAAGCGGTCAAAACTCAGTTCGTAGGCAATCTGCGCAAAGAGCAGCACGCCCACTAGCAGCCCCAGCGTCAGCGACACCAGCTTGATGAAGGTGGACGAGCGGCCACGGCGCAGGGTTTGTATCGTATAGTATAGGTACCTCATGTTAATTAAGAATTAAGAATTAAGAATGAAGAATGAAGAATTAAGAATGATGAATTAAGAATGAAGCATCGAATGCACAGCAAATTCTTCATTCATCATTCTTCATTCATCATTCTTCATTTTCAAAGGTTATTCTTCGTATTCGCCACAATGCTCCCGTCAAACAGATGCACCGTGCGATGGGCGTAGGAGGCATCGTGCTGCGAGTGTGTCACCATGACGATGGTCGTGCCCTCCTTGTTCAACTCGGTGAGGAGGTTCATCACCTCGGCGCCGTTCTTCGAGTCGAGGTTGCCGGTCGGCTCGTCCGCCAGGATGAGTTTGGGGTTAGTCACTACGGCACGGGCGATGGCCACGCGCTGCTGCTGTCCGCCGCTGAGCTGCTGGGGGAAGTGCTTGGCACGGTGACCGATGTTCATGCGGCGCAGGATGTCGTCCACCATCCGCTTCCGTTCGGACGACTTGATGCCAAGGTATGTCAGGGGCAGCTCCACGTTCTCGAAGACGTTCAGCTCGTCTATCAAGTTGAAGCTCTGGAAGACGAAGCCCAGCTTGCCCTTGCGGACACGGGTGCGCTCCTTCTCCTTGAGGTTGGCCACCTCCTCGCCCAGGAGGCGGTAACTGCCTTCGGTGGGATTGTCCAGCAGGCCGAGGATATTCAATAAGGTAGACTTGCCACAGCCGGACGGGCCCATGATGGCTACGAATTCGCCTTCCTTCACTTCGAGGTTGACGTGGTTCAAGGCTACGGTTTCCACTTCCGTCGTGCGGAAGACTTTGCTGATGTCGTTGATCTGAATCATAATCGGTATATGTTTTTATTAAATGATAATTTATCGGGGTATTTTTTAGACGCGGATTTTGCGGATTGAGCGGATATGAAAGAAGGCTTAGCCCTGATTTGTCGTCCGTATTTAAATGAAAAATATAAAATCCGCTTTATCCGCAAAATCCGCGTCTTAAAGAATTAAATTCTTGTTCATAGTCCCCGGAAAAACTTCCAAAGCCCGCTGAAAAAGTTCTCAAGACCGCTTGAAAACTTCATTTCCAGCCTAAAAATGTATATTTCCAACCTAGAAATGTACATTTCCAAGTTAGAAATGTGTATTTCCAGCCTAGAAATGGAGTTTTCTCCTTACTTCGGCAACTTTTCCGGCGGCTTTCACAACTTTTTCCACGGACTTTCGTCATTCGTTCTTCAGGCTGAGCACGGGATTCTCGTTGGCGATGTGCCACGTGCGCCACAGGACGCAGGCCAAGATAACCAGCAGGTTGACCAACGCCACGAGCACATACACCGCCCAGCCGCCGGGCACGGTGACGGAGAACATCTCCAGCCACAAGCCGTTGACGTAGGCCGACGCGCCCACGCCGAGGAGCACCGCTGGCAGGGCCACCCAGAGAATGTCGCGCCCCAAGAGTTCAAGGATGCCACTGGCCTCCGCGCCGTTGACCTTGCGGATGGCTATCTCCTTGCTCCTGCGTTGCACCTCGTCGGCGGTATAGCCCAGGAGGCCCATCAGCATGATGAAGAACATGACGATGGCGGCCACCACCATGGCGTTGCGCAAGACGCGGACGGGGTTGTAGAGGTTCTCGGCTCTTTGTTGCAGGGAGTAAACATCGATGCTACGCCCCGGAAAGGCATCGGCCAATGCCTGCTGCAATTTCAAGAGATTGTCGCCAAATGGCTCTTTCAGTTTGAAAGTGAAGATTCCATACGGGTAATACATATAGGAAGCGATGAAGGGCATCGGCTTTTGGAAAAAACCCTCTATCTGGAAATCCTTCAGAAGTCCCACCACTTTGACATGCTGCCCGTCAACATCTTGCGTGCGGCCTACCACGTCGTTTCCCCAGTGCATCATCTCGGCAAAGGTCTCGTTCACTACCACCTCATTGCCGACACGCGGCATACGCCCTTGCAAGAGGGTCATACCCATTACTTCGGCATAATTGTCCGCCCAAATGTCGTAGCGCGAGGAGAAGAGCGGTTGTCCGTCTTCGCCCGGGATGAACGTACCGCTATATCCGCTCACGGGATTGGAATTGGCAGAATAGGTCATCGCCTCCACATAAGGCATATTGAGGAACTTCGCCCGCACCTGGTCGCCCACCTCCTTGTTGACACCTATCCATGTGGATATGGCCACCCGGGAAGGATCGAACCCCATGTCTTTGTCCAACACATAATTATATTGCGCCGTCACCATCGTCATCACCCCGCAGATGAAGGCCACGCCGGCAAACTGCACGAACAGCAGCGGACGCTTCCACCCCTTCCTGCCCTCGGTGTAGCGGCGGAACACCTGCGTCACGGGAATCCTCGCAAAGAGTTGTCCCGGCAAGACGCCGCCCACCACAAAGAGCAAAAGTATCGTCAGGGCCGGCACCCAGGCACGCTGCCAAGTCAGCAGGTTGTGCAGACGGGTGCTCGCCGTGTCCTCCACAAAGTCCTGAAAAGCAAAAAGCAAAAACGCCATCACACAGAGGGACAACAGGATGATGATGGCCGTCTCCGTCAGGAACATCCCGAAGATGCCCGCGCCGCTCGCGCCGCTGCACTTCTGCACGCCCACGGCCTTGGCCCGACGACTGAGGGAAGAAATGGAAAGCAGTGCATAGTTCAGTGCGGCAATGAACAAGATGGCCAAGCCCATGACCAATAGGATGACCTTGGAGCGTTGCACATCTTCGTAGCCCCGATAGGTATCCCGCAGCGGAGCAATCTTGGCCGTGTAACCGAAGTATTTCTTGCTCTCCGCCGGGCGGTACTTGTCCATCATGGCATCCATGCGGCTGTTCACAGCCTCGGCATCCACGCCCGGCTTCAAGCGGACGTACTGCGGATAGGAATCTCCCCCGTCCCATGAGTAGTTGCTCAACTCGGCCGCCCACGATGGAGGCATAGAGATGACAGCATCGGCCTTCACCGTAGTGTTGTCCGGCAGGTCGGCATAGGTGCCGCGCACGGTGAGGTCGCGCTTGTAGTTGTAGCTGATGACCTTGCCAATGGGGTCTTCTCCGCCAAACATTCTTCGCGCCAATGTCTCGCAGAGGTAAATGATGTTAGGCTGCTGGAGGTCCTGCACGGGATTGCCCGTCAGCACCTCAATGCCCATCGTCTGGAAGAACAGTGAATCGGCACAAATCTTCGGCTCGTCAAAACGGGTATTGCCATAATAGAGTGGGTCGGAAGCCATCCAGCGATTGGTGCAAGTAGCTGCCTCTACCTGTTCGGGGAAGCTCTCGAAGATGGCACCCACCACGGGACCGCTGTTCTGCTGCTGCCAGTCGTACTTCTCGCCCTTGACGGTGAACTGACTCCACACCTGGTAGAGGCGGTCGTAATCCTTGAAACACGTGTCGTAACTCTGCTCGAACGCCACGCGGGAGAAGAGCAGGATGCTCATGGTCAGTCCCAAGCCCAAGGACACAATCTTCAGCAGATTACTCCCTTTGGCATGGAGCAGGGAGCGGAGGATGTAATGGAAAGATTGCATATCGTTGTTTTTTTATTGATTTCTTATCCATACTAATGCCAAAACCGTGCCAAAACACGTATCCAGCAGATACACAAGGGATAAACGGTATACGCTTCCGGCAGGAGTGTCTAATTTTTAGACAGCAGCGTCTATTTTTTAGACACAACGACCAACGATGCAAGCCACGCAAGGTGAATCAGGTTTCAACCAAAAGCCCTATATTTGCAGGCAAATACACAGAGACACAAGGAATGAAGAAGAAAGGAAACATACTGATTGTGGACGACAACCGCAGCGTATTGACCGCCCTGCAACTCCTGCTGAAGCCCCACTTCGACAAGATTGGCCTGCTGCCCTCGCCCGCCACCCTGCCCTCGATGCTGAGGGAAGGCCCGTGGGACGTGCTGCTGCTGGACATGAACTTCACGTCGGGCATCAACAACGGCAACGAGGGCCTCTACTGGCTGCACGAGGTCAAGCGGCTCTCGCCCGCCCTGCCCGTGGTGCTCTTCACCGCCTACGCCGACATCGACCTGGCCGTGCGCGGCATCAAGGAGGGGGCCACGGACTTCGTGGTCAAGCCGTGGGACAACCAGAAGCTCGTCGACACCTTGCTGGCGGCTGTCCGTCCCGCTACGCCCCGGAAGGAGACGAAGGAGGAGAACCCGATGTATTGGGGAGAAAGCCCCGCCATGCAGCGGCTGCGCGAACTGGTGGAGAAGGTGGCCGCCACGGATGCCAACGTCCTCATCACCGGCGAGAACGGGACGGGCAAGGAAGTGCTGGCCCGCGAACTGCACCGCCTCTCCCGCCGCAACGCCCTGCCCATGGTGACGGTGGACATGGGTGCCGTCACCGAGACGCTGTTCGAGAGCGAGCTGTTCGGCCACGTCAAGGGAGCCTTCACCGACGCCCGCGCCGACCGCCCCGGCAAGTTCGAGGCGGCCGACCACAGCACCCTCTTCCTGGACGAAATCGGCAACCTGCCCTATCACTTGCAGGCCAAGCTGCTGACCGTCCTCCAGCGGCGCACTGTCATCCGCGTGGGCAGCAACACGCCCATCCCGGTGGACATCCGCCTCATTTGCGCCACCAACCGCGACCTGAACGCGATGGTGTTGCGCGGGGAGTTTCGCGAGGACCTGCTCTACCGCATCAACACCATCCACCTGGAGATTCCCCCGCTGCGCGAACGTCCCCAGGACATCCTGCCGCTGGCCCAACGCTTCGTCGAACGCTTTGCCCGCCAATACGGCAAGCCTGCCGCCACCCTGACGGAAACCGCCAACCGGAAGCTGCTCCAACATCCGTGGAAGGGCAACATCCGCGAGCTGGAGCACGTCATCGAGAAGGCCGTCATCATCAGCGACACCGCCTCCCTGCCCAGCGAAGCCTTCCAACTGGCACGAGCCACGCCAACGGTGCAGGACGCACCCGCCTCGACCCTCGAAGACATGGAGCGGCAAATGATTGGCAAAGCTCTGGACACGTGCAACGGCAACCTCTCGGCCGTGGCCGCCCAGCTGGGCATCACCCGCCAGACGCTCTACAACAAGATGAAGAAATACAACCTGTAATCCCTGTCCCCCTCCCTGCCCATGAACAGAGCCAACCTATCCTACATCTTCCTATTGGTCCTCATCGGCCTGGCCGCCGGCTATGCTTGGACACTGACGGCCCTGGGGCTGTCCTTCCCTCTCGGAAACAGCAACCCGCTCCCCTGGGCGGTGGCCTTGACACTCTGCCTGCCCTTCCCGGCCTGGCGGCTCAACCGGTTGCAACACCGCCACGCCCGCAAGGTGCTCTTCCTGCTGGATGCCATCGAGAACAACGACTATGCCGTCCACTTCCCGGAAGAGATGCCCGATGCCGACACCAACCTGGTGAACCGCTCCTTGAACCGCATCGCACACCTATTATATAAGGTAAAGAGCGAGACGGCCCAGCAAGAGAAATACTACGAACTGATATTGGAATGTGTCAACACAGGCATCATCGTCCTGAACGACAATGGCGCGGTCTACCAGAAGAACAGCGAAGCCCTGCGCCTGCTCGGCCTGTCGGTCTTCACGCACGTCCGCCAATTGGACCACATCGACCCGAAGCTCACCGAACGCTTCTCCACCTGCCGGACAGGTGACAGCTTCCAATTCCCCCTCAGCAACGAGCGCGGCAGCCTCAACCTCTTTGTCCGCGTCAGCGACATCACCATACACGATGAACACTTACGCATCCTGACGCTGAACGACATCAACAACGAACTGGACGAAAAAGAGATTGACTCCTGGATGGGCCTGACCCGCGTGCTGACCCACGAAATCATGAACAACGTCACCCCCATCACCTCGCTGAGCGACACCCTGCTGACCCTGACCGCCCAAGGCGCGCCCCAGGAAGAAATCCACAACGGACTGAAGACCATCAGCCAGACGGGAAAGGGATTGCTGGCCTTCGTGGAATCCTACCGCAAGTTCACGCACATCCCCACGCCCGTCCCCACCCTGTTCTTCGTCAAAGGCTTCCTGCAACGGATGACCGAACTGGCCCGCCACCAATATCCCGACGTGCCCATTCAGTTCAAGTGCGAAGTCTCGCCCGACGACCTCATCCTCCACGCGGACGAGAACCTGATAGGCCAGGTCATCACCAACCTGCTGAAGAACGCCATCCAAGCCATCGAATCGGACACCGCCCGCGGCGACACGGAAGGCCACATCACCCTCCGGGCCTATTGCGACGAATCGGAAGCCGTGGTCATCGAGGTCAGCAACGACGGACCGGCCATCCCGCCGGAGATAGCCGAACATATCTTCATCCCCTTCTTCACCACCCGCACCGGAGGAAGCGGCATCGGGCTGAGCATCTCCCGGCAAATCATGCGGCTGTCCAACGGCTCCATCGCGCTCCTGCCCGGAGAACCAACCACGTTCATCCTAAAGTTTGATTGAACCCTACCGTACGGACAGCATTTCTGCCCTCTTGGTTAGTGCCAATCCAACGAAATAAACTATCTTCGCCCCCGATTACCACCAAAAAGTATATTTATGAAGCTACGCAACGCTTTCGTCCTGCTCTCCTGCCTCTGGCTGCTGGCGGGCTGCGACCTGATAGACTACCACCCCTACGACGTGCGCATCGAGGGAGAAAGGGACGTCAACGCGCACCACATCGCGGAGATAGAAGCCGCCTGCCGCGACAAGGAGACCATCCGCTTCGTCACCATGGGCGACTCGCAACGCTGGTACGACGAGACGGAGGACTTCGTCAACCACGTGAACCAGCGGGACGACATCGACTTCGTCATCCACGGCGGAGACATGAGCGACTTCGGCCTGACGGACGAATTCCTGTGGCAACGCGACATCATGAACGGCCTCCGCGTGCCCTACGTCGCCCTCATCGGCAACCACGACTGCCTGGGCACGGGCGAAGAGACCTACCGCGCGGTATTCGGCGACCCTAACTTCTCGTTCATCGCCGGGCGGGTGAAGTTCGTCTGCCTCAACACCAACGCCATCGAGTATGACTACTCCACCCCCGTGCCCGACCTCGAATTCATGGAGTCCGAGCAGACGGCCCGTGCCGAGGAGTTCGACAAGACCGTGGTGTGCATGCACATCCGCCCCGGCTGCGACGAGTTCAACAACAACGTGGACCGCGTCTTCCAGCATTATGTCAACGGCTTTCCCGGCATCCAGTTCTGCACCGCCGCCCACGAGCACCATGTCTTTGAGGAAGACCTCTTCGACGATGGCATCATGTACTACATGAGCGACTGTATGAAGAACCGTAACTATTATGTATTCACCATCACCCCCGACGGCTATGAAAGAGAAATCGTCTACTATTAATAATAGGTATATATATAATAAGGTGTATCGCCGCCTGCTGGCCACCCTTCTCCTGACCCTGCCCTTCCTGTCCCTGTCCGCCCAAGAACCGGCCACCCAGGCAGACACCGTCGTCATCGTCAAGACCCTGCGCGACACACTGTGGATGGCTCCCCTCGACGAACTGCGCAACATCCGCACCGGCCCGGCCCCCACCAACCGCTACGACCGCCGCGTTCACCGTTACCGCCGACGCTGGGCTGCCCTCATCCCCACGCACACCAAGCTGCAGTTTGCCGGAAACATGGGACTGCTCTCCGCCGGCTTCGGCTGGGACTACGGCAAGCGCAACCAGTGGGAGACGGACTTGCTGTTCGGCTTCGTGCCCAAGTACAGTTCGGACAAGGCCAAGATGACCTTCACCGTGAAACAGAATTACATCCCCTGGTCGTTGCAAATCAAGAAGAGCCGCTTCTCCGCCGAGCCGCTGACCTGCGGCCTCTACCTCAACACAGTCTTCGGCGACGAGTTCTGGGTCAGCGAGCCGGAGCGTTACCCCAAGGGTTACTACGGCTTCTCGTCCAAGATACGCTTCCACGTCTTCCTGGGCCAGCGGCTGACTTACGACATCGACCCCAAGCGCCGCTTCACGGCCAAGGCCCTCACGCTGTTCTACGAGCTGAGCACGTGCGACCTCTACCTCATCAGTGCCGTGACCAACCGCTACCTGCGGCCCCGCGACTATCTGTCGCTGTCGTTCGGCGTGAAGGTGCAGCTGCTGTGACGAAAATTACCCGCGCGGGTAGTTCCGACTACCCGCCCGTCTTTTTCTCAAAACCCGCCCGTCTTTTTCCAAAAACCTGCCCGTCTTTCTTCCAAAGTCTGACCGTCTTTCTCCCAAAGTCTGACCATCTTTCTCCCAAAGTCTGACCATCTTTCCCCGGAAAGACCGCCGTCCTACGGGGACAAAAGCATTTTTATCCGCTCCCTATGCCAAATAGTAACACTTTTGTAACAATTAGTCAAATTATAATGCGTATCTTTGCACGACGAAATACAAATTAGTATTTGTTTAACAATTAATGTTTCACCAAAAGCAGAAAGTATGAAAAGAAATTTGATGCATTTCCTGTTGTCAGCCCTGCTCTGCGTAGGCAGCCTCGCCGCCTACGCGCAGAATGTCAAGGTACGCGGCCAGCTGGTCGATGCCGAGACGGGCGAACCGCTCATCGGAGCCAGTGTCGTAGTGGAAGGAACTACGCAAGGCAGTGTGACCGACATCGACGGCTACTTCACGCAGTCCGCCCCGGCACGCGCCACACTCGTGTTCTCCTACGTCGGATACAAAGAGCAGAAGTACACCCTCGACGGCTCTGAATCCAACCTGGGCACCATCCAGATGCAGGCCGATGCCGTGATGCTGAATGACGTGGTCATCACCTCCACCATCGCCATCGACCGCAAGACGCCGGTTGCCGTCAGCACCATCGGCCCCGCCTTCATCGAAGAGAAGCTGGGCACGCAGGAATTCCCCGAAGTACTCAAAGCCACCCCGGGTATCTATGTTACGAAGGATGGCGGCGGCTACGGCGATGCCAACACCCGCGTCCGCGGCTTTGAAAGTGAAAACGTGGCCGTGATGATCAACGGTGTCCCCATGAACGGCATGGAGAACCAGAAGGTGTATTGGAGCAACTGGGCCGGCCTCAGCGACGTGACCCGCACCATGCAGGTACAGCGCGGACTGGGTGCCTCGAAGGTATCATCACCCGCAGTCGGCGGCTCCATCAATATTGTCACGCTGGGCACGGAGGCCAAGAAAGGCGGCTCCGTATCCTACGCCATGGGTAACGACGGATACAACAAGATTCTCTTCACCGTATCCTCCGGCCTCTCCAAAGACGGCTGGGCATTCACCCTGCTGGGCGGCAAGACGTGGGGCGACGGCTATATCCAAGGCACCGAGTTCGAGGGATATAACTACTTCGCCAGCATCTCCAAGCGCTTCAACGACAACCATCAGCTCTCGCTCTCGGCCTTCGGCGCTCCCCAATGGCACAACCAGCGTAACTACAACAACGCACTGTCCATCAAAGAATGGCAACGCGTGCAGCAATATATGGGCGAGAAGAGCCCTTACCGCTACAATCCCACGTTCGGTTACCGCAAGGGCCAGGTGTTCAACTCTTCGCGCAACTCCTACCACAAGCCTCAGATCTCGCTGAACCACTTGTGGCAAATCAACGCCAAGTCCAGCCTGAGTACTGCTCTCTACGCCTCCATTGGCCGCGGTAACGGTTACAGCGGTACGGGTGACAGCACCCACCGCAACCTGTGGTATGGTGCTTCCAACGGATACGTCAACAACACTTTCCGTCACGAAGACGGCACTTTCGACTATGACGCAATTGACGAACTGAACGCTGCCAGCACCACGGGTTCAAAGATGGTGATGGCCAAGTCCATGAACAACCACGAATGGTACGGCCTGTTGTCCACCTACACCACCAAGTTTGGCGAATACCTGGATTTCTACGGTGGCATCGACTTCCGCTACTACAAAGGCCTGCACCAAAATATCATCACCGACTTGTTCAGCGGTCAATACTTTGTAGACAGCAACCGTGGCAATGTCCTTCCTGCCAACAATGCCGCAGCCAATAACCCCGATTTCGTCAATCAAAAGCTTGGTGTGGGTGATGTTGTTTACCGCGACTATGACGGCCACGTCATGTCGGAAGGCATATTCGCACAATTGGAGTATAACCGTGAAAAAATCTCAGCCTTCGTAGCCGGTGGCTTGTCCAACACGGGTTATTGGCGCTACGACCGCTTCTATTACGATGCCGACCATGCCAAGTCCGGCAAGAAGAACTACCTGGGTGGTAACATCAAGGGTGGTATCAACTACAACCTGACGGAAAAACACAATGTGTTCTTCAATGCAGGCTTTATCAGCCGTGCTCCGATGTTTGACACTTCCTTCATTAACTCTCAGAATTCGCACGAACGCAACCCGGATGCCTTTAACGAAAAGGTGATGTCCTTTGAAGTAGGTTACGGCTTCCGCAGCAAAGTCTTTGCCGCCAACGTCAATGCCTACTATACCAAGTGGATGGACAAGAGCCTCTACGATAGCAGCACAGGCCGTGATGGCGAACGCTATACCCTGAACATGACCGGTGCCAACGCCAAGCACATGGGTATTGAACTTGACTTCAACTATACACCTACCCGCTGGTTCAGCTTGGACGGTATGTTCTCCTGGGGTGACTGGCGCTGGGACGGTCTGGCTACTGGTTTCTACTACAACTCTGAAGGGCAAATGGTTACTAAAGCCGAAGGAAGCGTTGTATCCGACATGAGCGATGTTGAACAGTATCGCTATAAAATCCGCATGGATAATGTTAGCGTGGGTGGTTCCGCACAAACTACCGCTGCTCTCGGCCTCACCTTCCGTCCTTTGGAAGGCCTGCGCATAGGACTTGACTGGAACTTTGCCGCACGCCTGTTCGCTGACTATGACATCGAAGCAAGCTCTGCCAAACCTGGAGAAGAATATATCGTGGGCAAGCCTTGGCAAGTACCGTCATACCATGTATTTGACCTCAACGCAGGCTATACCTTCGATTTCGGCAAGGTACGTGCTACCCTGAGTGGTAATGTCAACAACTTGTTCAACCAAGAATACATAGCCGATGCTTGGGACGGCAGCACATGGGAAGACGTAGAACGCGTATTCTATGGTTTCGGACGCACTTACTCCATAAGACTGAAGTTCAATTTCTAACCCTTAACGCAACAGATTATGAAACATAAACATTTGTTATACAGTTTGTTTGCAGCCGCTTCACTGATTACGGTCAGTTGCGACTACAACGAGGACAACTTTCCTGGCTATGACGAATTAGCCCATCCGACAGACATCGGAAACGATACATTGACTTTAGTTTCCTCTGATTATAAGAATATTGCCAAAATTGATGCCAACATTAATCTGGCCACTTCCAAAGACCCTGAAGGTGAATCCTATCTTCGCGCACTGGAAGCTGTGGGAAATAACGGTTACTTCACCGAGGATGCTCAGATAGCCTGGTACATGCCGGCTTACCTTGAACAAAAGTTCCCTTACTACGATGATGGATCAAAGGCAACCATTTTTTATAAGGAATACACTAATCTTCCGGACTATCTCAACGATTTCAACGGCATCAAAAAATACAGCCTGACAGCTGATGACTATCAGACTGTATGGGGCGAAGACATGACCGCATCGTTCTTGACCCCTGCCACCATAAGGCAAATGCCTAATATATTGGCAACAGCTATCAGTGATGCCAAAGAGGGCGATATGCGTCTGGTGGAATATGCTTTCTCGGAAACCGAACCAAGCACAGGAGGTGGATCAGTGGAAGTATCCCCGATTTATTTAGAGGCTGTTATCGGAGATGATGACGGAGGATTTCAGCCCCAAAATATCACGCTCGAAGGTGTAAGTTATGTCTGGAAATATGATTCTGAACATCATTATTGGAAAGCATCTGCTTATGTCGGCGGAAATAAAACAGCAGAAAGCTGGCTGTTAACTCCGGAAGTTGACTTGACAGCTGCAAAAGAACCGGTTTTATCGGCTGACCTTATCTTGAATCATCTGAACGGCGCCCCCATGGAAAACCATATCGCCATCAAGGTTTCTACAGACTATGCAGGCGATGTAAAAACAGCCACCTGGGAAACGCTGGAAATCCCCAACAAACCGACTGGAAACAGTTGGGATGAAGTAAATACGGGAAACATCGATTTAAGCGCCTATAAAGGACAGAAAATCTACATTGCATTCCAATACAACAGCAATACTGATGCCGCCCCGACATGGGAAGTTTACAATGTCTATGTGCAAGAATTGGAAGTAGCCACCGCAACAAAGGCCCTCGCTTCTACCCGTGCCGTATCCGAACCCAATGCAGCCGCCGTATATCGTTACGACGGAAGCAACTGGCAGGCATACTCCACTGACGAAGCAGACATTGCCGTACTTCAACCGGCCGACTACGACCAAATTGGCTACACGACTATCAAGACTCCAGGAGAAACACTGCCCATCTACTTGAAACAAGCATACCCCTATGCTCAAGCAGATGACGTTGTAGCTGTGGTTTATTACAACTACGATGGCGGTATCTCTGCTACCGAATTTATTTATGATGGAGCGACGTGGACCGAAACAACTGTAGCCCAAACATCTTCTATCGTATTCCTGAAATCAGGAGGCGAGTGGCAGGAAGCTAAAGTTTATTACTCAGCCACATTGTTGAATGGAGAAAGCGGTGGATTCACAGTCCAAGATATTGAATTGGATGGACTGAGCACTATCTGGACTTTGGACAACTCATACGGTTGGAAAGGATCCGGATATTCTAACGGTAATAAAGAGAATAAAGAGACAGAAAGTTGGCTCGTCTCTCCTGAAATAGATCTGAGCAAAGCTGTAGCTCCCGTTCTGAAATTTGACGTTGCTATCAACTTCTTGAATGCTAAAACCGTAGACGATTACTTCAGCGTAAATGTATCAACGGATTATAGCAGAGATGCCACTACAGCAACATGGGATCAATTGGAAATCACTCAATGGCCAGAAGGAAACTCGTGGAGTTTCTCTACAGTTGAAGGCGTAAAACTGGATGCTTATGTAGGCCAAAAGATTTACTTAAGCTTCCACTATCTGAGTGATAGCGAGTCTGCCATAACTGTTGAAATAAAGAACCTGTCTATACAAGAATAAAATTGAACAGCAATAAAAGGGGTAAAAGAGGGAAGTACATTCTCCTTTTACCTCTTTTTTATACCTGACAAACATGAATGCAAAAAACTTCTTTTACATATTTCTCTTCTTCGTTATATGTTTGACATCTTGTGGGGATGATTCCAATACACCTCCCCCATCAAACGACATACAGCCTACCATTAGCGGATCTACATGTGATATCTTACAAGGATATGAAGATGCAGCCCAAGGTTTTAACACCCTAAAACCCCAAGGTCTGTCCGATCCACTCTATATACGAGAAAAAGCATTGACTGGGAATTCATACCAGTTTGCAGGCAGCAAGGAACAACGTCTGGATGAAATGACAAGCATGCCAGCAGCAAGCGAATGGTTGCCCTCTGTTAGTATTTCGGAAGGCCGATGCTATTGGATAAAACATACGGCTCCTCTGCTTTACACCTACTTAAAATTACGCATCGCCTACATTGATGGCAACGCGGTGGGAATAGAATATATCATAGATAGCACAGAAGAACGATATGAAACAGGAGAGAATATTAACGCCAACCCGGCCGACGAAGCCCATCCTTACGTCACAGACCTCTGCATCCCCCGCCTCAACGGAGCCAACCAGTACGTGGAACATACCGTGTCCTACCGTGAGCAAGAGATTCTGAATTACGCCCTCGAATGGGTGGAAGACAAACGCCATGCCGCCTGGGTGGCATTCAGCTTCGACAGCGAGACCAGCCAGAAAAACGTGAACCGCACCGACGAATGGCTGCCCGACCCCTTCATCCCCACAAGCCCGCAAGAAAGTGACCACAAAAGCGATGGCTTCGACAAAGGACACCTCTGCGCCTCGGACGACCGGTCCTATAACCGCACAGCCAACGAACAGACCTTCTACTACACGAACATCAGTCCGCAGATGACCTCCTTCAACGGTGGTTATTGGGTAACCTTCGAGAAACTGGTACAGACCTGGGCACGCTCCGGCACATATGACAAGCTGTATGTCACCAAAGGAGGCACCACGGATGACCTGCTCACCAACTTCACCGGCACGCAACATGCAGCCGACGGACGCACCCCTCAAACCGACGCCAACGGCCTGACCCGCCATGGACTGGCCTGCCCGCACTACTATTTCATGGCCATCCTGGCACAAAAAGGCGAAGACTACCAGGCCATCGGCTTCCTGGTGGAGCACCGCGACGACTATGGCTACGACAACGACCACCAAGCCCCCGCCAGCGTTATCCCCACTCATGCCCTCAGCATCGACGAACTGGAGGAAAAGACCGGGCTGGATTTCTTCTGCAATGTGCCTGATGAAGTGGAAGATGCCATAGAGAACGCCTACGAAGAACAAGTGTGGGACTGGAATATCCCCGAAGCAAATTCCGTTTCGCAAAAAAATGAATAATTTTGCAGGGAAATTGACAAAGAAAGGAATATTTATGGCACATACCAGACAAGAACAGATGGAAGCCTTCGGACGCTTCCTCGACATTCTCGACGAACTGCGCGAGAAATGCCCTTGGGACCGCAAACAAACCAACGAAAGCCTGCGTCCCAACACGATTGAAGAGACCTACGAACTATGTGACGCCCTGATGCGCGACGACCAGTCGGACATCTGCAAGGAACTGGGAGACGTATTGCTGCACGTGGCCTTCTACGCCAAAATCGGGAGCGAGAAAGGACATTTCGACATCAAGGACGTGTGCGACCGCCTCTGCGAGAAACTCATCTTCCGCCACCCCCACGTCTTTGGCGAAGTACAGGCCAATACCGCCGAACAAGTCACCGAAAACTGGGAACAACTGAAACTGAAGGAGAAAGGCGGCAACAAGACCGTACTGAGCGGCGTGCCTTCCGCCCTGCCCTCCCTCATCAAGGCCTACCGCATCCAGGACAAGGCGCGCAACGTAGGCTTCGACTGGGAAGAGCGCGAACAGGTGTGGAACAAGGTGAAGGAGGAAATTCAAGAGTTCCAAGCCGAAGTGGCGCACATGGACAAGGAAAGGGCCGAAGCTGAGTTTGGCGACGTCCTCTTCAGCCTGGTCAACGCTGCCCGCCTCTACAAGATCAATCCGGACAATGCCCTGGAGCGCACCAACCAGAAGTTCATCCGCCGCTTCAACTACCTGGAAGCTCATACCATCCGCGAGGGAAAGAATCTGCATGACATGACCCTGGCCGAGATGGACAAACTGTGGGAAGAAGCCAAGGCACTGGAAAGAGAAGAAAAAGAAGGCAAATCGTAAACACCCTCTTGAGCAAGCTCAAGTCCCTCTTTAGGACGCTCAAGTCCCTCTTTAGGATGCCAAAGTGCCTCTTTGGAATGGACAATGTGCTTCATTGAGGCTCACAAAGTACTTCTTTAAAGAGACAAGAAATGCTCTATTGAGATTACAAAAAGCCGTGTTCGAGAAAGCGAAACCCTAAAAATGCTTTCCCAGACGCGGCTTTGCTGTATTTTATGGACGAAATATTTCGGTATCTTGGAAGAAATTCTTTTCTTTGTGGGACAATCCGACCTTGTCTGAAAGGTCAAAACAAACATTAATTTTACCGTTATGAAGATTTCACACATCGAACACCTGGGCATTGCCGTAACAAGCATCGAAGAAGCCCTCCCCTACTACGAAAATGTATTAGGACTGAAATGTTACAACATCGAAACCGTCGAGGACCAGAAAGTCAAGACAGCCTTCCTGAAAGTGGGTGAAGTAAAAATTGAATTGCTGGAACCGACATCGCCGGAAAGCACCATCGCCAAGTTCATCGAGAAGAACGGCGGCAAGGGTGGCATGCACCACTTGGCCTTCGCCATCGAGGACGGAGTGGCCAACGCATTGGCATACGCCGAAGAGAAGGGTGTCCGCCTCATCGACAAGGCTCCCCGCAAAGGTGCCGAAGGGCTGAACATTGCCTTCCTGCACCCGAAATCCACTTTAGGTGTATTGACGGAACTCTGCGAGAAGCCCGAATGAGATTTACAAGGAAACATAAACTGACTTCAATCCTAAAAAAGAACAGAAAATGAGTAACCAACTGGAAAAAATCAAAGAACTCATTGACCGCCGCGCGGCAGCACGCATGGGCGGTGGCGAGAAAGCAATAGCCAAACAACATGACAAAGGCAAATATACAGCCCGCGAACGCATCGCCATGCTGCTGGACGAAGGCAGCTTCGAAGAAATGGACATGTTCGTGGAGCATCGTTGCACCAACTTCGGCATGGACAAGAAGCACTACCCCGGCGACGGTGTGGTAACGGGCTGCGGCACCATCGACGGCCGCCTGGTCTACATCTTCGCCCAGGACTTTACGGTATCGGCCGGCTCCCTGTCCGAGACCATGTCGCTGAAGATCTGCCACATCATGGACAAGGCCATGAAGATGGGCGCTCCGGTCATCGGTCTGAACGACTCGGGCGGCGCACGTATTCAGGAAGGCATCAATGCCCTGGCCGGCTATGCGGAAATCTTCCAACGCAACATCCTGGCTTCGGGTGTCATCCCGCAGATTTCGGGCATCTTCGGTCCTTGTGCGGGCGGTGCCGTCTATTCTCCGGCTCTGACGGACTTCACGCTGATGATGGAAGGCACCTCCTACATGTTCCTCACCGGCCCGAAGGTGGTGAAGACCGTAACGGGCGAGGACGTGACGCAGGAGAATCTGGGCGGTGCCAGCGTACACTCCAGCAAATCCGGCGTGACCCACTTCACTTCTCCCACCGAGGAGGACGCTCTCAAGCTCATCCGCAAACTCCTGAGCTACATTCCCCAGAACAACCTAGAGGAACCGCCTTACATTGACTGCACGGATCCCATTGACCGTCTGGAAGATTCGCTGAACGAAATCATTCCCGACAATCCCAACAAACCGTATGACATGTACGAAGTCATCGGCGCCATCATCGACAACGGCGAGTTCCTGGAAGTGCAGAAAGACTATGCCAAGAACATCATTATCGGCTTTGCCCGCTTCAACGGCCAGTCGGTAGGTATCGTGGCCAACCAACCCAAATATCTGGCCGGCGTATTGGACAGCAACGCCTCGCGCAAGGGTGCCCGCTTTGTCCGCTTCTGCGATGCCTTCAACATCCCCATTGTTTCGCTGGTAGACGTGCCGGGCTTCCTCCCCGGAACCGGTCAGGAGTACAACGGCGTCATCCTGCACGGTGCCAAACTGCTGTATGCCTACGGCGAAGCTACCGTGCCCAAGGTGACGGTAACCCTCCGCAAGTCCTACGGCGGCTCGCACATCGTGATGAGCTGTAAGCAACTGCGCGGCGACATGAACTACGCATGGCCCACGGCCGAGATTGCCGTAATGGGTGGTGCCGGCGCCGTAGAGGTATTGTATGCCCGCGAAGCCAAGGAGCACGAGAATCCCGCCCAGTTCCTGGCCGAGAAGGAAGCCGAATACACCAAGCTGTTCGCCAACCCGTACAATGCCGCCAAGTATGGCTACATCGACGACGTCATCGAACCGCGCAACACGCGCTTCCGTATCATCCGCGCCCTGCAGCAACTGCAGACCAAGAAGCTGACAAACCCGGCCAAGAAGCACGGAAACATCCCTCTGTAACAACACTCTAAAATGAATATCATCATGAAAAAGTTTCCTATAGGAATATTCGTTTCAGTGCTGTTGACGTTGGGCATCTGCTCGTCGTGCACCCAAGATGCGGAGAGCAAGCTGTTGCTGAACGAGGTGCTGGTGGACAACCAGACCAACTTTCAGGACGACTACGGCATCCACAGTGCCTGGATCGAGATATTCAACAAATCGTACGGAAGTGCCAACCTGGCCGGCTGCTACCTGAAACACAGCAGCCAAGCGGGCGACACCGCCGTGTACTTCATCCCCAAAGGCGACGTGCAGACCCAGATTCCCCCACGCCAACACGCCTTGTTCTGGGCAGACAACAAACCCAACCGGGGCACGTTCCACACCAACTTCCTGCTGGAAACGGACAAGGACAACTGGATAGGCCTCTATGACTCCGGCCGCAACCTGCTGGACCAAGTGACCATCCCTGCCGGAACGCTAGGCGCCGACCAGTCGTATGCCCGCGTGGATGATGCCGCCGCCACCTGGGAAGTGAAAGACGAATCTCCGGAGAAATACGTGACTCCCAGCACCAACAACAAGACGCTGGACAAGAACGAGAAGATGGAGAAGTTCGAACTCCATGACAGTGTCGGCATCGGTATGGCCATCACCGCCATGCTGGTCGTGTTCATCGGCCTCATCCTGCTGTACGTATTCTTCAAGTTCATCGGCAAGGCATCCATCTACCTGCGGACCAACCGCGCCATGAAGGCCAAAGGCATCACGGACCGCGAAGAAGCCAAAGAGAAGAAGCTGGGCAATGCGCCGGGCGAGGTATATGCCGCCATCTCCATGGCCCTGCACGAGATGCAGAGCGACGTACACGACGTGGAAGAAACGGTGCTGACCATCACCCGCGTCAAGCGAAGCTACTCGCCGTGGAGTTCGAAGATCTACACGCTGCGCGAGACACCCCAGCACACGCCGCATAAGAAGTAAAGTGACAAGTTGACGAGTCGATAAGCGTAATAAATTAATGTGTTAACGAGTCGACAAGGGAAAAACAAATCAGTAAATCAGAATAAGACAATGAAAGAATATAAATACAAAATCAACGGAAACCTCTACAAGGTGACCGTAGGCAACATTGAAGACAACATAGCCGACGTGGAAGTGAACGGCACCCACTATAAGGTAGAGATGGAGAAGGCTCCGCAACCCAAACCCGTAGTGGTGAAGCCTGTCGTACGCCAGGCAGCCACCACGCCCGCTCCCCAGGCCACCCAGGTGAACAAGCCTGCCGCCGCCCCCAGCAAGTCGGGTGTCAAGTCGCCCCTGCCCGGTGTCATCCTGGAAATCAAAGTGAACGTGGGCGATACGGTGAAGAAGGGACAAACCGTCGTCATCCTGGAAGCCATGAAGATGGAAAACAGCATCAATGCGGACAAGGACGGAAAAATCACCGCCATCAACGTCAAGCAGGGAGACTCCGTGCTTGAAGGTACTGACCTCGTAATCATTGAATAGTATGGGAGAATTCATTAATTTCTTAAGTCAGAACTTGGCCGACTTCTGGACCTACACGGGCTTTGCCAATGCCACCGTAGGCCACGTCATCATGCTGTTGGTGGGCCTGTTCTTCATCTACCTGGCCGTAGCCAAGGAGTTCGAGCCCATGCTGCTCATCCCCATCGGTTTCGGCATATTGGTCGGCAACATTCCCTTCAACATGGAGGCGGGCCTGCAGGTCGGTATCTATGAGCAAGGGTCTGTGCTCAATATCTTGTATCAGGGTGTCACGTCCGGCTGGTATCCGCCGCTCATCTTCCTGGGCATCGGTGCCATGACAGACTTCTCGGCACTGATATCCAACCCCAAACTGATGCTCATCGGCGCGGCAGCCCAGTTCGGCATCTTCGGTGCCTATATGATAGCCCTGGCCATCGGTTTCGACCCGATGCAGGCCGGTGCCATCGGCATCATCGGCGGTGCAGACGGTCCTACGGCCATCTTCCTGTCGTCCAAGCTGGCTCCGAACCTCATGGGTGCCATTGCCGTGTCGGCCTACTCGTACATGGCCTTGGTGCCGGTCATCCAGCCGCCCGTAATGCGTCTGCTCACCACGAAGAAGGAACGCCTCATCCGTATGAAACCGCCTCGCGTGGTATCGCACACGGAGAAGGTCATCTTCCCCATCGTGGGTCTGTTGCTGACGTGCTTCCTCGTGCCGTCCGGCCTGCCCTTGCTGGGCATGCTGTTCTTCGGCAACCTGCTGAAAGAAAGTGGCGTGACCCGTCGCTTGGCCAACACAGCCAGCGGTCCGCTGATTGACACCATCACCATCCTGCTGGGTCTGACGGTGGGTGCCTCGACGCAGGCTTCGGAGTTCCTCACCACGGACTCCATCTGGATCTTCGTCCTGGGTGCCATCTCGTTCATCATCGCCACGGCTTCGGGCGTGCTCTTCGTGAAGTTCTTCAACCTCTTCCTGAAGAAGGGCAACAAGATCAACCCGCTCATCGGCAATGCCGGTGTGTCTGCTGTGCCCGACTCGGCCCGCATCTCGCAGATTGTCGGCTTGGAATATGATCCGACCAACTACCTGCTGATGCACGCCATGGGTCCGAACGTGGCCGGTGTCATCGGTTCGGCCATTGCCGCCGGTATCCTGCTCGGATTCCTGATATAAAAGTATTGACACATTGACTATCAAAGAAGGCGCGGATTACACGGATTGCACGGATAACTGAAACAACACTCTTATCCGTTGTGTCCGTGAAATCCGCGTCTCTTTGTTTTCTAGATTATGACATTATCCAAATTTAATACATCAATTATGAAAAAGAATCTTTTACTTTCCGGCGTGCTGGGTCTGCTGTCATTGGGCACGCTCCAGGCACAGGATTACCGTCTGAATCCTCTTCCTCAAGTGTATGAAACGCAAGAAGACAGCATCGACATCCCGACGCAATATAGCTTGCAGACCTCCTTGGAGGCCTCATCTCCCTCCCTCACCTTGCTGCGAAACTTGCTTCCCGGCGAAAACCAGGGTGCCAAGTTCCAGATACGCATCGGCATTCGGGGCGACAAGAGCATCAAGAAGTTCAACCGCAACATCCCTCAGCAGGCCGAAGGCTACTACCTGAAGATAGACAAGAAAGGCATCACCTTGGCCGGCAACGACGAACGCGGTGTCTACTACGGCGTGCAAACCTTGGCACAACTCCTCACCCTGAACAAGCTCCCGATGGTGGAGATTACCGACTACCCCGACATCCCCTACCGTGGCGTGGTGGAAGGCTTCTACGGCCAGCCCTGGAGCCACGAGGCACGACTCAGCCAACTGGACTTCTACGGACGCAACAAGATGAACGTCTATATCTACGGTCCCAAGGACGACCCCTATCACAGCACGCCCAACTGGCGCAAGCCCTATCCCGAAAAGGAGGCCAAGCAATTGCAGGAACTGGTGGAGCGCGCCAAGCAGAACAACGTCATCTTCTACTGGGCCATCCATCCGGGACAGGACATCCAGTGGAATGACGAAGAACGCGATTTGCTCCTAAAGAAGTTTGAAAACATGTATGACCTGGGCGTGCGCGGATTTGCCGTCTTCTTCGACGACATCAGCGGCGAAGGCACCAAGGCCGACAAGCAGGCCGAGCTGCTGAACTACATTGACGAGCACTTCATCCGGGCGAAGAAAGACGTGTCGCCCCTCATCATGTGTCCCACGGAATACAACAAGTCGTGGACCAACCTGAAAGGCGGCTACCTCACCACACTGGGCGAAAAGCTGAACCCGGACATCCAGGTGATGTGGACGGGCGACCGCGTGGTGGCCACCATCGACAAGCAGACCATGGAGTTCATCAACCCGCTGATCCAACGCAAAGCATACATCTGGTGGAATTTCCCCGTGTCCGACTATGTACAGAACCGCATCCTCATGGGGCCCGTCTACGGAAACGGCACAGACATCAAGGACGACATGACCGCCTTCGTCTCCAACCCCATGGAACACGCCGAGGCTTCGAAGATTGCCCTCTACGGCGTGGCCGACTACACCTGGAACCTGGAAGATTATGACAGCCAACAATCCTGGGAGCACGCCCTCCGTGTCCTTATGCCCCGCCACGCAAGCTACCTGCGGACTTTCGCCATCCACAGCTCGGACCTAGGCAAGAACAACCACAAGCTTCGCCGCGAGGAATCGCAGAACATCCGGCCTGCCTTGGACGCCCTCTGCAAGGCCTACAAGGAAAGCGGAAAGATTGATGCAGAAGCCTTTGCCCAAGTGAAGAAAGAATGCGAAACTATCTGTGAGGCTGCCGACAAGCTGATTGTGTCCGACGAGAATCCCGCCCTCATTGCAGAAATCACGCCGTGGCTCATCTACTTCAAACAGCTGGGCCTGTACGGACAAGCCGTGCTGCACGCTATGGACGTGCAAAAGGACGGCAGACAATCCTTGGAGGACGCACTGGAGAAAGCCCGCCTCCAACGCACGTGGATGGAACAGACCGGCAAACACCTCAACGAGAAAGCCTCCCAACCCGGCGTGAAGTGCGGAGACAGATACCTGTTGCCTGCCTTCGATGAGTTGCTGAAGATAGCCTCCATGCAGTAACGGTATATTCCGTCCAATTGCTACTAAAAAAGCGGATTACGCAAGATTTCACGGCTTATTATTCTCCGTGTCATCCGCGTAATCCGCTACTCAATGAAAAACAAATGCTTTATTTCATGCTGCCGCCAATGATATCCAGCAATTCGTTGGTAATGCTCTGTTGGCGGGTCTTGTTGTACTGTATCGTCAGTTCCTGGATCAGGTCGTCGGCGTTGTCCGTGGCAGCCTGCATGGCCAGCATACGGGCCGCATGCTCGGAGGTCACGGAGTCCAGCAACATCGTGTAGATCTTCTGGCAAAGCACCATCGGCAACAGTTCCGACAACACCTGCCCCACGGAAGGCTCCACGATATAGTCATTGTTGAATCCACGGGAAGCCTCCTTCTTTCCGGCAGCCGTCGTCTCGGTCATCTTGGACAGGTCGATCGGCAGGTACTCCTCGCGCGTCAGCAGCTGCGAACCCATGGACTTGAAATGATGATAAATCAGTTCCACACGGTCCACCTTATTCGTCGCAAAACTGGCCATCAGCTCTTCGGCCAATTGGTAAGCGTCTGCATAGGCAGGCACATCCACCAGCTTCTGATAGGAACCTTGCTTGACACAGCCCAGCTTCTTGACGGCCTCCTCGACCTTCTTTCCCACGGGATAGACCAGGATGTTCTCCTTGCCCAGGGACTGGTATTCAGCCACCGTCTTTTCGAGCAGCCGCGCCACATTCGAGTTGTAGGCACCACACAGCGAACTGTTGGACGAGCAGACCACAATGGCCACCCTCGTCACGTCCCGCTTCGCCGTGTAAGCCGACTCGAACGAAGTCTCTGTCCGCAAGAAATTCGTCAATATCTCGTTCAGCTTCCGCTGGTAAGGCAACATACTCGTAATCCGGCCCTGTGCCTTATGCAGCTTCGCCGATGCCACCATTTTCATGGCCGACGTGATCTGACGCGTGCTCTTTACGGAGCCAATTCTATTTTTAACCTCTTTCAGTGAAGCCATGTCTTTTCTCTTTACGATTACATGAATTGTTTGGCAATCAGTGCGGCTGCCTTCTCAATCTTCTGGCAAACCTCGTCGCTGATGACGCCTTTCTTCAGGACATCCAGGATTTCCTCCTTCTGGTTGGCCTCCAGATAATCCAGGAAGCTACGCTCGAAGTCGTTCACCTTGTCCAAAGGAATGTCGTGCAGCAAGCCGTGCGTACCGCAATACAGGATGGCAATCTGCTTCTCCACCGGCATCGGGCTGTACTGCGGCTGAACCAGCAGACGGGTATTCTTCTGTCCCTTGTCGATGGTCAGGGCCGTCACGGCATCCATTTCGCCGCTGAACTTCGAGAAGGCCTCCAATTCACGGAACTGGGCCTGGTCGATCTTCAACGTACCGGCCACCTTCTTCATGGCCTTGATCTGTGCGTTACCACCCACACGGCTCACGGAGATACCTACGTCGATGGCCGGGCGGTTGCCTTGGTTGAAGAGGTTCGTGTCCAAGAAGATCTGACCGTCGGTGATGGAAATCACGTTCGTCGGGATATAGGCGGAAACGTCGCCGGCCTGGGTCTCGATGATGGGCAGGGCCGTCAAGGAACCACCGCCTTTCACCTTGCCCTTCAAGCTGTCGGGCAGGTCGTTCATCTGACTGGCCACCTCCTGCTGGTTGATGATCTTGGCCGCACGCTCCAACAAACGGGAGTGCAGGTAGAAGATATCACCCGGATAGGCCTCACGACCGGAAGGACGACGCAGGATCAAGGATACCTCACGATAGGCAACAGCCTGCTTGGACAGGTCGTCATAAACCACCAAGGCGTGACGGCCGGTGTCGCGGAAGTATTCGCCAATGGCGGCTCCTGCAAACGGTGCATAATACTGCAAGGCAGCAGGGTCGGCAGCCGTAGCAGCCACCACAATGGTATAGTCCATGGCTCCGTGCTGGCGCAGGGTATTCACGATACTGGCCACCGTGGAACCCTTTTGGCCAATGGCCACATAAATACAATATACGGGGTCTCCTGCTTCGTAATTACTGCGCTGGTTGATGATGGTGTCAATGGCAATGGCCGTCTTACCCGTCTGGCGGTCACCAATGATCAACTCACGCTGGCCGCGGCCAATAGGAATCATGGCATCCACCGCCTTCAGACCGGTCTGCAAAGGCTGGTTCACCGGCTGGCGATAGATAACGCCCGGTGCCTTGCGGTCCAAAGGCATCTCGCACAAGTCGCCGCCGATAAGTCCTTTGCCGTCCAGAGGCACACCCAACGGGTCGATGACACGTCCCAGCATGCTCTCGCCCACCATGATAGAGGCGATACGCTTGGTGCGCTTCACCGTAAATCCCTCTTTGATCTTGTCCGTCGGACCCAGCAACACGGCACCTACGTTGTCTTCCTCCAGGTTCATGACAATGCCCATGATGCCGTTCTCAAATTCCACCAATTCACTGGCCTCGGCATTGCGCAAGCCATAGATACGTGCCACGCCATCGCTCACCTGGAGCACGGTGCCGATCTCATCCAAGGAGACCTGCGTATCTATGCCTTCCAATTGTTTGCGGAGGACATCCGAGACTTCGCTTACTTTTATATTTTCAGATAGCATATTCTTAGTAATTTGTTATACGATTCTTCTGTTCTTGTCAATAAACTGTTGTTTCACTCTTTTCAACTGGGTAGCGATACTGGCATCCAACCTATAGTCATTTATATCAAAAATGAAACCGCCTTCCAACGCAGGATTGACCTCCGTCTGTAGCTCCATCCGGGCGTGCAACATGGAAGAGGCGCTATTTCGGATACGATCGGCCACCTTTTGACTCACGGGCACGGCCGTTATCAGCCGGGCCACGCCAATACGTTTGCTCTGACGGTACAGATCCATGAATGAAAGGCACATATATTGCAAGAGTTTCTCGCGCCGGTTCCTAAGCACCAACTTGATAAAGTCGGCAAAGGTCGCATCCACCTTCCCGTTGCCCACAGCCGCCGCACACACCAACGAATACTTCTCATCCGTCGGCAACACCGGATTCTCAAGGGCAGCGCGAAAGTCCGGACATTTGCTGAAGGTCTCCGAAAGTGCCTTGCACTGTCGGTACAAGACGTCTTCCGTCCCCTTGTCTTTCGCAAATCCCATCAAAGCCTTTGCGTATCGCATCGAAATAATTCCTATATCCATTTTCTCCAAACGATTACGACTCAACGATTGGTCATCAAGCCCTTGGTCCTTTAATTCTTCTTACTGGCAGGAAGGATTTCATCCAACATCCGGTCGATCATGTCCATCTGCTCGCGTTCTTCGTCCAGATTCTTGCGAATCACTTTTTCGGCGATGTCCACGGACAGCACGGCCACCTGACGACGGATATCACGGATAGCCTCCTCTTTCTCCTGCTGTATTTGTTTCCGCACTTCGTCCAGTTCTTTCTGGGCAACGGTCTCTGCCTGCTTGCGCGCATCGGCAATGATCCGCTCGCGCTCCTGCATGGCTTCCCTCACAATACGCCCTTGTTCCTTGTTGGCCGAGGCAATCAAGGCTTCTGTATCCTCCTTCAGTTTGGAGAACTTCTCATTCGCCTCGCGCGCCACTTCCATCGAGTGGTCTATGTAGGCCTTACGCTCTTCCACCATCTTGACGATGACCGGAAATCCGTATTTGGCAAGTACTACAAACACCACCAAGAATGACAGGAGCATCCAAAAGAGCAAACCACTCTCGGGTAATAACAATGACATACTTACAAACTCGGTTAAAGCAACCTGCAAGCCGGCAGCAGAGGAGTGCCGCCGGACCTGCAAATCGCAAAATTATAAAACTATTACATCAGGAAGGTCAACAGACATACTACGACTGCCAGCAGGGCCACACCCTCGATCAAGGCAGCAGCAATAATCATGTTGTTACGGATGTCTCCGGAAGCCTCCGGCTGACGGGCAATGGCCTCCATGGCCGTTCCACCAATCCGACCGATGCCAAGACCGGCACCAATAACAGCCAAACCGGCACCAATGGCCGCACCCATTTTCGTAATACCTACACCTGCAGCAGCAGCTTGCAATAATACAGACAGTAACATAACTTTCTAATTTTTAAATGGTTATTTAATAATTTACTAATTGTTTCTCACTTTTTATTTCTCACTTTTGCTTTTTTCCGACCTCATTCAGCTTTGTGTTCTTGCGCCAAACCGATGAACACCGCCGACAACATTGTGAACACATAGGCCTGGATGAAAGCCACCAACAGTTCCAACGCATTCATGAAGATGTTGAACAGCACCGAAGCCACCGTCAGCGAACCGTTCAATGCCGGACCCATGCTGGCCGTAATGAACACCAGCGAAGCCAGAATGAGCATAGCCACGTGACCGGCCAGCATATTGGCAAACAGACGAATCATCAGTGCGAACGGCTTGGTGAAGATACCGAACAGCTCGATGAACGGCATCATGGGCACCGGCACCTTCAGCCACCAAGGCACGTCGGGCCAGAAGATATCCTTCCAGTAATGCTTGGTTCCGAAGATATTGATGGCTAAAAATGTACACAGTGCCAAAACAAACGTTATCGCAATATTGCCCGTCACACTGGCTCCACCGGGGAAGACCGGAATCAGACCCATCAGGTTATTGATGAAGATGAAGAAGAAAGCCGTCAGCAAATAGGGGGCAAACTTGCGGTAGTTAGGCCCTACACAACTCTTTATCACATCGTCGTTCACCATCATGATGAGCATCTCCATGAGTCCCACGAAGCCGCCCGGAGCACCGGTTTCCTTCGGATGCTTACGATACCAGCGGGCCACACTCAGCACGATGATGACCAACAACAGGCTGTTGATGAACAAGGCCAACGTCACCTTGGTAATGGAGATGTCCAAAGGACGCACCTCGTTGCCGGCTGCATCATGCTCCACCAGCTTACCCTCGTAAGGGCTGCCTTCCGGCGCGATGGAGAATCCCTCATACGTACCGCCGTTCTCCTCCAGACGGGAAGAAAGGAAAGCGTGCCAGCCCGTCGTGCCACTGTGTACGATGATCGGCAGGGGGATGGTGACATGCGTGTCTCCGATGTTCGTGATGTGCCATTCATAAGCGTCGCCGACGTGTCCGAACACAATCTCTTTCACATCCACCGGATTCGACTCTTCCGTGGCCTCGGGCGTCGGAGCTGCATCATTGCCGGCAGCCCATGCAGGCGCGCCACACAGCACCCCTGCCACTGCCAACAAAGTCCCTATCAATATAGTCCGTAATCGTTTCATATTTCTTTAATTTCCATTTTCCGACTTTTCCCCAACCGGGAGAAAAACCACGAATCATATATCAAATAGATAAAATAGTTGATGACAAATGCAGCCACGACCACCGTCACCTCTGTCCGGACAGCCACACAGAAAATGACAACCGCCATCACGGAAACAAACATCTTCACCATGCGTGCCAACAGATAGATTTGCACCAGTCGTTTCGCATTGCCGCCCTTGCAACTCCTGGCCACCCCTGCCATCAGCAACGCGCCGATCACATAGAAGTAGACAGGCATCCAGATATAGTCGGACAAGAACAAGGCGGGGCGGACAGCATGGAATATCCACATTCCGATGCCTCCCGTCAGCAATGTCAGCAAGGCCGTTTCCACCAGATATTTCCGTATCTCTACACTATTCATCTTTGCACGAAACGTATCAACTTACACAGACGGAGACCTTGTTGTCACTCATCTCGACAAAGCCTCCATGGATCTCCTCCGCGTGCTCCCCTTCCTTCGTCACATACGACAGGGTACCTGCCTGCAAAGAGGATATGATGGGGGCATGCTGCGGCAAAATAGTGAATGACCCCATCGTTCCCGGCAGGGTTACATGCTCTACTTCACCGCTGAAGATCTCCCTTTCAGGCGAAAAGATTTCCAAATGCAACAAACCTTCCATACGCCTTTATGCTTTCTCTGCCTGTGCCAGCAGTTTCTTACCTTTCTCAATGGCCTCTTCGATGGTTCCCACGTTCAGGAAAGCCGGTTCGGGCAGATAGTCCACCTCGCCGTCCAGAATCATCTTGAATCCCTTGATGGTATCCTCGATGTTCACCATCGTACCCGGCACGCCCGTGAACTGCTCGGCCACCGCAAAGGGCTGCGACAAGAAGCGCTGCACACGGCGGGCACGGTTCACAATCAGGCGGTCCGCTTCGGACAATTCCTCCATACCGAGGATGGAGATAATATCTTGCAATTCCTTGTTGCGCTGCAGAATCTGCTTCACACGCTGGGCCACCTCATAGTGTTCCTTGCCCACGATGTGCGGATCCAGGATGCGCGACGTGGATTCCAACGGGTCAACAGCCGGATAAATACCCATGGAAGCAATCTTACGGTCGAGCACCGTCGTAGCATCCAGGTGGGTAAAGGTCGTGGCAGGTGCCGGGTCAGTCAAGTCGTCGGCAGGCACATACACAGCCTGTACGGAAGTGATGGAGCCGTTCTTCGTTGATGTGATACGCTCCTGCATGGCACCCATCTCCGTAGCCAACGTCGGCTGATAGCCCACGGCAGACGGCATACGACCCAGCAAGGCCGATACCTCGGAACCTGCCTGCGTGAAACGGAAGATATTGTCGATGAAGAACAGAATATCACGCGGACCGTCCGTCTCCGCACCACTGTCGCGGAAGGATTCGGCCACCGTCAGACCCGACAAGGCTACGGACTGACGTGCACCGGGCGGCTCGTTCATCTGACCGAACACCAAGGTTACCTGCGACTTGGCCACTTCGTCGTAGTCTACCTTCGACAGGTCCCAATTACCCTCTTCCATGCTCTTCTTGAATTCCTCGCCATAACGGATAACGCCGGATTCAATCATCTCACGCAACAGGTCATTACCTTCACGAGTACGCTCGCCCACACCGGCAAACACGGAGAAACCGTGCTGCTTCTTGGCAATGTTGTTGATCAGCTCCTGAATCAACACCGTCTTGCCCACACCGGCACCACCGAACAGACCGATCTTACCGCCCTTACTATAAGGCTCCAGCAAGTCAATCACCTTGATACCCGTGTACAGCACTTCCTGCACCGTTGTCAAGTCCTCGAACTTAGGCGGCTCCCGATGGATGGGGTACGCGCCCTCACGATTCAGTTCCCTCATACCGTCAATGGAGTCACCCACGACATTCATCAGGCGGCCTTTAATCTGGTCACCCACAGGCATGGTAATAGAACCTCCCAACGGGCGCACCTTCATGCCTCGTTGCAGACCGTCCGTACTGTCCATAGCCACCGTACGGACCGTGTTCTCACCGATGTGCTGCTGCACCTCCACAATCAGCCGCTTACCATTGGGCCGCTTGATCTCCAGTGCATCATGAATACTGGGCAACACCAATTCGGCTTCAGTTTCCGGCGTCTCAAAGTAGACGTCGACTACAGGTCCGATTACCTGCGAAATATGTCCAATAATCTGTGACATAAGCAATTTCTATTATATATTTCTTTTCTAATAATGTTCACTATTCAGTCTTCTATGAACTTCCTCACAAATGTAGAAATAAATTGCCAATACTTGTACCACCTAATAGGATTTTTTGACATAAAAGCACTAAAAAGAACGTTTCAAGGTACAATTAGGCTAATTAGCTGATACTTTAATAACACTGGTTAACATTAGCAGGTATATAAACAGGTATATAAAGATGTCACCCTTGGCAACATCATTGCCAAGGGTGACATCTTGAACTCAAAAACTCAAAAAAACGAAAGGGCTATCATCGAATGATGAAAGGGCTATCGACAGCTGACGATAGAGCTATCGAAGGCCGACGATAGAGCTATCGCATTTTCACTTATCTATCTGCACGGCCGATGTCGCCCGACGGGCCACCGAATTAGATTTCACTACCGTCTTCATGCCGGAAGCTGTGGAAGGAGCGGTGGGAATATCACCACTGATCAATCCCAAAGCCGTGTACAGCATCAGTTCATTCGGATCGCCGAAAGGCAGGAAACGGGCCAAGTCGCTGTTCTCATCCAACGGGAAATCCGGCTGGAGACCTTGTTCGTAATCCGACTCGCCGCGAGCATTATAAATCTTGCAGACGATAGGAGACATGGACAACATCAGTTCCTGATTGACAAACGTCATGGAGCCCACATTCTTGCCCTCGGTGACGCCTCCTATCTGCACGACCTCCATATAAGGTTTCAAACAATTGATCAGCATCTCCGAAGCGGAAGCCGTCTCACTACCGGTCAGCACATAAAGCCGGGAAAGATCCAGATTGACTCCGTCCCCTATCAGGCTTTCCTCCAGATAGAAAGGAGTCTCCCGCTCCACGAAATTCGTATTGAATTCCAAATAGCCAAACGGCTGGCCCAATGCGGAAGCAGGCGCCAGCATGGCGCAAAGCAATTCGGCACATGACAACTGTCCTCCGTTGTTATAACGCAAGTCCAACACGAACTCATTCACCTGCCGGGAGGCAAAGTAGCGGAAAGCCTCGCGCAATGTTTCGTCGAATTCGCCACTTGTGTCTGACAAGCCGGAAGTGAAGTGATTATAAACCAAATACCCCACCCTGCGGCCACCAGAGACATAGACATTGCGGTAATGCACCGGATTGTCGCTGATGGCACGGGCCCCCGGAAGAATTCGCGGCTCGGCGTATGGCAGGACGGTGTCCAGGACCGCATCATAATAGCCCACGGTCACCTGCATGCTCCCGCCTCCATACAGGCGCGTGTAGTTATCTTGGGTTATCGGTTCTCCGTCCATCTCCAAAATCCAGTCGCCCCGCTCCAAACCAATCTCTCCGGCAGGACTGTCCGGCGTCACATAAAGCAAGTGGGCATACAAAGCCGTGTCATTGTCCTCGGCCCGGTTGGTAGTGAACTGGAAACCATAGCTGTAGTCCGTATACGGAATGCTGCGGGTATGGCTTTCCAGACTATCGATGGTGGAATAGGCCCGTCCCTCCTTCCCGTCCTTGTCGGAAAGGAGGGAGGCGAAGAACTCGAACGGGGCACTGAAATAGTTCAGGTCATTGGTATGGGGAATATCCTGATTCCAATAATACCACACCCGCATCGTGTCGTCTATCCAACGGTCCGTCTGCGTCCGTTCGGCATACGCGGCCCAGCGGTCCACGGCGCATGAACTGAAATAAAGGGGCAGCATGAACAATCCGCCCAAGAGTATCAATAGATTCCTTGCTTTCATGGGCGCAAAAATACGAAAAAAGAAGGAACATTTCAAAGCGAACGCGCCTTGAAAATGGTGGATTCCTCCAACGGGACAAGTTCACCGCTCAACGTGAGGTTGCGCGAATTGAAGTTCGGGCTGACATTCACCGTCGCCTGATTGTTGCCACGGTTCAGCGTCAGGAACACCTGGGCGGATATGCCCGAACCTTGCACGTTGAAACTATAGGTGACGATTCCCCTTTTGCTTTCCTTGACCTTGATGCCGGACACCCTGCCGTCCACTGTGATGCCACCTATGCCGTTGGGGCCTGCAAACGGGGTATTGTTGAAAGCAACCTGCACCGTGCCTTTCTCACCGTCCACTTTTATGAAATTGGTGTTGGAGTTGACATAGGCCACGTCCCCTTGTTTGAAAATCAGCCGGTCGGCTTCCACTACGAATTTGTTCTCCTTCAAAGCCTGTACGGCCACGGCGTGCAAGACCGAATCGGAAGGAACTTGTTGGGCATACACGGCTGTTGCAGCCATACTTACCAGGGTCAATGCCACGAATGCGATAAATTTTCTCATAATTCTTTTTGTTTAGGTTTATAAATTCAATTTCTTTCTCTTGGTTATCCTACAATAACAATGCCAAAACGGGATTGTTCATGTCCTATTTGAGAAATGCCGGGATTTATTCCGAAACGCGGAAGAGGAGGATTTGTTTATACCCGAATCTTTCCGTATCTTTGCGCCGCTTAAATCAAAGAATATGAGCCAAGAAACATTTCAAACCTTTTTATATGTCATGTCCGGCGTGGCTCTCATCGTGTTCATCTCGCTTTACTTCGTCCGCGCAGGTTATGGCATTTTCCGCACCGCCCACTGGGGTCCCAGCGTCCACAACAAGCTGGGCTGGGTGTTGATGGAGGCCCCGGTATTCATCGTGATGTTCGTCCTTTGGGCACAGAGCGGCACGGGATTCACGATGCCACAGTACCTTTTCTTCCTGCTCTTCCAGCTGCACTACTTGCAACGATCGTTCATCTTCCCCTTCCTGATGAAAGGAAAGAGCCGCATGCCCGTCAGCATCATGATGATGGGCATCGTGTTCAATGTGCTCAACGGGGTGATGCAGGCAGGAGGCATCTTCTGGTTCCCCAGCGTGCCCCTCGGCACGGGCATCGGCTACCTGGCAGAACCGCACGCCCTCATCGGGCTCCTCCTCTTCTTTGTCGGGATGGGCATCAACCTGCACTCCGACCACGTCATCCGCCACCTGCGCAAACCCGGCGACACACGCCACTACCTGCCTGCGCGCGGAGTCTACAAATATGTCACCTCGGCCAACTACTTCGGCGAACTGGTGGAATGGACAGGCTTTGCCCTGCTGACCGCCTCGCCCGCCGCATGGGTCTTCGTGTGGTGGACGGCCGCCAACCTGGTGCCCCGCGCCAATGCCATATATAATAGGTATATAGAGGAATTCGGTGCCGAGGCCGTGGGAAAAAGGAAACGAATCATACCTTATATATATTAATAAAAGCGATTAGTGGCGAGTGATTAACGACTAGTTGCCAACCACTAACCACTAATCACTCACCACTAACCACTAATCACTAATCGCTAAAAAATGAGTACTTCGAAACTATTCACCCCGGTCACCCTCGGCCCGCTGACGCTGCGCAACCGCACCATCCGCTCGGCCGCCTTCGAGAGCATGTGTCCGGGCAACAAGCCCTCGCAACAACTCTTGGACTACCATAAGTCTGTGGCCGCCGGCGGCGTGGGCATGACCACGGTGGCATACGCCGCCGTCACCCGTAGCGGCCTTTCCTTTGACCGCCAACTCTGGATGCGCCCCGAGATTGTGCCGGGCCTGCGCGAACTGACAGATGCCGTACATGCAGAAGGCGCCGCGGCAAGCATCCAATTGGGACACTGCGGCAACATGTCACACAAAAGCATCTGCGGCTGCACCCCTGTGGGAGCCTCCACCGGATTCAATCTCTACTCCCCCACCTTCGTGCGCGGCCTGCGTGCCGATGAGTTGCCCGAGATGGCCCGCGCCTACGGACGTGCCGTCAACCTGGCCCGCGAATCGGGCTTTGACGCCGTGGAAATCCATGCCGGACACGGCTACCTCATCAGCCAATTCCTCTCTCTCTCCACCAACCATCGCAAGGACCAGTTCGGCGGCTCGCTGGAGAACCGCATGCGCTTCATGGACATGGTGATGGACGAGGTGATGAAGGCTGCCGGCAACGACATGGCCGTATTGGTCAAGATGAACATGCGCGACGGTTTCCGGGGCGGCATGGACATAGACGAGAGCCTGCAAGTGGCCCGGCGTCTGGAGCAGAGCGGCGCACATGCCTTGGTGCTGAGCGGCGGTTTCGTCAGCAAGGCGCCGATGTATGTGATGCGCGGCGAAATGCCCATCCGCACCATGACGCACTACATGACCTGCTGGTGGTTGAAATACGGCGTGCGGATGGTGGGCAAATATATGATTCCCACGGTTCCTTTCAAGGAGGCCTACTTCCTGGAGGATGCCCTGCGTTTCCGAAAAGAGATTAAGATGCCCCTTGTCTACGTAGGCGGCCTGGTAGCCCGCCGGAAGATTGACGAGGTGCTGGATGACGGCTTCGAGGCCGTACAGATGGGGCGTGCCCTGCTGAACGAACCCGGCTTCGTCAACCGTATGAAGGCCGAAGAGGAAGCCCGGTGCAACTGCAAGCATAGCAACTATTGCATCGCCCGCATGTACACCATCGACATGGCCTGCCACCAGCATCTGCAAGAGGAATTGCCTCCTTGCCTGAAGAAAGAGATAGAACAAATCGAAAAACGCCAAGCCACCGATGGAAAATAACGAATCAACCGCCCGCCCACTGGCCGTCATCACCGGTGCGGATGGAGGCATGGGTACCGAAATCACCCGTGCGGTGGCTCAAGCCGGCTATCATGTCATCATGGCTTCCTGCCGCAAGCAAAAGGCCGAGGCCGTCCGCCGCACCTTACTCCACGACCGGCCCGACCTGAGCATTGAAGTACGCCGGTTGGACCTGGCATCCTTGGCGTCCGTAGCCGACTTTGCCAACATGCTTTTGAGCGAGGGAACGCCCCTCACCCTCCTGATGAACTGCGCAGGAACGATGGAGACCGGCCGACACATCACCGAGGACGGTCTGGAGCGCACAGTCAGTGTCAACTATGTGGGTCCCTACCTGCTGACGCGCAAGCTGCTTCCCCTGATGGGACAAGGCAGCCGGGTGGTCAATATGGTGTCATGCACGTACGCCATCGGCCACCTGGACTTCCCCGACTTCTTCACCCGCGGACGAAAAGGAGGGTTCTGGCGCATTCCCATCTATAGTAATACCAAACTGGCTCTGACCCTCTTCACCCTCGATCTGGCTGCCCGCGTCCGGGAGCGCGGCATCGTGGTCAACGCCGCCGATCCGGGCATCGTATCCACGGACATCATCACCATGCACATGTGGTTCGACCCGCTGACAGACCTCTTCTTCCGCCCCTTCATCCGCACGCCCCGCCAAGGTGCCGATACCGCCATCCGTCTCTTGCTGGACGAGGATGCCGGACAACGCACCGGCACTTTCAACGTGAGCGGACACGCCAAACCGCTCTCGGAGAAATATACGAAGCACCGGCAGATGCAGGAACTCTGGAACCGGACAGAAACTATCGTGAAAAAGTGGTTGTAAATCCGTCAAAAAAGACAAGTGTTCGCCAAAATGTTGTAACTTTGCACGCCCAATAATCTACCGGGTAAAAACAAGAACGAAAACAACAATAATATAACAAGAAACAACAATGGCAGTAGAATTAAAGAATCTTACCAAGCGCAGCGAGAACTATTCGCAATGGTACAACGAACTGGTGGTGAAATCCGACCTGGCCGAGCAGTCCGCCGTGCGTGGCTGTATGGTCATCAAGCCTTACGGATATGCCATCTGGGAAAAGATGCAACGTCAGCTGGATGATATGTTCAAGGAGACAGGCCATGTCAATGCCTACTTCCCCCTGCTCATCCCGAAATCCTTCCTCAGCCGTGAGGCAGAGCATGTGGAGGGATTTGCCAAGGAATGTGCCGTCGTCACCCACTATCGCCTGAAGAATGACCCCAACGGCGGAGGTGTCGTGGTAGATCCCGAAGCCAAGCTGGAAGAAGAACTGATCATCCGCCCCACTTCGGAAACCATCATCTGGAATACGTACAAGAACTGGATCAACTCCTACCGTGACCTGCCCATCCTGGTCAACCAGTGGGCCAACGTGTTCCGCTGGGAGATGCGCACCCGCCTCTTCCTGCGTACCGCCGAATTCCTGTGGCAGGAAGGCCACACGGCTCACGCCACGAAAGAGGAAGCCGAAGCTGAAGCCGTCAAGATGCTGAACGTCTATGCAGACTTTGCCGAGAAATATATGGCTGTGCCCGTCATCAAGGGCGTCAAGTCGGCCAACGAACGCTTTGCCGGTGCGCTGAACACCTATACCATCGAGGCCATGATGCAGGACGGCAAGGCTCTCCAGAGCGGTACGTCGCACTTCTTGGGTCAGAACTTTGCCAAGGCATTCAATGTACAGTTTGTCAACAAGGACAACCAACTGGAATATGTATGGGCTACGTCCTGGGGCGTATCTACCCGCCTGATGGGTGCCCTCATCATGACCCACTCCGACGACAACGGCCTGGTATTGCCGCCACATTTGGCTCCCATCCAGGTGGTCATCGTACCCATCTACAAGAGCCAGGAGCAGTTGCATCAGATCGACGAGAAGGTGGCCGGCATCGTCAGCCGCCTCAAGGAACTGGGCATCAGCGTGAAGTATGACAATGCCGACAACAAGCGTCCGGGCTTCAAGTTTGCCGACTACGAGGTGAAGGGTGTACCCGTCCGTCTCGTAATGGGTGGCCGCGACCTGGAGAACAACACCATCGAGGTGATGCGCCGCGACACGCTGGAGAAGGAAACCCGCACCTGCGACGGCATCGAGCAGTATGTCAAGGACCTGCTGGAAGAGATTCAGAAGAACGTCTACCAGAAGGCGCTGAACTACCGCAACGCCCGCATCACCAGCGTGGATACTTACGACGAGTTCAAGGAGAAAATCGAGGAAGGCGGCTTCATCCTGGCCCACTGGGACGGCACCACCGAAACCGAAGAGCGTATCAAGGAAGAGACCAAGGCTACCATCCGCTGCATTCCCTTCGATTCGTACCTGCCGGGTGACAAAGAGCCGGGCAAGTGCATGGTGACAGGCAAGCCCTCACCCTGCCGGGTTATCTTCGCACGGTCGTACTAAATTTGAGATTCTGAACACCTAACTTAAGTACCACAAAGAGAAGGTGTGTCAAAACGGGAAAGGACAATCTTTTAGACGCGGATTTAGCGGATGATGCGGATTATTAATTTATGAAATCCGCTAAATCCGCATGATCCGCGTCTAAAGAATAACAAATTGTCAGTCTCTTTTGAGTTTCGGCACGCCCTCTCTTTTTCGTCAATAACATACATGCATTAGGTCTGCCCATTACGCATGGCGAGGAAGGCGGAAAGAGCAATTGTCGTTTTTTAGTAAACATTTATTCCCACATATCAGCATATTTCATTAACTTATGCACGTCTTTTATGCATCCCTTTCCGCGCCTTTTCCGAAAGAGACTAAAAAGAGACCAAAAAGAGACCAAAAAGAGAGGAGAAAGAGAGGAGAAGCGAAGAAATAGTAAATGGTCAATAAATACGAATTATACTTTTTACAAAAAAAATATCCACATCACTGAGAATTACCGTTTTATACAATCCGTTATTTGATATTTGTTGCAAAACATAACCATTAAAGATATGTTTTTTCCCCCAAACGCCCCTATTTATTACGTTAATTTAACCATTTAACTCAAACAGTATTTGTAAAAAAGTAGAAACATGGAAATATGAACAGCAAAATCAAAGTAGAAAACGAGGGGGCCTATCGAAACACAGATAAATATTCAGCGTTTCGACACGCCCCCCTTTTTGATTTACATTGCCATGCACTTGACAGAATAAAGGCATCGAATTCGATGCTTTTAAACAGTGGGTTGTTGATACTTTCCCATAATCCCAAGAAATCAATGGTGCTGCGCAACCGCATCCAGTTCTGAATAATGTAGTTTGTCCTTTCTTTATCTTTATAATGAGCCATATCGGTCAAGCAGATATAGTCGTTAGTGCGTACTCTTCGTGCAGAAGACCGAATTGCGGCAACTCTACTCAATCCTTATCGCATACTCGTACTCCGAGCCTGCCTCCCATTTGGCGCTCCCTTGCATCCGGTAGGCGTAGGTCTTGCCGCCGGTGGTGGAGATGGTGACGAACGCTGTGCCCTGATCCACGCTTTGCGGGACGACGAGGGATTCGTAGGTACCGTTCCCTGCGTGGTGGGCGATTATCTCGCCGGGGTTGCCGTCGGCGGTGGAGAGGTTCGTCAGGCGCACGGAACTGACATCCGATGTGCTGCCCGACAGCGTGAGGCTGATGCGGGCGGTGCGATGCGTGAAAGCGAGCGTGGGTGTGCCTCCGTTGTAATGCAACAGTTTCTCCGCCACGCCGATGTGGTCGCTCTTGGCATATCCGTCGCTGCTCTGGTCTGCCTGCACCACCACGGCGGGCATCGCGGTATCTCCGTCCGTATAGGGCCACCATGCCGATACGCTGACGGCATCCGTTCCCATCCAATAGTACGGGTCGTCGCTGCTGAGGGTGGCGGTAAGGCGGTCGGCAGAGGGGGTCACGCGGTATGCTTTCACTTCGCTGCCTATTTGGACGGCAACCATGGTCACGCCCTCCCAGTCGCCGTCCACCGTGGCGCGGGTAGCGGTTACCGGGGTCAGCCCTGTGGCGGTAAAGGTCATGGGTGTGCCCTCCGATGCTTCGGGGAGCAGACCCGCATCGTCCTGCGTGCAGGCGGTGGCCGCAAGGAGCAGGGCGAGTGCCGAGAATGTATGTATGGTATATCGTTTCATATCGTTCTGTTTTTATTTCCTTTTCAGCTCGGGCAGACCGTCCGCACTGAGTTCCCATTTATAGTCGTTGTCAGTAAGGGCTTTATTCATGCCATCAACAGCGGTCAGCCACGATTCGCCGTCATTCACCTTCGTGGCATCTACTGTGCCTCCTTGATTATTGTATACTCCTTTGTCTGTTTTAGCACGCCAATAGCAAGCTGTTATAGAACCAATGCTAAAATTATAATTTACTATACCTCCACTTGCATTCTCTTTTAATGTTCCGTCGAACCAGCAGGCGGTGATGCTGCCTTGATTTGCGTAGGCTATACCACTGACAGCACTGAAAGCGTCAATCTTCCCCGTTACGGAGCAGGCAATGACTTGACCATAATTATTAACCACTATACCGGCTGTACCTCCGCCTGATTCGTATAATTCCACATCCACGAGTTGCAGATTCTTTACCGTTGCACTTTCTCCTGTTCCTCCAAAAAGCGAGGGAGCATTTAATCCCGTGATGCTGTACCCCTGTCCGTCAAAAGTGCCGTTGTATGTTTGAAAGCTATTACCTATTGGTGTCCACTCCTTGCCCGCCATATTGATGTCTTCGGCCAAGGTGCAGTTCAGCGAGGGGTCGCTTTGTGCGGCTTCTGCCCATTCCGTCAGGCCGTCGGGTGTATAGACGGAGTAGGTATGGGTGTTCGCATTGTAGGTAAAGCCCAAATCCTCTGCCGTGCCGCTCTCACCGCCGCCCTCGGTCCAGCCGGTGATGGTGCAGCCTACCAATTCCAGCCCCTTGGCAGTAACACGGACGGTGTAGGTGTAGCGGCTATTGGCTTCCAGCACCACATCGCTCTGCGGACGGAAGTAGAAGGTGCCGCCGTTCAAGTCCACTGCTATGAAAGGTGTGTTTGCCTTTACGGTCTGCGGTGCGGCCAGCGCCTCGTAGGTGTCGTTGCCCGATGTGTAGGTGCTGATGGATGCCGGATTGCCGCCGTCCGTAGAGAGGCCGGTCACATAAACATCGGCTCCCATTACGCTCGTGATGCCGTTTCCCTCTTCAAGATTAACCGTTATACGCGCCGTGCGGTGGCTGAAGGTCAAAGTCGGGTTGTCGAACTGCACGGTCTGGTTCTCGGCGGAGATGAAGAAGTCGCTGGCTGCAAAGTCAGCTTGCGTGCGTTGGTCGGATTTCACTACCACATCGGGCATCGTCGTGGCGTAGGGCCACCATGCGCTGACGGTAATCGGGTCGCGGCTCGTCCACCAGAACGGGTCAGTGTTGCTGCTTAGGGTAGCGGTCTTGTAGCCGTCGGCATCGGATGCCGTCACGTTGTATTCCTTCACCGTGCCGCCCACGCTGAGGGCTACGGTCGTTACGCCTTGCCAGTCGCCGTCCACGGTGGCACGGGTGGCAGTAGGGGTTGCCACGGCTTGCAGACCAGTGGCGTTGATAATCAACGGGTATTCGCCTTCGGGCAAAGTGCCGTTGCTCAGTTCGTCTTGGGTGCAGGCGGTCAAGGCCGACGCCGCGGCACAGAGTAATAATAAGGTATGTTTCATGTCGCTCATAAATAGGGTTATTGGTTTATGAGCGGGCTTTGAGAGATTTGGGGGAGGAAGAAGGATAGATTATAGTTCCATCATATCGAAAAACATGAGGCGGGTATGAGAATCACTATCATTGGCAACTAACATTTTGAAACCGTTTTTTTCGTAAAAGGGAACGGCGGAGAGATAAGCGTCAACGGTAAGGAAGCGAAAAGTGGAACTGGAAGTTTCCGCATTCAGTATGTGCTTCACCGACCATATCAATTCGCTGCCCACTCCCGTATGGTGGTAATCCTTGGCCACGGCGAAGCGTCCTATCTTAACAGCCGGGTAGCTGCAAAAATGTTTGCCGTGCGGAAACAGCTTCTTTACTTTACGCCACGCACTGTTTGAGGCTTCAAGACGCGAAATCTTGTCGTTGAACAAACAAAAATAGGCAGCAATGACATCACCGTCCATCAAGAGAAAGGTTTTGCCTATCCGCTTTTCAGCAAAGAATTTGGCATTATCCATCAAAAAGCCATTCAAATCGGCATCGCCGCAATCGAATGGCTTTAAATCGTGGTCAGTTGTCAGTTCTACCAGTATCATAGGCATCAAGCTTTTGCGTATTGAATTTCGGTCACCAATTTCTCGTAAGCCTTACGCGCCTTTTCCCGGTTTGCCTGACGTTCTTCGACGGTCATGTTTTCCACGCGCTTCATTTCTTTCTGGAAGCGTTCCGCGTCTTTCCCATAAAGCACGGGGGTTTCTCTGATTGCTCTTGCCATAATCTTTCTCCTTTCTCTGTTGGTTTACGGCACAAAGGTAATGCTTTTTCTTGAGAATCCGCCTCCTCCTCACACAAATCTTTCAAAGAACGCTCTTGTTTTACAATCTGTTAGGGTCGCCTCGCTCAGAGGTCTGCGTACACATCGCCCCCGTTTACCGGATTCCAGGCGGTAATATCGGCAGAGCCGATGCTCAGGTCCTTGTTGCGGACGGTAACGGTGTAGGTGTAGTTGTTGCCCGCCTTCAGTGCACCGTCGGGAACGGTGAGTGTGGCGTTGTATTCGTTGTCGTTGTACACCACGGTCAGGTCAATGCTTGCCCGGGTCTGCGGGAAGAGGATGACCGACGAGGTGAGCGGACTGCCTATCGGCATAATAAGGTCGGCTGCCTGTGCGCCGTCATCCGCCTTGGCTGTGCCGGTAGTGGTGTCGAAGCTGCCCGTCAGCACCAGCCCGGAGAGCGTGTAGGCGGTGGGCCGGATGGTGGAGAAGTCCACGCCTTCGCCTGCCTCGAAGGTGAGGGTAAGCTGGCTCATGCAGTGGTGGAAGGAGTGGTCCAGCGCCGGGTCGTTCCCGCCTGCGGCATTCTCGTTCCGGAAGTTCACTTCGGGAGAGTCCGTGCCGGCGATGGCTCCGGTGGCATAGAGGAAGTCGATGGCGGGCTGGTTCTGCTGCGCCGTGGCATCGGTGGTGACAGTCAGCGTCCCGCCGTTGCTGTTGTAGGGATAGTAGGCGGAAAAGGTGGTCGGGGCGTCATCGTGGAAGTAGATGGTGCTCCCCGCCGGTTCAAACTTCCCGTTTGCCCTCCGATAAAGGACGTTGGTATAGCCGAAACGGTTTTCGGAGACACCTATCTCGTCCGCATCTCCCCATGTGGTGCCGCTGGCACGGGTGGCCACGGCATCGGATATTTCGGCATTAATCACTGCGGCCACGGGGCCATTGTTCATCACTTCGTTGTCGTTGGTGCAGGCAGTGAGCACGATGCCCAAGGCTGCCAAAGCGAATAATCTTGTCTTCATATCTTTAAATTCTTAATTCTCAATTCTCCATTCTTAATTCTCAATTCTCCACCTACATTTCTACGTTCACATCGTCTCCGTCCACCGTTTCCCATCCGGTGATTTCAGCGGTGGCTTCCTCCATGCCGACAGGCGTTTCCAGTGTGCCGGTCACGCGGTAGGCGGTGGTCATGTCGCCGTTAAACTCTGCAAGGGCTTCCGTCAGGTCTACTTCTGTCCGTTGGGTACGCCCGTCGTCCACGAAGGCGATGCCCAGCACCAAAGTCTGCGCGGTTCCCATTGTCCCCAGCAGCCGGGTATCGGCAGTGAGTTTGTCGCCGTCGCGGGTGAAGGCCACTACGGTAGAGGCAGGTTCGCCCGTGGTCTGCCCCGCTTCCAGGTCGAAGGCGCCGGCTATACCGCTGAGTGTGGCGGTCACGGTCTGTATCAGTTCGGGGCGTCCCTGTGTCACGGTGAACTCGATGTGCAGGTCGCGCACCCGTTGCTGCGGCATAGGGGTAATGCGCAGGGTGTCGTCAGCTGTGACGGTTATCTCCTGACTGACGGTCTTCAAATAGCCCGGCAAGGGGATAATCGGCGCACCGTCCGCACGAGTTTGGTTGTCCTATGTGTGGACCTGCGCCATCCGTCCGCTGATGGTGAAACCCTCGGCACGGTTATAGATTACCATACTGTGCGCCCCCGGCAAGAGCAGGTCAGGACAGGCAAACGGCGAACCGGCGATGTCGGTAATCTTTCCGTCGATGTCGAGCACATAATTATCGTCTGCCGACAGTCCCGTCAGGCTGACGGTGACAGCCCCCTTGTCGGGATGCGGCGTATTGTAAAGTTCATCCTTCACGCAGGAAGACAGCAACAGGACTGCCATACCTACTATTATAGTTCGTTTTGCTTTCATACATTGACCTCCTTTCTTAGAATAGCGTCCAGACAAGGGTGACACCCGCGTTTACCGGACCCCACCAGTTTTTTGTATCATTTCCACGGCGCACACGCACACCGTCAATAACCTCATATTTCTCATAGTCTGCATGCAGAGAGCCGAGCGCCAGCGAGAAGTCGAGCGACAGAGCATCGTTCAGCCTAAGCCGGTAGCCGCCTGTAATGCCTCCGCCCATCAGGTCGCCTTGCTTGCCTGTGCCGGAGAGCTTGTAGTGGAACTCGCCCGCCTTGAACATTGCGCCGAGGTAGCCGCGCTTCTCCTTACCCATATAGTAGCGCACTTCGGGCGATACTTCCCACAGGGCGTACCGCCTGCCCTTGTCGTTCCACGACCATGATGTCCACGAGCCGTTCACGAGGATTCCCCATGACGGACGGATGCGCCACTCCAATCCCAAGTCGGGTGTAAGTGTCGCCCAGCGCAGCAGGTTGGCACGCAGGGAGAGATGATAATCTATTGGGGGGTTGGTTTCCGACGGCGTGTCGGCAAGTGTATTTTGTTGAGCCTCTTTCCCGACTTCTACCTTTTCAGCGGCAAGTCGGGCTTCTTCCGCTTTTCGCTGCTCTTCGGCAAGCCGTTCCTGTTCGGTACGTTCGGTGGCAAGGCGTTCTTCTTCGGCTTTATGCCGGTCCTCCGTTTCTTCAACAGCAGCTGTTTCCGGGACAGGTACCGTCAAACGGACGGTGACGAAATCACCGTCGGCAGCATGGTTCTTGGTGATGAAGCATTCTTCTTTGATTCCGCCGCGCACGATCAGTTCCGACTTCACGCGGTTGGAACGGATGGCGGCGACGCGCAGGTTGTCTCTTTCGTTGTCAAGGGAGTTGCAGTAGCCGTCTACATAGAACGGCAGGTTGCCGGCGAGGATGTCTGTTTTGTGGCTTTCTATGCACTCCAACAAACTTGCAAGTTCCGTGTCATTGCCATTCCACGGCACATAGAACATATCCTTCTGCGGCACGAAGCGGAAGGTATAGGTGGTGTCCGCTTTCTGTCCGGCAAAGACGGGCGGAACCGCCACTGTCAGCCACAAAAACAGGATGTGAAAATAGGTTCTTTTGCTCATATTTATAGGCTGTTTTTGGTTTCAGACACAAATTCAAGTCTATAAATTAAGCAATAATATCTCACTTATTTCCGTTTTCTAATTCTAAAAATTGTCTTAATTGTCAGAATCACACATCTTTGTCGTTTGGGCTATTTTGATTTTGTCGCTCAGGCTATTTTTTGTTGTTTAGGCTATTTCCCCTCGTTGGCAAAATCCTCTTATTCCGTTTCTGTTTTCCTCCATTTGACAGGGGTACAGCCTGCGTTTTCCTTGAACAGACGGATAAAATGGCTTGGGGACTGGAAGCCGGATTTTTCCGCAACGTCGGCAACCGTCCATGCCTGATATTGCACAAGCAAACGTTTGGCATATTCGATGCGCAGCCCGATAATCCAATCGCGGAATGACATGTTATAAGTGGTCCGGATGTATTCTGACAGGTAGGTACGGTTGGTATGAAGTATATCCGAAAGTTCCTTGATGGTAAGGCCGGGACGGACATACCCGTCCTTGCCTACCCATTCCTTGATTTTCTCCGCTATCTCTGCATGGTAGGAAGGTGACTCCCGTTCCTGTTCCTGCGTCTCTTCCGGCTTTGTTTCACACAGGATTTCTTCCTCGGAGGTTATTTCGCTTTGCATGACACTTTCCACCTGTTCGTAAAACAGCAGGTAGTTCTGATAGCAATAATAAAGATAAATGTAAAAGGGCACGGACGAGAGAATCCAGACGAATACCCACTCATCGGGCAGGAAGGTAAGCAGTCCGCAACTTATGCCGAATATGACAGCCCACCAGGTAAAGACGGACATCCATCGGATATACGACCCGATGTCATCCGAATGCGTGTCATTGAAAATGCGTACCGCCTTGTAATAGGCCAGCAACAACCTGCGGACAAGGAAAAGCCCGTAGCCAATCAGTTATGCCGCCATGACAACCAATCCGATTTTCTGCATGGTTCCATCCGGCAACAGGAGCAATATCACCCCGGAGAGGATGGAGAACAGCACCCACAGGCCGAGGTGGGTCCGCAACCGCCACCGCGTGATGTAGAAGCGGTCGAGCAGCGTGGTGAGTGCCGAACTGAACAACCAATAACACAGGAAATAAGTGGACAGGTTCATCAGTATGGCGGCATTGACATCCTCAAACCGGATGCCGAAAAAGAAATGTACCGAATAATTGGCGGCAAGCAGCAGCAACGCTATTCCCATAATCCGCCGGAAGCGCAGGTAATTCTCGAAGATGGTTTTCTCCGGCGTCTTGGCAAAGAGAAAATAAAAGCCGAAGAACAACATCAACGGCAAGGCGATACAAAGGGAATAACTGTATATGGAGAGTTGCACTTTTCTTCAATTTTAATTCAAAATCAAGTGCAAAATTACAATGTTTTGCCGTATTCTACGTAAGTTCAGGCGTGTTTTTCCGTAAATAAATTGCTTACCTTTCCAAAGCCAGTTCCACGCCGGCACTGTCTATATCCGCTCCCATCGGTGGATTGCGTTTCATCAGCTTTAACTCTATCCCATCCAATGCGGGGAAGTCATAGAAAAGCCGTCGGGCAATACGCCCGGCCACGTGTTCTAACAATCGGGAAGGATGCGACATCTCGTCCTTCACGGCTTCGAACACATCGGCATAGCTGAGGGTATCATTCACTTCATCCGTCTCTATAGCCTTTGTCAGGTCGGTACGCAGGCGGAGATCCACAGTGAACTCATTGCCAACAAGGGTTTCCTGTGCCCCCACGCCGTGACGGGCGTAGAAGCACAGGCCTTTCAGTACAATATAGCCATGCATTATCCGCATCGCGATGCACCACAAGTCTTACAGATGAGACAACCTTCCTGGTAGACCAAGGTCTCGTTGCCACAGTTGGGACACTTCTGACCTTTCAGTTCGGTACCGTCGGTAACGTATTTCTTCAAAGCACGCTCCACACCGTTCTTCCAGGTATTGATACTCTCATTGTCCAACTGGAGTGAGCTGACCAGCTTGATGACCTGCTCGATGGGCATACGATAACGCAACACGCCGGAGATAAGCTTGGCGTAGTTCCAATACTCCTTGTTGAACTTCTCGGACAGGCCCTCGATAGTGACCTTGTAGCCGCGTTTGTTCTCGAACTGGAAGTCGTAGTGCTTGCGTCCGTCTTCATCGTAGTTCTTGATGATGTGACCCGAAGTGACACTCTTGGGCAGAACAATTCCTTCCTCGTCATCCAGCACACCGGTAAAGATTTCGTAAGGATGTCCGTTCAGCAAGCCGACAAAAGCCACCCATTTTTCCTTGTTGTTCTGGAAACGGACCACGTCGGCTTCCAAGACCTTCGGACGGGTTTCCACAATCGTAGGCGGCTTACACGGAGGCATTTCATCTTTCTTGTCGTTCTTGGTAGAAAGCAATACGCCCGAACGGGAGCCGTCGCGATAGACGGTACAGCCCTTACACCCCGAACGCCAGGCCTCCACATAGAGACGGTTCACCAAATCCTCGTCCACATCGTGCGGCAGGTTGATGGTAACGCTGATGGAGTGGTCCACCCATTGCTGGATGCGTCCCTGCATCTTCACCTTCATCAGCCAATCCACATCATTGGAAGTGGCTTTATAATAAGGAGACTGCTTGACCAAGTCATCAATCTCTTCCTGGGTATATTTCTTGGCGGGATTCAGTCCCTGCGCCTCCATCCAAGTAACAAACTTGGGATGGAAAACAATGTATTCCTCGAAGGCATCCCCCGTCTCGTCCACGAAATCTATATGCACGTTCGTGTCGTTGGGATTCACCTTGCGGCGACGCTTGTAGACGGGCAGGAAAACAGGTTCGATACCCGAAGTGGTCTGCGTCATCAGACTGGTAGTGCCGGTAGGTGCGATGGTGAGACAGGCAATGTTGCGCCGGCCATACTTCTTCATATCCTCGTAAAGGTCGGGGTCAGCCTCGCGCAAGCGGTTGATGAAGGGATTGTTCTTCTCACGCTCTGTATCATAGACTTCAAAAGCTCCACGCTCCTTGGCCATTTGCACCGACGAACGATAGGCCTCCAGTGCAATGGTACGGTGTACCTGTTCGGAGAACGCTGTAGCCTCTTCCGTACCATACCGCAGTCCCATGGCTGCCAGCATGTCGCCTTCGGCGGTGATGCCTACACCCGTACGACGGCCTTGTCCGCTCTTCTTATAAATCTTCTCCCACAGCGTACGCTCCGTATGCTTCACGTCTTCGCTCTCAGGGTCCGCATCAATCTTCTCCTGAATCCGTTCTATTTTCTCCAGCTCCAAGTCGATGATATCATCCATGATGCGCTGGGCCAAAGCCACGTGTTTCTTGAACAGCTCAAAGTCAAAATAAGCATCCGGCTTGAACGGATTCACCACATACGAGTAGAGGTTGATGGCCAGCAGACGACAGGAATCATACGGACAGAGAGGAATCTCACCACAAGGATTGGTGGAAACCGTACGATAGCCCAGGTCGGCATAGCAATCGGGAACAGACTCGCGCAAGATGGTGTCCCAAAAGAGCACGCCCGGCTCGGCAGACTTCCATGCATTGTGGATAATCTTCTTCCACAAGGCCGAGGCGCTGATTTCCTTCTTTACCACGGGATTCTCCGCATCAATAGGATATTGCTGCACATAGGGCTTGTCCTCCGTAGCAGCCTGCATAAAGGCATCATCCAATTTGACAGACACATTGGCCCCCGTCACCTTGCCCTCCGTCATCTTGGCATCAATGAAGGCCTCGGCATCAGGATGCTTGATGGATACACTCAGCATCAACGCACCCCGTCGTCCGTCTTGCGCCACCTCACGGGTGGAATTCGAATAACGTTCCATGAAAGGAACCAGTCCCGTAGAGGTCAGGGCGGAATTCTTCACGGGCGAACCTTTCGGACGGATATGAGACAAGTCATGCCCCACACCTCCGCGGCGCTTCATCAACTGGACCTGTTCCTCGTCAATCTTGAAGATAGCACCGTAGGAATCGGCCTGTCCATCGATGCCAATCACAAAACAATTGGAGAGGGAAGCCACCTGATGGTTGTTGCCGATACCGGTCATCGGACTACCTTGGGGCACGATGTACCGGAAATGATCCAGCAGACCGAAAAGTTCCTCCGCCGACAGAGGATTGGGATACTTGGCCTCAATGCGCGCCACCTCGTTGGCTATGCGCCAGTGCATATCCTCCGGGGACTTCTCGTAAATGTTCCCGAAAGAGTCCTTGACCGCATATTTGTTGACCCAAACTCTTGCGGCAAGCTCATCACCTTGGAAGTATCGTAAAGATTCTTCAAAGGCTTCATCATAGGAATACGTTTTCTTTTCCACGTCGTTTTGTTCCATTGTGTATTAACAAATAAAGTTTTTTCTGTAGAAGTTGCGTTTGTAGCTTATGAACACGTTTGCAAAGCTATGAATGTTTTCCAATATGGCAAAGAAAAAACGAATGTTTTTCCTCCGGTTTTAGAAAGTTTTCCATCCCAGGAAATCACATCATTAATTATCAGATACTTATAATATCACACATATAGAAAAGTTTTCCAAAACAGAAAATAATTCCCTCTATATATAATACAAAGAAATATAAAAAGCAGGACGTGACTGAAAACTTTTGGGGATAGAAAGAGCAACGTATCGTTTTCTTTTCCTATATTTGCGGAAAAAAGAAACAGATGGAAAGTTTAAAGCAAAGACGGACAATCCGGAAATACCAAACCAAGGACATCCCGGAAGATTTGTTAAATGATTTATTTGAATCTGCATTCCGAGCCTCCACCGTAGGGAATATGCAGGCATATAGTGTGGTGGTAACCCGAGATGCGGCTCGCAAAGCACGGTTGGCTCCCGCGCATTTCCACCAGCCAATGGTAGAAGCTGCTCCTGTGGTGCTCACATTCTGCATTGACCTGCACCGGTTCACCCGTTGGTGTGAACAGCGCCAGGCACATCCCGGTTACGGGAATCTGGAATGGTTCGTGACCGGTGCCATTGACGCCCTCCTCGTGGCACAAACCTTCTGCGTGGCTGCCGAAGAAAAAGGATTGGGCATCTGCTACCTGGGAACCACAACGTACAATCCCGACCAGATCATCGAGGCTTTGGAATTGCCCGAACTGGTATTCCCCATTGCCACCATAACCGTTGGCTGGCCCGATGAACATCCTGCCCAAGTGGACAGACTCCCCCTGGAAGCCATCGTGCACCAAGAAACTTACCATGACTATACCCAAGAAGACATAGACCGCTTGTATGCAGAGAAGGAATCGTTGCCCGAAAACAAGCAATTCATTCTGGAGAATCATAAAGAAACGCTGGCTCAGGTATTCACCGATGTACGCTATACGAAGGAAGATGCAGAAGCCATGTCCAAACTTTTGCTGGAAACCATGCGTAAGCAGGGATTCTAAAACCGGCAATAAGAGTGATGAGTGGTTAGCATGGACATACCAACCACTCATCACTAACCGTTATTCTTGAGTCCTGCCTGAATCTCATCCAACTCAACTTGAAAAGCCTTGTCCACTTCCCGCAAGGCCTTGATGGTCTTACATGCGTGAAGCACCGTGGCATGATCCCGGTTGCCAATCAAGTTTCCTATCCTGGCCGTAGAGAAATCGGTATGGGTCTTGGCCAAATACATTGCCACTTGACGCGCCTGCACCACGTCACGTTTGCGCGACTTGGTATGAATAATGGACGGATCCAAGTTGTAGTGGGTACATACCGCCTGAATGATACCATCCACGGTGACAGGTTTATTCTCGTTGTGCGTCACCTTCTTGACAATGCGTTGCGCCAACTCCAAATCGATGTCACGGTTGTAGATGGTGGCATGAGCCATGATGGAAATGATGATACCCTCCAAATCGCGGACACTATCACTTACATTCTCAGCAATGTAGTCCACCACTTCAGAAGGGAATTGAAGCCCATCCCGGCGTATTTTATTAAGCAGGATATTACGACGAAGTTCAACGGTCGGCTTTTCCAGTTCGGCCACCATACCCCATTTGAAGCGGGTGATAAGACGTTCCTCCACGCCTTGAAGCAACACGGGCGAGCGATCCGAGGTCAGAATCAACTGCTTGCCGTTCTGGTGCAGATGGTTGAAGATATGGAAGAACGTATTCTGCGTCTTGGTCACTCCCGCGAACTCCTGTATATCGTCTATAATAAGTACATCAATGGTTTGGTAGAAGTTGATGAAATCATTGACCGTATTGTTGCGCACAGAGTCCGTGTATTGCACCTGAAACAAATGAGCCGAAACATACAGCACCCGTTTGTTGGGATACAACTCCTTAATCTTAGTACCGATGGCATTGACCAAGTGTGTCTTACCCACACCCGATGCGCCATAGATGAACAACGGATTGAAGATGGTCTTGGCCGGATTGAGCGCTACTGCCTCAGCCACACTACGCGAGAGTTTGTTGCTTTCTCCTTCAATGAAAGTCTCAAAGTTGTAGTCTCCCTTCAGATGAGAATCCAGCTCGTTCACCAATGGCTGACGAGGCACATCCTTCACCTCTGGCTTTGCGGGAGTAGTTGCAGCATGACCCGTATGAGGAGGCAGCGGCACCGTCGTGGGCGGATTGTTGACCACCATCACGTTGTACATCAGCTTGCTCCCTTCCCCGAACACCTTATATATGGACTGGCGGAGCAGGTCAATGAACTGCTCTTCCAAGAACTCATAGAAGAACTGGCTCGGCACCTGCAAAACCAGCGTCTTGTCCTCATATTTCAAAGGTTTAATGGGGAGGAACCACGTCTTGTATGCCTGCGAAGGAACATTGTCCCGGATAATCTGGAGACAACGGTTCCAAAGCGTCACATAATCTATACCACTCATAACAACTACAACTACTTTTTATAGATAAGGTCTAACTTCTACACTCTGCAAAAGTCGGAATCTTATTCGAGAAAAACAAATCCGTTTTTTCTTGCTTTTTTTAAAAGTGCAATAAGGCATTTACTTTCAGATACTTATGACTCTCCATAAAAATAGCCCCTCGAAAGGGGCTATTGCAGTTTTACAACTTCCTATAAAACAAATATTTAAATTCCATTTTTACGATTCCTGCCTTTCTTCTTCACAAGGGCAGAAAGTGGCAAAGATAACTGTATATCGTCTTATTGTGCGCACTTTGGTTCGTTCATCGCTCCGCGTTGCTTATTTAGATAAAATCTATATAAGCCCTTTTTATTACTTATCTTTCTTCCCGAAAAGCGAGAAGTGAACGTAGCGTTTCGGATGCAATCTCAGATCTTCCAGCAAGCTGGCGGCATTGGCCGTGGTGGCATTCAAGTTATTATACAAACTGGGGTCATTGAGCAGGAGGCCTATGGTATTATCCTTGCGGCCCAGTTTATCTGTAATCATTTTTACGTTAGCCAATGTAGAATCCACCTTCTGCATGGCAGCGGCATAATCAATCTCTTTCAAGTTGCCGGAGATGGTGACAAAGTTATCGCCAATGGTATTCAGCTTGCCGGTCAGCTGAGGAATGTCGTTGGTCATCAACGTATGAAGCTGGCCGCTGGTGGCGGAAAGATTGGCTGTCAGATGCTCGATATTGTGCAAGGTGGCAGGAATTGCCGGATCTGCCAAGAGCGTATTCAAGGAAGCCATGATGGAATCCAGCTTGGGCAACATCTGCTTCAGCTGGGGCACCAACTGCCCTACCTCTCCCATCATGCCGCTATTCAGCCCGCCGGGAATAGTGTCACCCGTCTGATAACGCTCACGGGGATTATTGGCCAAGAGAAGATTCATGCGCACGCCTCCCAACATCTCGGCGGCCAGTTCGGCCGAACTACCTTTGGGAATGCGCAAGTCCGGCTCCACGTCAATCTCGGCCACGACATTGCCGGGGCGGTCATAATCATAATACAACTCGCGGACAATGCCCACCCGGAAGCCGTCGGCATAGACAGGACTCGACTTGGTCAGTCCGTTGATATTCTGAAACTTGACATAGAAATAGCTGGTAGGTTTGAACAGGTGGATACCTTTCAGGTAATTGATGCCGTATATCAACACGCAAAGAGCTATGATAGCTGCAATACCTATTCTGACTTCTTTTGTAAAATACTTCATGACGTATTCTTTTGGTTGATTCTTTAATAGATTTATCTGTTCTCTTTAAACTCCCGGATGGCCTGGTTGATATCCATCTTCTTCCCATCCTTGAAAGCAATGATGAAAGCCTCCTTGAACTTACCAGCCACGGAGCGCCGCATACGCAACATCCGATTGTAATCGGCCGAAGCACCGTATGTGTATTTGTAAAGGCCATTCTCGCGGAAATGCTCCACTCCTTTCAAACCCTTCAGGCGCCTGTCATTGCTCTTCAAAAGCTCGGACGAGGCGAAGATCTGTATCTTGAACACGGGCTTCCCCGATGCCGATGCAGAGTCGGGGGCAGGCTTTTCCTTAACCTCCGGTGCGGGAGACGGCTTCTGCTCTGCCAGACGAAGTTCCTTCGAATGCACCGGCCGATGCTCCTGCTCCTGCTTATAGGCCAGGAAAGCGCGGTAGATGCCATTGGAAAGGTTGCTGACCCCCTCCGCGGTATTCAAGTAGCGCTCTTCGGCAGGCGTGGAGATGAATCCCAACTCTATCAGCACGCTGGGCATGGCACTGGCTTTCAACACCAGGAAACCGGCCTGGTGCACCCCGCGATCCACCCGCCGGCAGGTATGACGGAACTGCTCCTGCACCAGCGAAGCCAGATGCACACTCTGCTCCATATATTTATCCTGCATCAGCTCGAATATGATATAGGATTCGGCAGAATTGGGATTAAATCCCGCATAACGCGTCTGATAATCATCCTCATAGAGGATAACGGCATTCTCGCGCTGCGCCACCTTCAGGTTGGCTTCGGATTTGGCCAAACCCAATGTCCACGTGGAAGCGCCACGAGCCGTACGGTTGTTGGCCAGGGAATTGGTATGGATGGAGATGAACAAGTCCGCCTTGGCCTCATTGGCTATGTCCGAACGACGGTTCAAGGGGACAAAGACATCGCGCTTGCGCGTGTAGATCACTTTCACATCTTTGCAATTCTGCTCTATCAGCTTGCCCACGGCCAAGGCCACTTTCAGATTGATATTCTTCTCCTTCGAGATGCGGCCGACAGCACCGGGGTCATGTCCGCCATGGCCGGCGTCAATAACCACCACAAAGTCCCGCGCCTCTACCATCCCATAGCAGGAAGGCGAAACCAGCAAGCCGCACAGAAGACTTATATATAATATGTGTAATCTAATCCGTCTCATACCGAAAGTCGGTGCAAATTTAATGGAAATTTATAGAAAACTCATGCCCAAGGTTCAAGTTTTGCGCTTTTTCGCGTATTTGAGACAGATTTTTGGCCACTAAGGAAAAGATTTTCAGAAGAAGGCAGTATTTTTGCGCGCTGTTTCCGGGCATATCTCCCGAGCGCGAGCCGGGATACCGCGGAGCACGAGCCGGGATACCGCCGAGCGCGAGCCAAGGTATCGCGGAGCGCAAGCCAAAGTACTGCGGAGCGCAAGCCAAAGTACTGCGGAGTAAAACGGAGAATGCCGGAGCGTCAAACTGAATCATGCAGAAGTTATGTCTTTGTTTATTCGTTTCCTAAAAAACTGGACTTTGCCCGTGGCGATGCTGACGGGCACGCTGGTTTATTTTCTCTTCGCCAAGATCTCTTTTCTGGCACCGGCCAAGCCGGTCATCAATAGCGTAGTAGCCGTACTGACGCCTTTGCTCATCTTCGCCCAACTCCTGCTCACCTTCTGCAAGGTGGAGGTGCGCGACCTCAAGCCCAAGGCATGGCATGGATGGCTCATCCTCATCCAGTTGCTCTCGTGCCTCCTCATGGCCGTCCTGCTGGTTTATTGCCCGATGAACGCGGTCTACCATGAAGTATTCGAGGCCGCCATGGTATGCCTCATCTGCCCCACGGCCACGGCGGCTGCGGTCATCACGGGCAAGCTGGGTGGAAGCGCTTCGAGCCTGACCACCTATACCCTCTTGTCCAACCTCCTGGCCGCTGTGGCCGTGCCCCTGGTCTTTCCCTGGGTGGAGCCTCATGCAGAGATTTCCTTTTGGAGTGCTTTCCTCAAAATTCTGAGCAAAGTGTTTCCCCTGCTGATCTGCCCCTTCCTGCTGGCTTGGCTCCTGCGCACGTTCGCACCGAAGATTCATGCCTGGCTGCTGGGGCTGCACGATGCAGCCTTCTACTTGTGGGGCGTGGCCCTGGCCATTGTCTCCGGACAAACCGTGCGCTCCCTGGTCAATAGCGATGCTCCGGCCTCCGTGGAGTGGCTGATAGCCGTGGCCGGATTGGTGGCCTGTTGCCTCCAGTTCTTCCTGGGCAAACAGATAGGCGGACACTACAGAGAGCGCATCAGCGGCGGACAGGCCCTGGGGCAGAAAAATACGGTGCTGGCCATCTGGATGGCCTACACCTACCTGAATCCGCTGGCCTCCGTCGGCCCCGGCTCGTACGTGCTGTGGCAGAATATCATTAACTCCTGGCAATTGTGGAAGAAGCGCAAACAAGAGGAAGGAAAGCGTTAATATTAAAGCCGGGTGCGGGTTTGTTGGAGAATAATTCGTATTTTTGCACCCCGTAAAAGAAGTGAAAGGAATGAATCCATTAGATATCATCAACAAATATTATCCGGGAGAGAGCGAGTTGAAACATATCCTGCTGACGCATAGCCGCTCCGTAGCCGACAAGGCACTGGAGATTGCCGACCGCCACCCCGAGCTGAACTTAGACCGTGAGTTCCTCTACGAAGGAGCGATGCTGCATGACATCGGCATCTTCCTGACGGATGCGGAGTCTATCTTCTGCTTCGGCGACAAGCCCTACATCTGCCATGGCTACCTAGGCTCTGAACTAATGCAGAGCGAAGGCTATCCGCGCCATGCCTTAGTGTGCGAACGCCATACCGGTGCCGGCCTCTCGCTGGATCAGATCATCGCCCAAGATCTGCCAGTCCCCCATCGCGACATGGTGCCCGTCAGCCCGGAAGAACAGGTCATCTGCTTTGCAGACAAGTTCTTCTCGAAAACGCACCTAGAGCGGGAAAAGAGCGTGGAGAAGGCCCGCAAGAGCCTGGAAAAGTATGGCGAGGCCGGGGTTGAACGCTTCGACCGGTGGTGCAAGTCTTTCTTGTAGCATCTAAATTTCTGTAAAAAGCAGAAGATACCATAGATTTTTTCCGTACATTTGCCGCGCTTAGTGCAAACTAAATCCGATTGACGTCATTGAAAGCGAACATATTCATATCAATTCTATTGCTATTCGTATTGCTCCTGATTTCTTCCGAAGCTGATTCACAACGGCGTGGAAGAGAGCGGCGCTTGCGGGGCAATCGCACCCACCCCACTCTGCAGGTCAGCGATTCGTTGCAGACGGATTCGTTGGCGAATGACTCTCTGCAACTGGATACCGTACCCAAGAAGAAAGACGGCCTGGATGCCCCGGTCTCCTACGAAGCCAATGACTCCATTGTCTTCACGCAGGACGGCTATGCCCACCTCTATGGCGAAGGCAAGGTGAACTATCCGCACCAAAACATAGAACTGACCGCCGAGGTCATCACCATGAACATGGACAGCAGTACGGTCTATGCCCATGGCGTGGAAGACTCCCTGGGCGTAATGCAGGGCCTGCCCGTGTTCAAAGACGGAGAAACGCCCTACGAGACCAATACCATCCGCTATAACTTCAAGAGCAAGAAAGGTCTCATCAGCAATGTCGTGAGCCAACAAGGCGAAGGCTACGTCACCGGCAATAATGCCAAGAAGGGAGCAGGCGATGAGCTCTACATGAAGAAGGGTCGTTATACCACGTGCGACAACCACGAACATCCGCACTTCTACATGCAGATGACCTACGCCAAGGTACGCCCCAAGAAAAATGTGGTGACCGGTCCTGCCTACTTGGTGGTGGAAGACGTGCCGTTGCCACTGGCCGTGCCGTTCTTCTTCTTCCCCTTCTCCAGCAGCTACCAATCCGGCTTCCTGATGCCTACCTATATGGATGACTCCAGCCGCGGCTTCGGTTTGGTGGACGGAGGTTATTACTTCGCCATCAGCGACCAGATGGACTTGAAGCTCCGTGGAGACATCTTTACGAAGGGTTCGTGGGCCTTGCGTGCGGAGACCAACTACGTGAAACGCTACAAGTTCTCAGGCTTGTTTCAGATGGACTACCAGGTGACCAAGACAGGCGACAAGGGACTGAGCGACTACTCCGTGGCGAAGGACTTCAAGATTGTATGGAGCCACCGCCAGGACCCGAAGGCCAATCCTAACTCGACTTTCTCGGCCAGTGTGAACTTCTCTACCAGCAGCTACGAACGTACCAACATCAACAACCTGTACAATTCGCAACTGATGTCGCAGAACACGAAGACGTCCAGCGTCAGCTATTCACGCAACTTCTTCGACAACCTGCTCAGCATCTCGGCCACGGCCAACATCGCACAGACCATGCGAGATTCTTCTATCTCGGTGACTTTGCCGGACCTGAACATTTCGCTCAGCACCGTCTACCCTTTCCGCCGCAAGAAGCGCGTGGGCGATGAAAAATGGTACGAGAAGATTAACCTGCGCTACACAGGTCGTCTGACCAACAGCATCCAGACCAAAGACAACCTGCTGTTCAAGTCCAGCCTGACACGCGACTGGGAAAACGCCATGCAGCATAATATCCCTATCAGCGCAACATTCACGGTGTTCAACTACTTCAACATCACGCCCTCGTTCAACTACACCGAACGCTGGTACACCCGCAAAGTGCGTAGGGACTGGGACATGGACCGTCAGCAAGTGGTCAATACTGACACCATTTACGGCTTCCACCGGGTCTATGACTATAGCGCCAGTATCGGCATAAACACCAAGATTTACGGCATGTACAAACCCATCTTCTTCCCGAAGAAGGAGATACAGATTCGTCATGTCATCACACCGTCTGTCAGCATCAGCGGCTCGCCGGACTTCGGTGCGTCACGCTTTGGATATTACGACTCATACATCCGCCGCGAACGGGATGGAAGCATCCGTGATACCGTACGCTATTCCTACTATGCCAACCAGCCTTTCAGCCCTCCCGGCGAAGGCAAATCAGGTACTGTTACCTTCGACCTCTCCAACAACCTGGAGATGAAATATAAGGACAAGAACGACTCTATCCGCAAGATTAGCTTAATCGATGAATTGGGCTTGGGTATCTCCTATAACTTCGCTGCCAAAGAGAAACCTTGGGGAGACCTGGACTTCCGCCTGCGCATGAAGCTGACCAAGAACTATACGCTGAGTATGTCCTCACGCTTCGCCACCTATGCATATGAATTTGACGAAAACGGACGTGTCTACGAGGGCAACCGTACGGAGTGGTCCTACGGACGTTTCGGCCGTTGGTCCGGCTGGGGAACGTCTTTCAGTTGGACGTTGAATAACGATACCTGGAAGAAAATCAAGAAGCTCTTCACTGGCGAAGACGATGAAGAAGAGAAAAATAAGCAGGACGATGAACAGTCTGAAGAACAGACCGACACGGAAAATCCCAACGGCACCCGAAAGAAACGAGTCGAAAAGGCTGCCGTGGATGAAGATGGTTACCAAGTGTTCAAGATGCCTTGGTCCATCAACTTCAGCACCGGCTTCAACATCTCCGAGGACCGCACCAAGCCTATCAACCGCGAGCGAATGCGTTATCCATATAAATTCAGTCTGAACGCGCTGAACATCAACGGAAATATCAAGATTTCCAACAAGTGGTCTATCAATTTCAATTCGGGTTACGACTTCAATGCCAAAGAAATCACACAGACTACCTTCAATATCACCCGCGACCTGCACTGTTTCAGCATGTCGGCCAGCGTAGCACCTTTCGGACGGTGGAGATACTACAATTTCACCATCCGCGCCAACGCCAGCATCCTGCAAGACCTGAAATATGAACAGCGCAGCCAGACGCAGAGCAATATCCAATGGTATTGATACCATCCTAAACGACGGAGGCACAGGGATTCGAATTTTTCCCTGTGCCTCCGTCGGTCAAATAAAACAATCTCAGGCCGTATGCGTGAAAAAGAACGCCGCCATTCCGATCAGTATTCCTCCCAGCACTCCGTAAAACCAGCGTGCCTGCTTCCTCCCTACATTGCGCACTATAAACTGGGCATTGCGAGCTGTGAAGAACCAGTTCCAATCCAACAGAGCGGCCAGCAACGAAACAATGCCGGCCAACGCAAAAATGCCTTGTATGATGTATTGGCTGACCATAGGCTTACTCCGGATCCGTCAAAACCAGGCGACGCTCTCCGCTTTCCACTTCTTCGATAGTCACCTTCACGGTATCGCCAGGCAACAGTTCTTCTATCAGTTCAGGCCACTCGATAAAGCAAAGAGCACCGCAATAGAAATAATCCTCGTAGCCCATATCATAGACTTCCTCCAACTTCTTGATGCGATAAAAATCAAAGTGGTAAATCAACTCCCCCGTCGTGTCCGAACGGTATTCATTGACAATGGCAAATGTCGGCGAAGTAACCATGTCCGTCACGCCCAACTCCTCACAGACGGCCTTGATGAAAGTGGTCTTTCCGGCACCCATCTTACCATAAAACGCGAAAACCGTATGGTCATCCATCGCTTCTATAAACTGACGGGCAGCTTCCCGGATCTGTTCCAAAGATTGAATTTTAATTTCAGTCATATTTCTATAAAATGCTTTTGTTAAGTTCATGAAGAATGATTTATAACCGCTTCTGCTGACGGCGTATCCACAGGCTCTTCCCCACTTTGCACACAGCATAGATCAGAATGGAAAAAAAGATAATGGACGCTCCGGAAGGAATATTCTCACGGAATGAAACATAAAGACCTCCCAAACAACAAACATAGCCAATGCCGATGGAAAGCCAGACTATCCGGTGGAAACGATGAGAGAATAGGTTGGCCGTCATTTGCGGAATGGTCAGCAACGAAATGACCAACACAATACCCACCATGCGCAGGCAAGCCACAATAGTCAACGCTATAAACATCATCAACACATATTCCAAAACCTGCACCGGCAGGCCTTGTGAACGGGCAAACTCACGGTCGAACGCCACCTGCACAATAGGATGACGGAAAAGGACAAAAAACACAACCAACGCTCCGGCCACCCCTGCCAACAACATTAAATCACCCCGAGTGATTGTCAGTATATTACCAAAGAGATAGGCAGAGAGATCCGGAGCGAATCCGGGGGACAGGAAGGTGAATATGACACCCACAGCCATCCCCAACGCCCAAAACACAGCGATAGCCGAATCTTCGCGCATGTCCCGTCGCTTACCCAGCCATTCCACTCCGAAAGCTGAAAGTACGGCAAACACAGCAGCCGAAAGAATGGGGGAAACACCGGTATAAAGCCCCAATCCGATACCACCAAACGAGGCATGTGTCAATCCTCCACTGATGAATACCAGACGCCGGGTAACAATGTACGTCCCAACCATCCCACAAGCAATGCTGGCCAGCAGACTGCCGATAAGGGCATGTTGAAAGAAGGTATATTGCAACAACTCCATAATCATTTCTTTTCAGTTCTCCGTTCACCGATAATAAGGAATACCTCGTCTTTAAGATTGTCCGGCAAAGCGATGCCCCGTAATTGCAAACTACGTACCCATCCGGCCACATCCTCCTCTTGCATGGTATAAAATACATCGCGAAACTCATCTTCCTGCTCCGGTGTATAGCCATCAGGAGAAGTACCGATATAGCGATCCAATTCCTCATCATCATAATATTCTATCTGCTTGCTCACGGCAGCCAGCAGGCTCTCTTTCTCGCATACCTCATGTTGCCCGCAACATTCCGTATCCACGACTTTCACTTCAGGCATGACTTCCAATTCTCCGCGCTCCACCTGTCTCTGCAGTTTCCTGTCGCGCAGGATGCCGGCTACAGCAGCCACCAAAGCCAATGCCACTAAGGCTACAATGAGTATCCACATAACGTTCCTGTTCTTGCTGATTTGGGGTAATCCGCATATTCTTTGCGGAAACACCGGACAAAGATACAAAAAAAGTACCGTCACGGCTATACACCGGACGGCACTTTTATACTCACTAACGCCTAATTATCCGAATCTTCTTAGAAGAACAGGTAGCGCATATCTTTCACGTCTGCTTTCAGATACAAATCGTTCAGCAATTGAGTGGACAAACGGGCATGCATCGATGACAAGCTCTGCATCTCCGTCTCTTCATTGTATTCCTCCTTCAGTTTGTCCTCGGCATAAGGCTGCAATACAAATACGCCACCATTACCCTTAATGGGTTTACTCAGCTGGTTCAACTCGCTGACAGAAGCATAGGCACCGGCCAAAGGCTCGCTGCTGCGCAAGGAAGGTACATAAGCGGGAGCCGCAAAAGTAACCATCTTCAGAGAATCTGTCACTGCATTGGGCATACCCTTATATTGGTCAAACGAAGATGCTCCTGCAGCTTGCATATCGGCCATAATCTTCTCTGCCTTCTTGTCACGTATCAGTTCGAAACGCAACTGATTCTGTACCAGAGCCAATGGGCGATATCCTTCGGGAATCACAGCAGATACGCCTACCATCAACATATGGTCGTTGTCACCACACTCAAACAAGCCCGATACTTCACCCGGCTTAGCATTGAAAGCCCAACGCAAAGCCTCCTTGGTATCGCGGATACCACCGATACCATGCTCAGCACTACGCAGGTCATTACGCTCCAGCAGTCTGTAACCGGCATCCTCAGCATTGGCCACCATCTTTTCCAACGTGTTGTTGGTAGCGATGAACTGGCTGAAGTTGTTATATGCCTTGTTATAAGTCTCCTTGCTGAATTCTACCACACGTTTTACGACAGCCACCTTGTATTTGTCCGTCACTGCTTTTTTGTCCGTCACCTGCAAGATGATATGGCCCTGACCCAAAGCCAGATTCTTCAATTCATTCACCTTACCGCCCGTAATAGCTTGGATATACTTCAGGTTGTCATTGTCAATGGCAGCTCCCTCATACAAAACGGAAGAAATCCAAATCGGCTCGCCGGTCTGACCATATTTCTTAGCCAACTCTGCGAAGTCTGCGCCACCCTTCAAAGCATTATAGATACTGTCTGCCAAAGACTCTGTACGTGCCTGGCTTTCGGCAATCACCTGTATCTGGCGATACTGCACGGAGTCTGCCACCGAAGCCTCGGCCAACTTCTTGAAGGAGTTCAGCGTATTGTCGGTTGCATTATAATAGGGACCGAACACATCGCCCGTAGCCACAGAATCCAAGCGAGCCACTACATCAGCAGGCAAACCACGCTTTGTATAATACAAGTCTACATAAGACACATCAGAACCCGTGGAACGTACAAACGTAGCGTAATCCTTCACATCGCCGGCCAACTGCGTGGTGTACTCCTGCATTTCTTCCTGCAAAGCGGCACGGTCTTCATCGCTGGCGGTTACCTGCACGTCGATGTAACGGATATTGCGGGTCTCCACATATTGTCTATACTGCTCCTTCTTCTGCTCATAAGCCGCTTTCACATCGGCATCCGAGACGGTCACCGTCGAATCGGCAATAGTAGAATAAGGAATAGCAGCCAGCAGCAAATCCGACTGGTTGGCACGTGCCTCATAAGAGCCCTGTGCTTCCACCGGGTTGGAAATCAATGCATTGCCTACCAATGCCATATATTTCTCAAGCAAACGGCTTTGCAGCAGTTGCTTCTCTACATACGACCAATAGTTATACAGTCTCTGATAATCTTCAGGAATCTGGGTCTCATTCATCTTGGAGTAATTCACCAAGAACATGTTCAGCATATCCTTGTCGAAAACGCCCGTCTGCGGATTGCGGAACGGCAAGCGCTGCAACAACGGATGCACACCAGCATTGACAATCGTCTGCAGTTCCTCGTTGGACACTGTCAGTCCCAATTTCTTAGCTTCTTTTTCAATCAGCTTGTTGTTCACATACTCTTGCCAAGCACGATCTTGAATCCGGCTGATTTCCTCGTCAGGCAGCGAATTGACATTGTATTCAATCTTCGCTGCTTCCGTGTATTCTTCCACGAGAGCTTGGTAATCTTGGGCTGAGACATCCTCGCCGTCCACTTCTCCTACATCTTGCGACTGGTGCGGCTGTATCACTTGCCAGGCATCGCCTGCAATGAAAGCGAACAAGGCCAAACCCACCGCAATCACCAACAATGGTCCTTTGGACCGAATCTTTTGTAATGTTGCCATTTTTAGTTAAAAACGATTTTATTATTTGTTACTTATTTCTCCACTTTTCATTTTAGCGCACGAAGATACAAAAAATGCGATTATGCTTCTACTTATCCGCAAAAAAAATGCACTTATAAGGCTCATTCTACGACTTTCAGGCGCACAAGCTCGATTTTTGTGGCCGTCACCCGCAGGATTTTAAACTGATAACGGTCAATCGTCACCACCTCGTGCAGCTTCGGAAAATTCTGATAACGGCTCAGTATCAGCCCGCCGACAGTCATGTAATCATCCGATTCCGGCAAAGATAAGCCCAAATCTTCGTTCACCTTCTCTATCTCCAGACGAGCCGAAAGCACATACTCCCGATCGCCCACCTGCTTGCAAATGTAAGAGACATTATCATGTTCATCTTCGATATCGCCGAAAATCTCTTCCACCAAGTCCTCCAAGGTTACAATGCCCGTCATACCGCCAAACTCGTCCACCACGACGGCAATCGTCTTCTTCTGCTGCATGAAAAGCTTCATCAGCTTATGAGCCGGCATAGTTTCGGGGACAATAGGAATCGGCTTCACGCAATTCTGCCAGTCGGCGGGATTACGAAACATCTCCGAGGAATGGATGTACCCTATCACATTATCGATAGTGTCTTCATACACAATGATTTTGGAAAGCCCCGACTCTACGAACAAGTTTCTCAATTCCTCCAATGTATCCGTCACTTCCACAGCCACCACTTCCGTACGGGGCACGATGCAGTCCCGAATCTTCACATTGGAGAAATCCAACGCATTCTGAAAAATCCGTACCTCTGCATCCAACTTATCTTCATCCTCCACATTCTCCAGGATTTTCTGCACGAAATTATCCAAGTCAACCTTGCTGAAGGCCTTGTCACGCTCCGCCTTGTTGATACGGACGCCGAAAGTCCGCAAAAGTAAACGCGAAAGAAGAGAAAGCAACCACGCCACCGGCCACAGAAGCCAATGAAAAAGCAGCAAAGGCAAAGACAACACCCGCAACCAGGCATTGGGATTAATCTTGGACAGACTACGAGGTAAAAATTCACCGACCAACAGTATCAATGCCGCGGCTACCAGTATCTGCGTCAGCCATAAAAAGAGAGGATTGGCCAAGACACCCGGCGGTAAGAAGGAGGCCACATACACTGCGGAAAGGATGCCATACCACACCAACACAACTACTCCCCCTACCAGCATGGTGGAGATGAAACTACCGGGATGGCGCAGGAAATAAGACAGAATCCGGTCGCTCAACCGCGACTTCTTCCCCACCCCGAAACGCACCTTGTCCATCGAAGTGAAAGCTACTTCCGTACCCGAGAAGAAGGCGAAAAGCAACAGTGATATTCCTAAACCAAGCAGCGTATCCATCTATTTCTGTTTTGGAGCGGTCCTTACGGACAGCGTATCGGTGGGGACTGAGAGGGTGTCCGCCTGCACAGAGTCGGGAGCGGCTGTGGATGCTTCATCCACATAGAAGATGCCTTCCGGTTTATGAATGGTATAGACCGTCATTTCCTGATTCGATTCGAAACCACGGCCCGTGATAATGCGATCCGGCTGCTCGATGCGGATAAATCGGTCAGAATAGACCCGCTTTTTCCGCTGATCCCAATACAACAGGTCTGTATCGAATTTCTCGCCTTTCAGATTTTGGATATGTACATTGCGCACCAGTTTCCACAATTCTTCTTTATTATAGAAGTAAGCAGTATCTGCTTCAATGCTCGCCTCTACGCGAAACAAAGTATCGAACTTTTCCAAATAAACCCCTTTCTCGAAAGACCAATAGGGAGGATTCTTGCGGTCGAACACCTTCCATTCCTCCGTATTGATTCGATAGCGTATCATGCCGGAGTCCGAAATCAGCGTCGTCACACCACGGGTATCCATCACCGGCACCGAGTCGCGCTCCGTGATAGCTTCGCCCATGGCTTTCTGCTTACCCGAACAGGATAGCAACAATACCATCAGCGATAGGGCTGCCGCCCATCCCCACTTACGCTCTATTTTCTGCGAAACGTTCATACCCACAGGCACCTACTGCATCAATCCACTTTACGCTTGAAGAACCAGCGTTCATTGAACGTGATGCCGATGCAAAGGCGCAACGTGTTTTCATCGAGGAAGTTCGCACGGCTGCCCTGGGTACGGACATATTGTCCGGACACACTGACCATCGAACGGGTACGAGGCACTGGCAGACCGAAACCGAAGCTCACACCATACTCCTTGGCTGCACGCAGGCCATCAATCTTATAATAAGGTTTGGAATAATAGCCGCCCACCCGATATTGGATACGAGCCAAGTAGTTACGTCCGATGGGATTAGGAATGAACTCTGCACCCAAAGACAGTTTCGCACGCTTGCTGAACATATCTTTATGACCTTCATAAGATACATCGTCCCAATTCTGCAACATACCATCTATAGCTACCGTCAGCCGTTTGTCGTAGACATAGGCCAAGCCCAGGCCCCACGTGGTAGGGATGCCAAAGTTTCCTTCGATAGGTGTCTGGCTGACCGTAGCGTTCGCGTCAGTTCCTGTCTGGCGATACTCGGTGGCATCGGCACTCAGGTTATGTCCCGGCGAGAATACGGCACCCAGCGTCAAAGCGTGTTTCTTTCCGAAATCCTGCGTATATTGCGCGCCGATATCCAACTTATAACTCTTGACACTCAAATCTGTAGAGATGATGGTGGAGAACATCTGCGCGCTGTAAGGGAAGGTCAATGTCCGGGCATGTGTCACCCCGCCCCACAGATAAGAGATATTCGCACCTACCGAAAGATTCTTGAGAATCTTGAAGCCGGCACCTATATATAACTGGTGCAGACCGCCTTCGCCGTTATAGGTAACGGTGCTGGAAGCCGTCGACGACTCAGGATTCTCCCGAAACTCGCTCAGGTTATAACCCACATTGGCGTAGGGAAGCAAGCCCAGGCTGATGCCGGCCCACTTCGCAGCGCGAAACTGCATGGTGATATAGTCGAAGCTGGAATTCCTTGCATTCATCTTCACCGTACCATTGCTGAAGTTGGTGTTTTGCAGCGAGATGCCGCCATCGAAAATAAAAGTGAGCGAATCTACCGCGGAGTAAGAAGCCGGATTGGCAAAATTCACCAAGTGCTTATCCCGCAAGGCGTAAGCCACACCTCCCATACCCTTACTGTTGGCTGACCCTTGATCGGCCAACTGTCCGTAACCATACCGTGTGTACGGCGAATTGGTATTGTTCTGGGCCATTGCCACACCGGATAACATCGTGAGCACGAACGCCCAAAGCGTATGTCTGAACTTAATCATCTTCTGTTCAACTATCTGTTTAATCTTTCCACATTAGAAAACTGCCTGCAAAGATGCCACTTTTTGCGCTTGTATCAAAAATAAAAGTCCACGTTGGGCGTTAAAAAAACAAAACCTAGCCACTCTCATCCCTTTGAATACTCTTCAAACATTACAAAAAACATCCACAACGATAAAATCCCTCTTGAGAAAGCTAAAGTCCCTCTTTAGAAACGTCAAATCCCTCTTTAGAAACACCATATCCCTGTTGAGGATAAAAAGAAACGGATCTCCTGTCCTCCCTTGGGAACAGGAAATCCGTTTCTACATTGTATTATACGAATAAATTTATCAGTTACCAGCAGCCGGTTGTACGCCAGCAGCCTCCTCTGGCAATGGTGTACGCAGCTGCACATTCTCCCAATCAGTCCACATGGGAGCCACCATATACTGCGGATCTTGCGGTCTGCCCATCTGCGTAGTGGCAGTTTTCACATTCTTTGTGGTTTGGTCAAACAATTGCTTCAGCGTCAAATTGCCTTTCGCGTCCTGGATGGCCTTAATCAAGAAATAGGTATAATAACCCTGCTTTTTCTCGTGATAGACACTGGAGAACTGATCGCCACTGCTCGACGCGAAACTCAACGTGTGACCCTGCGGAAGGCCCATCTTGGGAACTACGCGTACGCCTTTCAGGCCTTCCGGCGTTTTCCCGCTCTTGGAAGCACCACTGAAGCAGGCATCCAAGAAGACATAGGCGCCCTTGACGGGATAAGTAGCCAATTGCTTGTATAGATTTGCCAGCGAGATGCCCAAACGGATGTTCTTGCCCGAGATGTCCACCGGCAAGAGGTAAGGCTCCTTGGTGACCTCGTAGTTGTTGCCATGACCGGAATAGTAGAATATCAATTCGGCCTCGGGATCCACACTGGCCATGCTTACCAACCAGCCCAGCATCTCATGCATGATACCGGCCGTCGCATTGGAAATGACCTTGATTTGCTTGTCCGGCACACCGAAAGTCCGCTTACAGTATTCGCCGAAAACATAAGCGTCGTTTGCCGCATAGGGCACGTTAATCTCGGCATTGTTTCCCGCGAGGCTGTAGTTCTCGTTGCCGATGACCAGCGCATAACGGTGAGGATTGGCGGCTCCTACCGGTACGTTCTTCAATAACTCACTCTCGAAACCGAAATGGAAGTCCTTGGCAGCCACCGTAGGTCTCTCCACATCACCATCAATCGTGATAGGACCGTCGCTAGCCAGATATTCATCCAGCTTCACCTTGTAAGCCTCATTCAGGTTGGACGAATGGGTGTCCTCCGTCACACTTACCATCACGGCCACGGAGTCTCCATCGAAACGGTTGTTCACCAGGAAGCCGTAGTCCACAACCTCCACCTCACCGGGAGCAATGCTGTCCAGAATCATCTCCGACTGCTCCGTGGGGAAGATGTTGCGCGGCAACTTGAAGTTCACCTTCACATTGCGGGCTGTCTTGGCGCCCAAGTTCTGCAAGGCCAGCTTCAGCTGACCGCCATTGTTGCGCGTGATGGTGGAACCTTCATTGGCCACAAACATATAGTCGGCCACCTGCAGGCGAGGCATGGCATATTCCAGCGTGTTGACCACCAGCTCGGCGGGATTGGCATCGAAGCCGTTGGCTTCGAATGCGTAGATATTAATCTTGGCCAAGGTGGTAGGCATATCCTTCTTCACCAGATAGCGGAAGGTGTACTGCTTGGAAGCACCGGCCAGGATATTACCGCCATCCAATTCGCGCGGACCATCGAAAAATTCATCATAACCCTGCTGTTCGGAGAAGCGGAGACGGAGATTATAGGCATCGCCCTTACCCCGGTTCTCAATGGTAAACTGTATAGCAAAGCTTTCGCCGGCATCAATCACCTTATTATTATTACCATCTATGAAGCTGTCGACGCGAATCACCAACATGGCAGGTTCCAAAGGCACCGGCACCGGAGCCGCCTTGGGCTGGGTGGCAGCCTCCGGCTTCTGCATCTCTGCCATATAAGTTTTCAAGCGTTCGGGGAAGGTGTCGAAGGAAGCCCCGTCTGCCAGAATCTGAGACAGCACCTCGTATTCCGGCTTCATCTGCATGAAATCATACACACCGGCCAGTCCCTGCATGTACATCTTAGCCGTGGGATCTTTCTCCAAGATTTTCAAGAACAAATCCTTGGCATCCAGCAGATAGCCCGAGGCACGCTGACGGATGAGGGCGTACTCAGTGTCGTTGGCAATCTTCAGACCACTGTTGGCAATCTCCGTGGCCACATTAAAGTTCGCACGCGCCAAGCCGGTCATATACTCGAAATTGTCGGGTTCCAGCGCATAGAGGCGCTTGAAGATTTCCAAAGCTTCCTCGTTCTTCTTCTGAATCAACAGGATACGCGCCTTGATAGGCAACACCTGCATATTGTTCGGATCAATCTCCAGGATACGGTCAATGGCGGACAACAGCTTCGGCATATTGTTGGTGGCAATATGCACATTCACCAGATTGTAGAGGAAGTCCAGCGAAACGGGATACTTGGTGATGGCCTCCTCCAGGATCTTCTCCTGCTCCACATAGTTCTTTTGGGCCATGTATATCATGTTCAGATAGACGTAGCAGTCCTTCTCCTGCGTCTTGTCGCCGATACGGAGGTATTCCTTGAAGAAGTCGGTAGCCTGCGTGTACTTCTGCTGATTGTAGGCAGACTGGGCAGCAAAGTAGACCACCACCGCATAGTTGGAAGCACGCGGCAACAGTTCATCCTGGAAGATCTTCAACTTGGGCAGCTCAATGTAAGCGGCCGCAAAGTCAAGCCCCTTCACCGGATCCTGCTGGCCGGAATAGTAGACAGCTGCGTCGAGTAAGCTGGGATACATGTTGCGCAAGCGGTTCTTGGCACCATTCAAGTATGACTGATTATTGGGAGCCGACAGGACTTTCACATATTCCCGATAACTCTCCAGCAAGTAGGCATACATGGCGTCGGGGGTTCCCCCTTTGTCCCGCTCGCTTTCAAAAAGCACAAATTGCTGGTTGGCACGCTGAGAAACCGAAGCGGCATCTTGAGCCGCCACCTTCGCGCATACCACCAACAACAGCAAAAAAATCGTTAGTGTGAATTTACTTTTCATCTCTGTATTTTAAGTTTCGCATATTAATTCTTGGCAGGATAGTTTACGCAGTCAAGGAGTTAAGACATCAGAATGTAAATTCTGACTCTCTTAACTCCTTCCACCGCTATAACTTAATCCAGTTATTGTGCCTGGAAAGCATCCACAATGACGAAACCTACATTGATTCTACGGAACTCGCCGCCACGCTCCTTGGCTACTTCTACATGGAATTCGTATTGGTTATCCGTATTCTGCAACGTAGTCACGTTCTTTTCAATATAATCCTTCACGCCGGCGGCACGCAGCAAAGCCAACTGCTCATTGCTCGTGATGCCTGTAGCCTTCGTAACCGTGATGTTGTCCAGGTTACCATCCTTATAATAAGGTTCGTCTACAAATTCGCCGTATTGGTTGTTGTAGGCGATGCGTCCGCGGATAGGACTGGCATCGGCAGAACCGGTGATGATGACCTTCACCTGCTTGCCCTCGGACAAATACTTGGAGAAGTCACCCTCGAAAGCATCCTTGATAATCTTCATCAGCGACATGGCGGCATTGGAACGCTCGATGTTGTAACCGCCGGAGGGGAAGTCTTCCTTAGCAGAGAACTCCTTATTGATTACCTCATACTGATAGCTGACTTTGTAATTGTAAATCTTGTTACCATTGGCATCCACGTCGGGCAATACCTCCGTATTCACGTCAATCTGGGTATTCTCGGTAATCAGCTGCTCCTGCTTCTTCTCTTCCACCACGGCCTGCTTGATTTCCTGCAACTGCACTTCCTCGCGGCTGGCCTGCTGCATGATTTCCAAGGGCACGAAGTTTTCGTCCTCTTCCAGTGCTGTCAGCTTGGTGCGGCCGATATTGTCGTAGATATAGACCTTGTTGGTCGTCTCGTTCAACACTTCCACGTAGGCCAACTCGAATTCGTCGTTCTCATTGAGGACATACACAGCATTGCTGAACTTCATCTTTCCGTCCTTGAAGTCACCCAACTCATTCTCGGGCACCTCGATGGCAATGGAGGGCAACGAATTAAAGCCGATGTTCAGCTTGCTGCCCGCTGCATCATACTCACCCACGAACGGGTTTTCCATTGCCAAGCGGTCGCCTGCCAATTCCGTAGCCACTTCCTGTGCAAAGAGTTGCTGTTGCTTCAAGCGTGTCTCGTCGTTCACACGGATGGCATACTCCTCCATGGACTCACCGTCCATCATCTTCACCCACTCGTTCATGCGGGCATCCACTTCCTTACCCAGCAACTTGCCGTAGAAGGGGTTCAATCCGTTGGCATCCCAGAAGACGAGGCTGTTCGGGCGGTTGGAAATCAAGAACACCTCACTATTCTGACGGTTGATGAAGAAGCGGGCATCCTTCACGCCGCCCATCTTCTCTTCCAGAGTCTGCTCGACGGTTCCGTTGCGCAGGTTGAGCACCACGATGGCATTGCCATCCTTGACCACACTGACATACTTGCCTTCCGGATGGAAGGAGGGAGCAGCCAGCTTGCCACCCAACTGGTCGAAGTTCTTCACCTTCTCCCATGTCTTGGTATCCCAAATGCTCAGGCAATTGTCATCTGTCACCACGGCCAACTGAGAAGCATCGGCCGAGAAGTCCAAGCCGAGCACATTGGCTTCCATAGGGATGGATTTACGCAATTCTTGAGTCTGTACATTCCAGATGTCTATGTTCTTGCCCGTGCCGGCTGCAATGAAATAGTTGTTCGAGCTCATTGCCAATGCCGTGGCCAACGCCTTGCCTTGGATATAGGCCTGCGGCTGATAGCCTCTGGTCTCATAGATGATGATTTCACCCAACGAGTTGGAAGCAACAAACCGACGCGCATCCGGAGCGTAGCACATGGCTACCGGCATGATCTTTCCTTTCTGCAAGTCCTTTACTTGGTCTTCGGTCAGGTTTGCCGACGAGGTCAACGGAAGGACAGTTCTGTCTTTCAATCCCTTACGCTTATCCTTCAGTTCGAACATTTTCCGATTGCGATCGCGGAAAGAATAAATCGTGATATTCTTGTCATCACGAATCAAGGCCAGCGAACTACCCGTAGGGTTGAACGCAATCTTGTCTATATCAGCAATATCCACAATAGCAATATCACGCAAGGTGTACAGCCCGCCGTCCTCGGTCAAGAAGGCCGTACAGAAGGTTGTATTCGCAAATGCAGTGATGTCTTTGTCGGAGGCGAAATCACGTTTCACCTTTACTTGTGCCATAGCCTGCTCTCCTACCAGAGCTGCAGCAAAAAAGAACGTACCACCCATGGCAAGGCGGTACCAGCGATTTTTCTTTTTCATAAACGTGTGTATAAAATCATTATTTGCTTGCAAATATAAAAATTATTTCTCTACATCACATACAAAAATTTGGTCTTTTTCCACTATTTGGTCCATTTTGCTCCTTACCTCTAAAAAATTGAGGACTAACAGGTAAAAAAACGGTTCCTATTCTACCCGTTTCAATCCCATTTTTTCCGCCCGTTGTAACATAAATGCATATGCTGCCTCGTGCTCGTTGGGAATGACACCGTCCAGGATAGCATCCTTGATGGCACTTTTCAGCGAGCCTACTTCCCGACAAGGCGACAAGCCAAACGTACGCATGATTTCCTCTCCGCTGACGGGAGGTTGGAAATTGCGGATGCGGTCGCGCTCCTCCAAGTCTTTCAGCTTGCGGCGCACCAACTGGAAATTGTTCAGGAAGCGTTCTTTACGCTCCCGGTTCTTGGAGGTAATGTCCGCCTCGCACAACGTCATCAGATCATCAATATCATCTCCCGCCTCGAATAACAGACGCCGCACGGCTGAATCCGTCACCTCTTCATCGGCAATCACAATGGGGCGCATGTGCAAGCCTACCAGTTTCTGCACATATTTCATTTTCTCGTTCATAGGCAACTTCATCTTCCGGAAGATGTCCGGCACCATTTTGGCCCCAACAAAGTTGTGGTTATGGAAGGTCCAGCCAATCTTCGGCTCCCAACGTTTGGTCACGGGCTTGGCAATGTCATGCAACAAGGCCGCCCAGCGCAGCCAAAGGTTATCCGTCTTCCGGCTGATGTTGTCCAATACTTCCAACGTATGATAGAAATTATCCTTATGCCCCCTGCCGTTGCGCGTCTCCACACCCTGCAGAGCCACCAGCTCCGGAAAAATCAGAGCCAACAGGCCGCACCGATCCAAATCAATGAAGCCCTTGGAAGGCACCGGCGAGAGGATAATCTTGTTCAGTTCGTCCGCAATACGCTCCTTGGAGATGATGCTGATCCGCTCCCGGTTACGCTCCAACGCCTCGAACGTCTCATCATCGATATAGAAATTGAGTTGAGTGGCAAAACGAACACACCGCATCATGCGCAAAGGGTCATCGCTGAAGGTAATATCCGGATCCAATGGCGTGCGTATGGTGCGCTCCTTCAGGTCGCTGATGCCGTCAAACGGATCCACCAACTCACCAAAGCGATTGGCATTGAGGCAAACCGCCAGTGCATTGATGGTGAAGTCGCGCCGGTTTTGGTCATCCTCCAACGTGCCATCCTCCACCACCGGCTTGCGCGAATCGTGGGAATAAGACTCCTTGCGCGCTCCGACAAACTCCACCTCTCTATCATGGAATTTCACCTGCGCCGTCCCGAAATTCTTGAATACAGACACATGCGTTCCCCGGCCCAACCGTCTGCCCAACGCTTGCGCCATGGCAATGCCACTGCCCACCACTACTACGTCAATATCCTGGGAAGGGCGTTGCAGGAAGATATCGCGGACATAGCCGCCCACCACATAACACTCCAGCCCCAATTCGTCAGCCGTAGCGGAAATCTGCTTGAAAATGTTGTCCTTAAAGTACTGTTTCAGTTCGTCTGTTGTAAGTTCCAGCATATCCTTTCGCATTTTCTCTACTAAATGGCTGCAAAGATACGGATATTATTTCTATTTTTGTCCCCATCAATCAAAGAACAACCCTTATGAAGAAACCAATCCTTTTTCTGACAGCCCTCTGCTGCCTCCTGACCGCCTGCGAAGATGTGGAGAAAAAAGCCAACGAAAAGCTGCAACTGGCCCGACAGGCCTACGAAGCTGGGCAATACAACGAAGCCAAGGAACAGATAGACAGCATCAAAATACTCTACCCGAAAGCTTTCGACGCCCGGCGGGCAGGCATCTACCTGATGCAGGACATCGAATTGGCCGAACAGCAGAAAACAGTGGCCTACCTGGACAGCCTGCTACAAGTGCAACAAGCTGACTTGGAAAAACAAAGAGCCCGCTTTGTCCTGGAGAAAGACACGGCTTATCAGCAGATTGGCCACTACCTGGCTCCCGCGCAGGTCATCGAGAAGAACCTGCACCGCTCATACCTCCGCTTCCAGACGGACGAAACGGGTGTCATGAGCCTCACCTCCATCTATTGCGGCAAAAGTCCTATCCACCACACGGCCGTAAAAGTCACTGCTCCCGACGGCACTTTCGCACAGACACCTGCCTCCAAGGATAGTTATGAGACCTCCGACTTGGGCGAAAAGATAGAGAAAGCAGACTATAAACTGGGAGAAGACGGCGGGGTCATCCTGTTCGTCGGTCAACATAAAGACCAAAACCTCCGCGTCACTTTTACCGGCGACCGCACCTACTCCACCACCCTGTCTCGTGCCGACCGGCAGGCCGCCGCGGATGTTTACCAACTCTCACAACTGCTATCCTCCATCACCCAACTGAAAAAAGATAAGGAAGAAGCACTGATGAAAATCAGATTCGTACAGGAGAATATAAAGAAGCGGAAAACAGAAACGGAGGAATGAATATATTAACTTCTGCTTAGCCATGCAAACAACTAAAGCCTAGTTCATCTCAGCACAGAACAAGGCACGCTCAACGCCCTGTTAAATTGCTTCCTAACCATCAACTGATCACTGCTTGTCAGTTCAACTGAGCACTATGGGTAGCCGTCAGTTGACGAGACGGACAGTCTTCAGTTGATCACTTCCGAAGCTTAAAACAGGAAAGCAGCGTTCTTGTTTTGATCATATGAGAATAATGTCCTATCTTTGCAAACTAACCCAACCCAATTATGACACTGAGCAAAAACCGAATCAAATATATTCACTCTCTTGAACTGAAAAAGAACCGCGATGCGGAAGGTGTTTTCCTGGCAGAAGGTCCAAAGCTGGTAGGAGAATTGCTGAATAGTTTTCCTTGCATATTCTTGGCCGCTACCCCCGACTGGAAGAAACGAAACCAGCAAGCCCAAGCGGAAGAAATCGTGGAAGTGACAGAAGAAGAATTGGCCCGTGCCAGTCTGCAAAGAACTCCACAACAAGTACTGGCTCTCTTCCGCAAGAGAGATGAGACGGCCGGAAAAGACGAAATCACCCGCTCACTTTGTCTGGCACTGGACGGTGTACAGGATCCGGGCAACCTAGGCACCATCATCCGTCTGGCCGACTGGTTTGGCATCCGGCATATCTTCTGTTCTCCTGATACGGCTGATGCTTATAGTCCCAAAGCTGTGCAAGCCACAATGGGCAGTTTGGCACGGGTACACCTGCACACCATAGACCTGCCCACCCTGATACGCAACCTGCCCCAGGGAACGCCGGTGTATGGCACCTTCTTGGACGGAGAGAACCTCTATCGGAAAGAACTGACGGAAAACGGCCTGCTCATTATGGGAAATGAAGGACGCGGCATACGCGAGGAAGTGAGACAACTGGTGAACCAACGTCTTTATATCCCGGCATACCCCCAAGAAAGAGGCGGCACGGAATCACTCAACGTGGGTGTGGCTACGGCAATTGTCTGCGCTGAGTTCCGGCGACAGGCTGCAAAGAGCTAAAATCGAAAGGGAAATAATGGAAGACTTGCCCATCTTCTTCTACCCGGAGAACGCCGGGCAGCCATTCGGTAGCTGCCATCTCGCCCTCCAACGGAATCAAGCGAACCATACGCCCGGCCTCTACCTCGACAGCATGGTTCTTCAGATAGCCCCGACCGGGTACATAGATATAATGGGAAGCATAACGTCGCATCAGGAAGCAGACTTTACGCGGGACAAGGGACGGGTCTGCACCGGACGAGGTTTAACAGGCTTTACAGGGGTAGTACCGGAAACAACAGCTACACTATCCTCCGGAGCATGGTAACGCATCAGAGACACACTGTCTGCCAACAATACGCGACCGGACTGCTGACGGGGATAATACACAAAGCCGCTCACTTTCTTGATATCGCCCAACGAATCGGAACTTAGACAGAGCGTCTCCAGCCCCGGCCTGTCAATCCTATGCAAATCGTAAATCAGACTGTCATTCGAATAAAGTATCTGCAACGCCATCACGGGAGCAAAAATGGTATCTACCTGCTGTTCGCCTATGAAATGAAAACGAACATTCCAACGCAGCGTATCTCCCGCCTTGAAATTCGGATCGGAAGGCAAATCAAACGTTAACAAGTTGTTCAACGGCTGACCCGTCAAGTGATAGACACGCTCCCATGCCCATACATCAATGCTATCGCCCGGCAGAGACTCTTTCGGTTTGTTGTCGCGCAAGGCAATGAGGTTCTCCACCTGTTTCTTCTCGGCCTTCAGCCGCTCATTCACCCGTTCGTAGACATCACGCAACGCCTCCGGGTTGCGTGCCAACCAAACCATGGAAGTATCAAACTGTGCTTCCGTGATGCCATGTTTATGGAAAACGGATTCGATATAAAGCACACGCTTATAACTTTCGTTGTAAGGGAGTTGCTCACCCATGGCCTTGGCCAGGTGATAATCGTAGAGTACGGCCTCCAGCTTTTCATCGGACAAGACAGTATCCGGACGCTTGACCCGACAAGAGGTCAAGCCAAGCAGCAGGACCACCCCACACCATAATATAACTCTCCTTACACTCATTTCTTCTTTACAATCTGATGGAAAGCTTCATTAAACGACTTACTGTAGAACAGGAACAACGCAATGACCCCGCAACTGATGGCTGCATCGGCAAAATTGAAGATGGGACTGAAGAATATGAAATGATCTCCTCCCACAAAGGGCATCCACTGGGGCCAATAAGTATCAATGATAGGAAAATAGAACATATCGACCACCTTGCCATAAAACAAAGGCGCATAACCTCCCGACTCAGGCAGGAAAGTAGCCAACTGTACCGGTGTACTTTGGCTGAACAGCACGCCGTAAAAAACGCTGTCCACAATGTTGCCCAAAGCACCTGTCAAAATCAAAGATATGCAAACGATAAAGCCTGTATTTAACTTCAGCTTCACGCACTTGTAGAGAAACCAACCGATGAATGTCACCGCCACCAGGCGGAAAATGGTCAGAAACAATTTACCGAAAATCTCCATACCAAAGGCCATCCCCACATTCTCCGTGAAGAAAATATAGCACCAGTCGGTCACCCGTATGCTCTCATGCCAATACATGTGGGTCTTCACCCATACCTTGATAATCTGGTCAATGACCAATACGGTCAAGATGATGAGCCAGGCGATCCGGCCCTTTGTAAAGAATCTGTTCATTCAGATAAGATAAGTTAGAACTCAGAATTCAGTAGTCAGAATTCTGAAGACATTGGATTCTCTTCTGACTACTGACTACTAAATTCCGAATTCTGAAAAATTACTTTTTCCCACTGTTCTTCGCCTCAATACTGAGTGTAGCGTGGGGAACGGCACGCAAGCGCTCGGCAGGAATCAGTTTGCCCGTCTCGCGGCAAATACCGTAAGTTTTGTTCTCGATGCGCACCAAGGCAGCCTGCAACCCCTGAATGAACTTCAGCTGACGCTGAGCCAAACGGGTGGTCTCTTCCTTGGACAAGGTATTGGCTCCCTCCTCCAACACTTTGTAAGTGGGGGAAGTATCGTCTGTATCGTTGCCATCCTCGCCAGTCAGACTTGCTTTGAGCATATCATAATCACGCTGGGCCAACTCCAACTTATGGAGGATAATGGCGCGGAATTCTTCCAACTCGGCATCCGAGTATCTTGTCTTTTCAGCCATAACTGTACTGTGTTTAAAAGGTGGTATTAAAAAGTTTATTTTCTCACAACGCTGACGAAGAGGGAGAAATCATCAAAGTTGAGTTCTGTCCCGTCTTTCACCTCATCAGCCAACGTCAATTCGATTCCTAGAACTTGGTTGCAAATATAGTCTTTATATTCGGTTACCGCATCATCCGTCTGCGGATTTTTAGAGATTGTGATGCTTATTTTATCCGTGATCTCAAATCCACTGGACTTGCGGAGGTTCTGGATACGGTTGACCAACTCGCGGGCAATGCCTTCACGACGCAAATCCTCGGTGAGAGTCACCTCGAGGGCTACGGTCAAACGACCTTCATTGGCCACCAGCCAGCCGGGGATATCCTCACTGAAGATGTCCACATCAGATGTCTCAATGACGGCATCGGTGCCGTCCGGCAAGCGAAGCGTGTAGGCACCTTTCCTTTCCAATTCAGCGATGGCTTCCTGCGACAGGTTGCTGACCTCAGCGGCCACAGCCTTCATCTGCTTACCGAACTTCGGTCCCAGCTTCTTGAAGTCGCACTTCACCTTCTTGACCAGCACACCGGCAGCGCCGTCCACGAACTTAATTTCCTTGACATTCACCTCGTTGAGGATGAGTGCCTGCACGGCTTCGATGTGGGCACGCTGCACGTCATCCACCACGGGAATCATGATACACTGCAGGGGCTGACGCACCTTGATATTGACCTTGCGGCGCAGGGCCAGCACCATCGATGTGATGTCTTGAGCTACTTGCATCCGCTCTTCAAGGTCAAGATTGATCAGATTCTCGTCATACGTGGGGAACTTGGCCAGGTGTACGGACACTACGTTGTCGCGTCCCGTAGCCTTCACCAGATCCATGTAGAGCATGTCGGCATAGAAAGGAGCAATGGGCGCCATCAACTTGGCTACAGTTTCCAGACACGTATAGAGAGTCTGATAGGCTGAAAGCTTGTCCTGCGTCATGCCGCCTCCCCAGAAACGCTTGCGGTTGAGGCGGACGTACCAGTTGGAGAGATTATCGTTGACAAAATCTGAAATCAGACGGCCGGCACGAGTAGGCTCGTAGTCGTTGTAGCAGGCATCCACATTCTTTACCAGCGAGTTGAGCAGGGAAAGAATCCAGCGGTCAATCTCGGGACGCTCTGCCATGGGCACGTCGGCTTCCCGGTATTCGAAACCGTCCACGTTGGCATAGAGGGCGAAGAAAGAATACGTATTATATAAGGTGCCAAAGAACTTGCGGCGCACTTCCTCCACGCCATCCACGTCGAACTTTAGGTTGTCCCAAGGCGAGGAATTGGTGATCATATACCAACGCAGGGGGTCGGAGCCGTACTTCTCAATGGTGGAGAAGGGATCTACTGCGTTACCCAGACGCTTGGACATCTTGTTGCCGTTCTTGTCCAGCACGAGGCCATTGGAGATGACAGCCTTGTAGGCTACGGAGTCGAACACCATCGTAGCGATAGCGTGCAGGGTGAAGAACCATCCGCGCGTCTGATCCACGCCCTCGGCAATGAAGTCCGCGGGATAGACTTGGCGGCTGTCCAAAGCTTCCTTGTGCTCGAACGGATAGTGTATCTGGGCGTAGGGCATGGAGCCGGAGTCAAACCATACGTCTATCAGGTCCGTCTCACGCTTCATGGGCTTGCCGTCCTTGGAGACGAGGATGATATCGTCCACATAGGGGCGGTGCAAGTCTATCTTTTCGTAATTGTCCTTCGTATAAAGACCGGGGGTGAAACCCAGCTTCTTGTAGGGATTCTCCGTCATCAGGCCGGCAGCCACGGATTTCTCGATTTCCTCATACAATTCCTCCACGGAGCCGATACATTTCTCCTCATCACCGTCTTCCGTACGCCAAATGGGCAGCGGAGTACCCCAATAGCGCGAACGGCTCAGGTTCCAGTCATTCAGATTCTCCAACCACTTGCCGAAGCGTCCCGTACCGGTGGATTCCGGCTTCCAGTTGATGGTCTTGTTCAACTCCATCATGCGCTCCTTGCAGGCGGTGCTGCGGATGAACCAGCTGTCCAACGGATAGTAGAGGACAGGCTTGTCCGTGCGCCAGCAATGCGGATAATTGTGCACGTGCTTCTCTATCTTGAAGGCCAGGCCCTGCCCTTTCAGCATCATGCAGAGGTAGAGGTCGAGGGATTCGGCAGCCTGAGCAGCCTTCTCATCGTACTTGCCATCGACGGTGAATTGCGGGTCATACGCATTCTTCACCCAACGGCCCTGGTATTCCTTATATAAGTCTACGTTGACACAAGTCTCCACAAAGAGTGGATCCAACTCGTCCAGCAGGTAGAACTTACCGGTGAGGTCCACCATGGGGCGCGTCTCACCTTTCTTATTAATCATGAAGAGCGAGGGGATGCCTGCCTGACGGGCCACGAAGGCGTCGTCCGCACCGAAGGTCGGAGCGATGTGTACGATACCCGTACCGTCCTCAGTGGTCACATAATCACCGGAGATGACGCGAAACGCCTTGGCCGAAGCATCGTGCCACTGACCCTGATCGTCCATCTCCACGGGCTTCACCCACGGGATGAGTTGTTCGTATTCCATGCCCACGAGGTCGGGTCCCTTGTATTCGCCCACCACTTTGTAGGGGATGAGCTTGTCGCCCGGCTTGTAAGCATCAAGCGGCAGGCTTTCCGCTTTCTTGTTGAAGTGTGCGCCAAACAAAGCCTTCGCCAATACAACGGTCATCTTCTCGCCCGTGTATCCGTTGTAGGTCTGCACGGCCACGTAGTCAATCTTGGGGCCTACGCAGAGAGCGGTGTTCGAGGGAAGTGTCCAAGGCGTGGTAGTCCATGCCAGGAAGTAAGGGGTACCCCACTCCGCCATCTCAGGCTTGGGATTCTTGATCTTGAACTGAGCCACCATCGTCAGGTCCTTCACATCGCGGTAGCAACCGGGCTGATTCAACTCGTGCGAGCTGAGTCCTGTACCTGCGGCAGGCGAATAAGGCTGAATGGTGTATCCTTTATATAAGAGGCCCTTCTGGTAGAGTTGCTTGAGGAGCCACCAGAGGGTTTCGATGTAGCGATTGTCATAGGTGATGTAGGGATCCTTCATGTCCACCCAGTAACCCATCTTGTGAGTGAGATCTTCCCACTCCTTGGTGAACTTCATCACGTCCTTGCGGCACGCGGCGTTGTAGTCGGCCACGGAGATGGTCTTACCGATGTCTTCCTTGGTGATACCGAGGGCTTTCTCCACGCCCAGCTCCACGGGCAGTCCGTGCGTGTCCCACCCGGCCTTGCGCTTCACCTGGAAGCCTTTCATCGTCTTGTAGCGGCAGAAGGTATCCTTGATGGTGCGCGCCATGACGTGATGGATACCCGGCATGCCATTGGCCGAAGGCGGACCTTCGAAAAACACAAAGGAGGGACAACCCTCACGCTCTGTCATACTCTTGGCGAAGACCTGGTCCTCGTCCCATCTTTTCAACACTTCCTTGTTGATTTCCGAGAGATCAAACTTCCCGTGTTCGGCAAACTTTTTACCCATATATCTTTGTTTATTTTCTTAATCTGTTCAATGCGATTTGCTTACAAGGGCGCAAAAATACAAAATAGTCGGAAATGACGCAAATCTTTCCTCAAATCTTCTCTACGCCGATGCCGGGTCTGTCGGGTAAGGTAATCTTCCCTTTCACTACCTCCATGCCCCGGAAGCGGTCGTTGGCAATGAGCAGGCTACCGTCCAAATCGGCAAAATCCACCCCCGGCGATAACTGTGCGGCAGCAGAGATGGCGCAGGAAGTCTCCGTCATGCAACCCACCATCACCTGCATGTCCAGGGCTCGTGCCAGGGTGAGCATCTTCCACGCCTCGCGCATCCCGGTGCACTTCATCAGCTTGATATTGATGCCCGTGAAGGCACCCTTCAGGGCGGGGATGTCCTTCAACCGCTGGACAGATTCGTCGGCAAAGATGGGCAGAGGACTGTGTTGGGTAATCCAGGCAATATCGTCCAAGCGCTCCTTAGGCATGGGTTGCTCCACCATCACGATGCCTTGCTCTTGTAACCAGAAAATCTCGTCCAACGCCTTCCGGCGGTCTGTCCAACCCTGATTGGCATCCACGGCAATGGGCAGGGAGGTGACGGAGCGGATAGTCTCAATCAACTGTTTGTCGTTCTTGCCGCCCAACTTCACCTTGAGGATGTTGAATTGTCCGGCACACTCTTCCGTCTTCCGGCGCACCACATCGGGAGTATCCATGCCGATGGTATAAGTGGTAGAAGGGGCCTTCTCCTTATCCAACCCCCAGATCTTATACCAGGGAGCTTGCAGGAGCTTACCCACCAAATCGTGCAGCGCAATATCCACCGCCGCCTTGGCCGCGGCATTGCCTTCGGACAGGCTGTCCACCCAGGCCAGGATGTCTTCCAAGCGGAAGGGGTCGGTGAACTGGCCGATCTTTGCCTGCACCTGCTTCAAAAAAGCCATCACACCGGACAGGCTCCCCAACTCCTTTTGCAAATAGGGAGGCATGGAAGCTTCGCCATAGCCCGTGATGCCGTCATAATCGATCTCAACCTGCACGTCGGGCGTGGTGGAGCGCGAATAAGTAGCCACGGTAAAGACATGGCGCAACTTCAGTTCATAGGGGAAGAAGCGCAAGCGCAGGCAAGGCGCCATTTCCTTCCTTCGATTTATATGAAACAAGGGCAAGGCGGCTTCCGCCTGACCTACGCCCATCCCCAGGCCAAGGGTGGCGAGGGTGGCGGTCTTGAGGAAATCTCTTCGTTGCATAAATTGCCGTTTCTCAAATTTGTCCTGCAAAGGTAGTCTTTTCAACCAGGCAAAGCCTACTCAAAGCAAAGTTTTTTCCTTTTATGCTGGAAATTCCTCCGAAACATAGTACCTTTGCCGCCCGAAATAACATCGTTCATTTTTTGGAGAGACTGCGCCCCTTTATGAAATTGTTCCTCCCCTTGTTGTTCATCCTATATTGGGGAGGAATTACCCTGTTCGCCCATACACACGTGGTGAACGGTGTCATGATTGTGCACTCTCATCCTTTCAAAGCCAACCACCAGCACTCGCAGGCAGAGGCAGAGACTATCCTGATTCTCGACCACTACACCACATCGGCCATTCCTTCGTTGGAACCGGTCGTGCAGTGCTTCTGCGTTCTCCTGAGCGTATTGGCCATTCCCCGTGCCATACGCCTGTGCCTGCTGCAGACTGAAGATGGCATCCGGCTGCGCGCACCACCTTGCCGCGTCTTCTGAACTCTATCCGCAATCATAGGAATTTAGCGTATAATTATCATTTAACTCAAGAACTCACATGAAACTTTACATATTTCTTGTGGTGGCGGCATTGTGCGCCTGCCTGCCCACCACCGCATTTGCCGAAGACCTGAAGGATTCGGACGCCAACATCGTGGGACACGTGTTGGAGAAACATACACAAGAACATTTATCCTATATCACCGTGGCCTTGAAGGGTACGACCATCGGCACACTGACCGACCCCACGGGACACTATTTCCTGAAGAACCTGCCCGAAGGAGAATTCGAGATGCAGGTCAGCGCCATAGGCTACAAGACCGTGACGCGCCACGTCGTACTGAAGAAGGGCGTCACACTGGAAGAGAACTTCGAGCTGGAAGAAGACCTCGTGGCCCTGGATGGCGTGGTGGTGACGGCCAACCGCAACGAGACCACCCGACGCATGGCGCCCACGCTGGTCAACGTGATGGACTTCAAGCTGTTTGAACAGACCAACTCCACCACCCTGGCACAAGGTCTGAACTTCCAGCCGGGTGTCCGCGTGGAGAACAATTGCCAGAACTGCGGCTTCCAGCAGGTGCGCATCAACGGTCTGGACGGCCCCTACACGCAGGTGCTGATAGACTCGCGTCCGGTGTTCAGTGCCTTGGCAGGCGTATACGGACTGGAGCAGATTCCCGCCAACATGATTGAACGCGTGGAGGTGATGCGCGGAGGCGGTTCGGCCTTGTTCGGCGCATCGGCCATTGCAGGCACCATCAACATCATCACCAAGGAACCCCTGCGCAACTCCGCCCAGCTGGGACATACCCTCATGGGTGTGGGCGGGCTCTCCACCTGGGACAACAACACCACGCTGAATGCCTCGCTGGTGACGGACAACCACAAGGCCGGCATCTACGTATTCGGACAGAACCGCGCCCGCAGCGCCTTCGACTATGACGGGGACGGCTTCACGGAGCTGCCCAAGCTGCACAACCAGACAGTGGGCTTCCGCTCGTTCCTCAAGACCAGCACCTACTCCAAGCTGACCTTCGAGTACCACCACCTGCAGGAATTCCGTCGGGGTGGCAACCTGCTCCATCTCCCGCCCCACGAGACGGACATCACCGAGCAGACCGAGCACAGCATCAACAACGGAAGCCTCAAGTTCGACTACTTCTCGCCCAACGAGAAGCACCGCCTGAGCGTCTATGCCTCCATGCAGCACATCCACCGCAACAGCTATTACGGGGGCGACCACTCGCTGGATGCGTACGGCTCGACCAAGGACCTGACCTGGGTGATAGGCTCCCAATATGTCTACCACTTCGACCGCTGCCTCTTCCTGCCGGCCGACCTGACCGGCGGCGTGGAGTATAACGAGGACGCCATGCACGACAACATGTGGGGCTATCACCGCACCATCGACCAGACGGTGCGCATCATGGGAGCTTTCCTGCAAAACGAATGGAAGAACGAGCAATGGAGCTTCCTTGTGGGCGGACGCCTGGACAAGCACAACCTGCTGGACCACGTCATCTTCAGCCCGCGTGTCAACCTGCGCTATAACCCGACCAAAGACATCAACCTGCGCGCCAGCTATTCGGTGGGCTTCCGCGCCCCGCAAGCCTTCGACGAAGACCTGCACATCGAGAACGTGGGCGGCAACGTGTCCATGATTCAACTGGCCGAAGACCTGAGCGAGGAGAAGTCCCGCAGCTTCAGCCTGTCCGCCGACATGTACCGCCGCTGGGGAGGCTTGCAGGCCAACCTGTTGCTCGAAGGCTTCTTCACCGATTTGTCCGACGTGTTTGCCCTGCGCGAACTGGGCACGGAGAACGGCATCCTGAAGAACGAGCGCTACAACGAGAAGGGCGCCCGCGTCTATGGCGTGACCCTGGAAGGCCGCCTGGCCTGGCTCAACATGCTCCAGCTGCAGGCGGGAGTCACCCTGCAAAAGGCCGAATACAAGGAAGCCCGCCAATGGAGCGACGACGAGACGGTGCCCCTGGAGAAGCGCATCTTCCGCACCCCGGGCACCTATGGCTACATGACCCTGACCTACACCCCGCTGAAGCCCCTGAGCATCGCCCTGTCCGGCACCTACACGGGCAGCATGCTGGTGGAGCACCGCGCCGGGTATATCGAGAGGGACCGCGCCGACCGGACGCCCGACTTCTGGGAGATGAACCTCAAGGCATCCTACGACTTCCAGGTCTACAAGGACATCACGCTCCAGGCCAGCATCGGCGTGCAGAACCTGTTCAACGCCTACCAGAAGGACTTCGACCAAGGCAAGCTGCGCGACTCGGGCTACATCTACGGCCCCGGACTGCCGCGCTCCTACTTCGCAGGGGTGAAGCTGAGCTACTGATAGAACCCGTTCGTCTCCGTCGTCTCCAGCAGCGGCTCCCGGTTGATGTAAGGCAGGATGCGCGTGGCAAAGAGCAGGCGGCGGAGGTTGAACTCGTCGAACAAGGGGTCGGCGGGGTCGAAGCTGCTGACGTGCACGTCGCCCTGCGAATGGATGAAGCGACGGTCGCCCAGGTACAAGGCCACGTGCGTCACCCGCTCCTTGCGGTCCGCCGTGGCACGGTGGCCGAAGAAGACCAGGTCGCCCGGCTGCAGGTTGCCGAAGTCGGGGGCGATGTCGATGCGGCGGCCCACCCGTGCCTGCTGCGAGGCGTCGCGCGGGATGATGATGTCGTGCATGAAGAGGACGGTGCGCACGAAGCCGCTGCAGTCCACCCCCTTCGACGAAGTGCCGGCCCACAGATAGGGGACGCCCGTCAGCGTACGGGCCGTGTGGAGGATGCTCTCCGCGTCCTGCTTCAAGCCCTGCCGCCACTCGTGCTCGGGCCTGCCCAGGGAGCGGTGGAGGTAGCCCGTCCGGCCGTCGGGATAGGAGACACGGTAGTAATGGCCCTTCCGCCCCTCCCAGCGGAGGCGGTCGCCCGCCACCACGTCGGACACGGGCAGCGCGTCTTCATGCGGCTCAGAGCGGACAAAGCCGTAGTGGGCGGTCACCACCACCTTCTCCGCACGGTTCCAGGCGGCGAGGCTGTCGCGGCTCATGCGGCGGACGGCCACGGGATGCACCCAGCCCTCGTAGCGGTCCGGGGTGCGGATGCGCAGCCAGGTCTGTTCGCCCAGCACCTGCACCGGCATCCCCAGCAGGCCCTGGGTAATCATCTCGGACGAGAAGTCCGGCTCGGACCGCATATTGGCCACGGAGAGGTTCAACACGCCATACGCCCGCACCGTGTCGGGGCTCTGCGCCACCGCCGGACCGGCCAGGGCGAGCGCGGCGGACAGGAGACAAGAGATCAGTCTTTTCATCTTACGCGATATTAGTTGGACGCGCAAAGGTACGAAAAGAATCCGAAACCCAAAGTTTCCGCCGCACAGGCTTAGCGGAAGGCGATATTTTTCTTACTTTTGCACGCGAATTGCGAGACATACATTATTACACCTATATGAAGTTTTCCGAACTAGACCTCAACGACCAAGTGCTGGACGCACTGGACGCCATGCGCTTCGAAGAGTGCACCCCCATCCAAGAACAGGCCATCCCCGTCATCCTCGAGGGACGCGACCTCATCGCCGTGGCACAGACGGGCACCGGCAAGACGGCCGCCTACATGCTGCCCATCCTCAACAAGCTGTCCGAAGGCACCTACCCGCAGGACGCCATCAACTGCATCATCATGGCCCCCACGCGCGAACTGGCGCAGCAGATCGACCAGCAGATGCAGGGCTTCTCCTACTTCCTGCCCGTGTCCGGCGTGGCCGTGTACGGCGGCAACGACGGCATCCTCTTCGAGCAGCAGAAGAAGGGCCTGACGCTGGGCGCCGACGTGGTCATCGCCACCCCCGGCCGCCTCATCGCCCATCTGAGCCTGGGCTACGTGGACCTGTCCCGCGTGTCGTTCTTCGTGCTCGACGAGGCCGACCGCATGCTCGACATGGGCTTCTATGACGACATCATGCAGATCGTGAAGTGCCTCCCGCGCGAGCGGCAGACCGTGATGTTCTCCGCCACCATGCCCGCCAAGATCCAGCAGCTGGCCGAGAACATCCTGCGCGACCCGGCGGAGGTAAAACTTGCCGTCTCCAAGCCCGCGGACAAGATCGTGCAGGCCGCCTACGTCTGCCACGAGGCGCAGAAGCTGGGCATCATCCGCAGCCTCTTCGCCGAGCAGGTGCCGGAGAAGGTCATCATCTTCGCCTCGTCCAAGCTGAAGGTCAAGGAAGTGGCCCGCGCCCTGCAACGCATGAAGCTGAACGTGGGCGAGATGCACAGCGACCTGGAGCAGGCCGAGCGCGAGGACGTGATGTACCGCTTCAAGGCCGGGCAGGTCAACATCCTGGTGGCCACCGACATCGTGGCGCGCGGCATCGACATCGACGACATACGCCTGGTCATCAACTACGACGTGCCGCACGACAACGAGGACTACGTGCACCGCATCGGCCGCACGGCGCGCGCCAACAACGACGGCGTGGCCCTGACCTTCGTCAGCGACGCCGAGCAGGGCAAATTCGCCGGCATCGAACGCTTCCTCGAGAAGGAAATCTACAAGATACCCCTCCCCCCCGAGCTGGGCGAGGCGCCCGAATACCGCCCCAAAGCCGCCGCCAAGGGACGCAAGGACGGCGGACGGGACAAGGGACGCAAAGGCGGACGCGGCCGCAAGGACGGCGGACACGGCGGACACCGCAAGGACGGCGGACGCACGGAGCGCAGATAGGCATACGAATCCATAGGAAAATGGGGCAGACGGGCCGGGACAGATACGGCTATCAGCCTCATTTTCATTACCCGGTCGTGAAGATTATCTTTGAAAGATAAAAAAATTATCTTCGGAAGATATAAAATTTATCTTCGGAAGATAAAAAAATTATCTTTATAAAGATATAAAATATATCTTCGGAAGATGAAAAACTTATTTTCTAAAAATATTATGCCTATCTTTGCAATATAATTAGCACAAACAGTAGTATAATCACAGCCCGAAACGAGGCTTTCGCAAGGGCTTAAACGAACGAGAGTATGAGCAGGAAAAGAAGACCGGAGTGGAAAGTGCGGATGCGCAAATCCAATTACGAAGTAACCCTCGGGCAGGCCGTGCCCGTGGTGCATCACCCCCGCAGCTACACGCTGGAGGACATCGTGGCGCTGATGGATGCGCACCTGTCGCTGCCCGTGGCGCGGGAGACGCTGGAGATGTGCGTGAAGATGTTCATGGAGCAGGTGGAAAACATGCTGCTGGAGGGGAGCATCGTCAACCTGCCCATCGGGCGGCTGACCCCGGCCGTGACGGGCACGTGGGAATACCAGAACCGCTTCGACGAGAAGGTGCGGGCGCAGAACAAGGCCGTCGTCAACTATGCCATGGGGCCGCACCTGACGCGGCTGCTGGCCAACCCGCTGCTGCACGACATGGAGGCGAACATCGGGAGCCGCCTCCATATAATGAGCGTGAAGGACCACGCCAGCGGCACGGAGAACGGGCGGCTCACCCCCGGCGGCATCATCACCGTGCGCGGACAGATGCTGCTGATGAACGGCGACGACCCGCGGCGCGGCCTCCGCCTGCTGCGGGCGGACACGGGGGAGGAGGCGGCGCACCTGAGGCCGGAGGACTTCGCCCTGTGTACCCGCACGCGCATCGTGGCGCAGCTGCCCGCCACGCTCCCCGCCGGGACGTACCGCCTACAAATAATAAGCCAGTGCACCACCAACCCCAAACCGCTGAAGGCGGCGGCAGAGTACCTTTTCGGCAGTGAGCTGACGGTCGGCGAGTGACAGCACTTGCAAATCCCGGCAAAGGCTGTGTGTCATTTCGGGAAAAAACCGTACCTTTGCGCCCGTTTTCAGGATAAACCCATCAAGACAATGCACACAAAAAACGAACTAAAGGACATCGCCCACTTCCTGCTGGAGTATGCCGGCCGGCTGATGGGCTCGGGGGTACACACCTCGCGGGTGGTGCGCAACACGTGCCGCCTCGGTCAGTCGCAGGACGTGGAAGTATCCGTGTCCGTCATCCAGAAGAATCTTATCGTCAACGTCCGCGACCCGGAGAGCCGCGAGGCGTACACGGAGATGGCCGACACGCCGGCCTTCCCCATCAGTTTCGAACTCAACGCCGAGTTGAGCGCCCTGAGCTGGGACGCGCACGACCAACGGCTGCCGCTGTCCGCCGTGCGCGAGCGCTATGCGGAGATTGTGGCGCGGCCCAAGATGGACCCGCTGTGCGTGCTGTTCCTCACGGCCTTCGCCAACGCGTCGTTCTGCGCGCTGTTCGGGGGCGACTGGACGTCGCGGGGCATCGTGTTCTCGGCCACGCTCATCGGCTTCTACCTGCGGCAGGTGATGCAGCGGAAGCACATCAACCATTACATCGTGTTCATCCTCTCGGCCCTGGCGGCGTCGCTGGTGGCCTCGTCGGCGCTGACGCTGGACACGACGGCGGAGGTGGCCATCGCCACGAGCGTGCTCTACCTCGTCCCCGGCGTGCCGCTGCTGAACGGCGTGATCGACATCGTCGAGGGGTACGTGACGACGGGCGTGTGCCGGCTGATCCAGGCGCTGCTGCTGGTGCTGTGCATCGCCATCGGCCTGTCCGTGACGCTGATGCTGGTGCGCAACAGTCTGCTGTGATTAATTCTTAATTCTTCATTCTTAATTCTTAATTTACATGATACTTGATATTCTATCCGACGGTCTCTTCGCCGCCGTGGCCGCCATCGGCTTCGGGGCCATCTCCGACCCACCCCTTCGCGCCTTCCCGTCCATCGCCCTGCTGGCTGCGGTGGGCCATGCGCTGCGCTTCTGCCTGATGACCTACGCGGGCATCGACATTGCCACGGCGTCGCTGTGCGCCTCGTTCACCATCGGGATGGGCAGCCTGCTGCTGGGCAAGCGCATCCTCTGCCCCATGACCGTGCTGTACATCCCGGCGCTGCTGCCGATGATTCCGGGCATGTATGCCTACAAGACGGTGTTCGCGCTCATCATGTTCATGCAGAACCTGCAGGCCCCGGAGGCGTTGCAGGGGTATATCCGCGACATCTTCACGAACGGGCTGGTGACGTGCAGCGTCATCTTCATGCTGGCCGTGGGGGCCACGTTCCCGCTGTTCCTCTTCATCCGGCGGGCGTTCTCGATGACAAGAAGAGGCAAGTAAATGTTCATACAATCCAATCAACACTATCACAATGGAAACATTCTGGAATACAATCGCCCGCTATAACGAGGGCACGTGGCCGATACAGGCCGTCATCACGCTGGCGGGCATCCTGCTGACCGTCCTGCTCTACCGCCGCCCGACGACGGGCGTGAAACGCTCGATGAAGGCCTACATGGTCTTCCTGAACGGCTGGATAGCCGCCGTCTACTACATGGGCTACGGCGGCACGCGCAGCTACCACTACATCCTGGCCATCTTCTGGGGCATCCTGGCGCTCATCTGGCTGTGGGACCTCGTGACGGGCTACACCACCTTCGAGCGCAACCGCCGGTACAGCTACCTGGTGGCGGTGCTCTATGCGATGCCGTTCCTCTATCCGCTGCTGTCGTGGGGCCGGGGGATGGCCTTCCCGATGATGACCACCACGGTGATGCCCTGCTCGGTGGCCGTGTTCACCATCGGTCTGCTGCTGGGCTTCTCGCGCAAGGTGAACCTGCTCATCATCCTCTTCCTGTGCCATTGGGCGCTCATCGCCTTCTCCAAGATCTACGTCTACCAGATTCCGGAGGACACGCTGCTGGCCGCGGCGACCGTTCCGGCCATCTACCTGTTCTTCAAGAACTACTTCGACCAGAACCTGCACAAGGAGACGAAACCCAGCGCACGGGCCATGAACGGACTGCTCATCGTGGTGTGCGCCGTCATCGGCGTGGCACTCAGCCTGACGCTGATCAGCGGGCTGGTGCGCTGAGCGGCATCCATCAAGCAATTCCCTACAATGAGAAAGGCGAGGCCTCACGGTCTCGCCTTTCTACGTTCAAATACTTAATTTATCAAAATCATGTCTTCTATTATTTGTATTCCTGCCAGCTCTTGATGGAGATGTCTTCGGGCTTGAGGTCGCAGAAGGCCTCGATGAAGGCACCGGCCAGGCGGGCGTTGGTGATCAAGGGGATGTTGTGGTCGATGGCCGCGCGGCGGATCTTGTAGCCGTTGGTCAGCTCCCGCTTGGTGTGGTTCTTCGGGATGTTGACGATGAGGTCGAAGGCGTGGGCGGCGATCATCTTCATCACGTTGTTTTCTGCCTCGGGCTTCTCGTCGGGCCAGTAGACGGGCGTCGTCTCCACGCCGTGGGCGTTGAGGAAGGCGGACGTGCCGGCGGTGGCGTAGATCTTGTATCCCTTCTGATAGAGCATCCGGCTGGCGTCCAGCAGGTCTACCTTGCTCTTCATGGCGCCGCTGGAGAACATCACGCCCTTCTGCGGCGAGGGGATCTTGAAGCCTGTGGCAATCATGGCGTTCAGCAGGGCCTCGTCGAAGTCGTTGCCCAGGCAGCCTACCTCGCCCGTGGAAGACATGTCCACGCCCAGGACGGGGTCGGCCTTGTGCAGGCGGCTGAAGGAGAACTGGCTGGCCTTGACGCCTATCCAGTCGATGTCGTAGGCCGACTTCTCCGGCAGGCTGTAGGGGGCATCGAGCATGATGCGGGTGGCCGTCTCGATGAAGTTGCGCTTCAGCACCTTGCTGACGAAGGGGAAGGAGCGGGAGGCGCGCAGGTTGCACTCGATGACCTTGACCTCGTTGTTGCGAGCCAGGTACTGGATGTTGAAGGGGCCGGAGATGTTCAGCTCCTTGGCGATGCGGCGGCTGATCTGCTTGATGCGGCGGGCCGTGGCGAAGTAGATCTTCTGGGCGGGGAACACAAGGGTTGCATCACCGGAGTGTACGCCGGCAAACTCGATGTGCTCGGAGATGGCGTATTCCACAATCTCGCCGTTTTGTGCGACGGCGTCGAACTCGATTTCCTTCGTGTTTTGCAGGAACTGCGACACCACCACGGGATATTCCTTGCTGACCTTGGCGGCCATCTTGAGGAATTCTTCCAGCTCGTCCTCGTCGTAGCAGACGTTCATGGCGGCACCGGACAGCACGTAGCTGGGGCGTACCAAGACGGGGTAGCCCACCTTCTGAATGAAGGCCTTGACGTCGTCCAGGCTGGTCAGCTCCTGCCAGGCGGGCTGGTCGATGCCCAGCATGTCCAGCATGTGGCTGAACTTGTTGCGGTTTTCGGCGCGATCGATGCTGACGGGGGATGTACCCAGCACGGGCACCGACTGGCGGTAGAGCTTCATGGCCAGGTTGTTCGGGATCTGTCCGCCCACGGAGACGATGACGCCGCGGGGCTGCTCCAGGTCGATGACGTCGAGGACGCGCTCGAAGGACAGTTCGTCAAAGTAGAGGCGGTCGCACATGTCATAGTCCGTGGATACCGTCTCCGGGTTGTAGTTGATCATGATGGACTTATAACCCAGCTTGCGGGCCGTCTGGATGGCGTTGACCGAGCACCAGTCGAACTCTACGGAGGAGCCGATGCGGTAGGCACCGGAGCCGAGAACCACGACAGACTTCTCGTGCTTGTAGTAGTTCACGTCATAGCCTTCTGCCCCGTAGGTCATATAGAGGTAGTTGGTCAGTTCGGGATGCTCGCTGGCCACGGTGTTGATGCGCTTCACGGCCGGCACGATGCCCAGTTCCTTGCGGCGGGCACGCACCTGCAGGTTCTCCTTCTCCATGTTACCTTCGGGATGCAGGACAAAGCGTGCGATCTGGAAGTCCGAGAAGCCCAGACGCTTGGCCTCGCGCAGCACCTCGGCGGGGATATCCTCGATACGGGTATATTGGCAAAGTTTGTGCTTGTAGTCCACAATGTTCTTCAGACGGGAGATGAACCAGGCATCTATCTTGGTGAGGTCCACAATGCGCTCGATGGTGTAACCCTCTTCCAGGGCCTGGGCAATGGCGAAGATGCGCAGGTCGGTGGGATGGGACAGCTCGTGGTCGAGGTCGTCGAAGGTCAGGCCCTCGTTGCCCACAAAGCCGTGCATGCCTTGGCCAATCATGCGCAAGCCCTTCTGGATAATCTCTTCGAAAGAGCGGCCGATGGACATGATTTCGCCCACGGACTTCATGGAAGAACCGATCTCGCGGCTGACGCCCACGAACTTCGTCAGGTCCCAACGAGGAATCTTGCAGATGAGGTAGTCCAGTGCGGGAGCCTCGTAGGCGGAGTTGGGCGTGCCCATCTCGCCAATCTGGTCGAGCGTATAGCCCAAGGCAATCTTGGCAGCCACGAAAGCCAGGGGATAGCCCGTAGCCTTGGAGGCCAAAGCGGACGAACGGGACAAGCGGGCGTTCACCTCGATGACGCGGTAGTCATTGGTCTCGGCATTGAAGGCATACTGGATATTGCACTCGCCCACGATGCCCAAGTGGCGTACGCACTGGCGGCTGAGGGCCTGCAACTGCTCCACTTGCTCTTGGCTCAGCGAACAGGTGGGGGCCACCACGATGCTCTCGCCCGTATGGATGCCCAGCGGGTCGAAGTTCTCCATAGAGGCTACCGTAAAGCAATGGTCGTTGGCATCGCGGATGACCTCGAACTCAATTTCCTTCCACCCCTTCAGGCTCTCCTCCACCAGGATTTGCTTGGAGAAGGTGAAAGCGCTCTCGGCCAGCTTCATGAACGTCTCTTCGTCGGGACAGATGCCGCTGCCTTGTCCGCCGAGGGCGTAGGCAGAACGGACCATAACGGGGAAGCCTATCTCGTAGGCGGCCTTCAGCGCATCGCTCATCGACTCCACGGCATGGCTCTTGGGGGTCTTCATGGGGATTTCGTCCAGCTTCTTGACGAAGAGGTCGCGGTCCTCCGTGTTCATGATGGCTTCCACGGAAGTGCCCAGCACCTGGACGCCATACTGCTGCAAGACGCCTTTCTGATACAGTTCCGTGCCACAGTTCAGGGCCGTCTGCCCGCCAAAGGCCAGCAGGATGCCGTCGGGACGCTCCTTCTCGATGATACGCTCCACGAAGTAAGGAGTGACGGGGAGGAAATACACCTGGTCGGCAATGCCTTCCGAGGTCTGAATCGTAGCGATGTTGGGGTTGACCAGCACGGAGCTGATGCCCTCTTCGCGCAGGGCCTTCAGCGCCTGCGAGCCGGAGTAGTCGAACTCACCGGCCTGACCGATTTTTAATGCGCCCGAGCCCAGCACGAGCACTTTCCGTAGTTTCTGTTCCATAGCTCTCTTATTGATGTTACTATTGTTGTTTCCTCACAGCGTCCTGCCTGCAATTAAAAAAAAACGTCACCCCCTTACGAGAGTAACGTTATCCAGAGATGATTGTATCTAAATTCTATATATTGCATAAGGACGGTTGCTAAATTTCTGCAAAGGAACAGCTTTTTCCGATAATATGCAAATCTGCGGGGATTTATCTTGCAGAAAAACTTCCCGATGTCTCTATTAAACTATATTTCCAGCCTAAAAATGTATATCTCTAGGTTAGAAATGTACATTTCCAGCCTAGAAATATACAAATCCAGCGTAAAGATAAAGCATCTTAGCGGCTTCGGCAAGTTTTTCTCCTAGAAACAACGGTTTTTTCAGCGAGCTGCAAGAATCTTTTTCGTATCTTCGCCTCCCAAACAGTCTACACTCTATAAAACCGAAAGAACATGAAACAGCAAGAAATCATCGTCCGCCCGGCCACGCCGGAAGATGCCCCCATCATCGCCGCCGCCCTGACCATGGCGCTGGGCGAGGAGACCATGAAGATGTATTGCGGAGAACACTATCAAGACGTGCTCGAGGAACTGGCACGGATGGAGCATACCCAATACAGCTACCGCAACGCCCTGGTGGCCGATGTGGACGGCACGCCCGCCGGAGCCATCGTGGGCTATGACGGTGCCCGCCTGTATGAATTGCGCCGCCCCACCCTGCAACTCATTGAGGAGCGGACGGGCCAGTCGTTCGAAGGCGTGGAAGACGAGACCCTCCCCGGCGAGTACTACCTGGACTCCCTGGGCGTGCTGCCCGCATACCGCCGCCTGGGCATCGGCGGACGCCTGCTCTCCGCCCTGCGCGACAAGGCCTTTGCCGAAGGCCACGAACGGGCAGGCCTGCTGGTGGACGAGGAGAATCCACGGGCGGAGCACCTCTACCACACGCTGGGCTTCGAGCGCGTGGAGGCACGAAACCTCTTCGGCCACCGGATGTGGCACCTGCAGGCACGGCAACAGACCGTATAAAAAAGGCGGAAGCCTCACGACTTCCGCCAATCTTCTAACCTTAAATCTAAATCTCTATGAAAAAAACGTGCACAAAGGTAAGCATTCCGACGGAAACCCATGTACGCAGAATTGTTATAAGAATGAAACACCTATTTAATATATGCTAAACAGATGTTACGATTACTCCTCCACTCCGCAAAAATGAAGCAATTCCCGGTAAATGGGGTTCTGCAGAAGTAGCTCAGGCACTCCGGTGATGAACATCTGCCGGCGTGCCCGGGTCAGAGCCACGTTCAATTTGCGGTCAATCAAGATGCCGTGGTCTTCCGTCAGGTTGGCGAGGAATTTCAACTGATAGGCGCGGTTCACGCAGAAAGAATAGATGATGACATCGCGCTCACTGCCCTGGAAACGTTCGACCGTATCCACCAGCACATCCTGCAAGGCGGGTATGCCCAGCGCCTCCAGTTCCTGCCTGATGAGGGCTATCTGACTGCGATAGGGCGTAATGATGCCCAAGGTCCGCAAAGGGTCGAAGCTGGACGTTTCCAGGTATTGCCGATAGACTGCGGCAGACAACCTTGCCACCATTGCCGCTTCCGAATGGTTAACTTTGGCCGGGCGGGTCATCGGCTCCGCCTCCGAGGGCAGGAAGGCCACGCGTCGGGTGAGCAACCCGGCAAACACATCATCCGCCAACGAAGGAGCCAACGTCAGGTCTCCATGCTGATGGGGCAGGCCCAACGGCTCCAACAGACCGCCGTAGAAGGCGCGGTTGGGAAACAAGGCCACCTCCTCGTTCATACGTCCTTGGCGATGCAGCATGTCGAAGGAGCGTCCCGAATCGGCTGCCCCATCCTGCGACCAGGCGCGATACAACCGCTCGAACAAGGAGTCTTTCAGATTCAGCAATCCGATGGCACGCAAACTATCCACGTGTACCTCGGATTGCGCCGACGACTGCAAGACTACCGCCGGCAACTGCTTGTGGTCGCCTATCAGGATGAACTTCCCTATGGCATCCACCCCCGATTCGGCACGCAGGCACAGGAGCCCCAGCAGTTGCGGCTCGAGGATTTGCGTGGCCTCGTCCACCAGTGCCACGTCAAACGTCTTCAGACGAAACAGCTCCGTCTTGGAGGAGAGCGTGGCCACCGTCCCCACAAACACGCGGCAAGAGGCGATGCGCAGCTGCACGGTCCGGCGGTTGGGGCAATCCTCCAATACGTTTTCTATCAGATGGGGGCGATAGCACTCCTCGCACGACAATTCGCTGCCGATGCGGATGAAGTCGATGGCCGGCGTGATGGACGACAGCATCTTGCAAATCTCGTCCACCGCCCGATTGGTATAGGACAGAAGCAGGATCTGCTTCCGCTCCGCGTGGAAGGCCTCCACCATGCCCCGCAAGGCGCGGGACGTCTTGCCCGTGCCGGGAGGACCTATCAGGAGGAAAAAGTCGCGAGCTGCCTTTGCCTTGAGCGTGATGCGGGAGAAATCATCCGGCGCAGCGGCTATGGCGGCATCCAGCGAAGTGTCGAACTCCGGCGGACGTTGCCCCAGCAGGACGTCACGCCTCCGCTGCGTGGCCGACAGGAAGGCAGAAAGTCCGCGATACATGCTGCGGAAGGAGGTGTCCATATAGTCGTGCTCCACGGCATATAGGGCATCAAGAGGCAGCACCCCCGTATTCTGCTGGGCGGCACGCAAGCGGATGCGGATTTCCCGCTCGGTGATTTCCTCGATGTTTCCTTTAAACACCAGTTTGTTGGTTACGTTATCTGCATCGGCGTTGCGTTCGTAAAGCACCACGGCATCGCCTTGCCGGAAGTTGGGCAACGGAGCCTCGGCCTCGCCCGCCGCTGTTTTCCGTCCGAGAATCAGGTAGGACTTGTGCGCGTCCGCCGCATGGCTCTCGCGGATGGTGAGGTCGTAGAGGATTTCCCCGGCCTCTATCTTCTCCGCCAGCGTGGAGAGCCACACCGAAGCCGCACCGGTGCGCCCCTCGTAGGCCACGTCACCCGACTTGGAGGTATAGAGTTCCTTGGTGATGAAATTGTAGAGGGTATGGAAATAATCCGACTCCAACGGCGAAAGAGCGTCCAGACTCTTCCGCACCTGGTCGATGTTGGGATAGAGGTAACGCTTCCACAAAGTGTTGGCCAATCCGCGCTCGTTCAGCGTGTCCGGGGTCAAGGCCTTCAGCTTGTGGGCGGTGTAGGCAGGGTCGTTGTGAAGCTGGATGCCATATTCCTCGGCCACGATGCGGTTGCGCACGTCCAGCACCCGGCGCAACATCGCCCACGAACCCCTTGCCGGATAGAGCAACGGATAGCGGGTGTAGAGCAGGTAGGGTTTCACGCGGTGGTGATCCTTCCCCATGGAGAACTCCAGCACGGCTTGGTAGAGCAACATCTGCACCAAGTTGTTCTCCTTGGGCACAATCTTGCCGCGGACGGCATACTCCTCCGCCTTGCCGGATTTCATTTCAATAAAAGAAGTCATGTCGCGCTGCATGTAGTCCAGGCGTCCTTGCAGGCCCAAGGCTTCGCACAGATACGAAGGCTCCAGCACGGCGTCCTTGCGATCCAGCCCGTAGCCGGAGGCGTGGAAGGTCTCCGTCACTGTCTGGCGCAGGTGCTCGAAGTGCAGCTTGCAGTCGGCGAAGAATTGCCGCTCCTTTTCCAAGTCGCGCAGGTCGGCGCAGGCGGCCAGTTCGATGGGATAGGTGCGGAAGGCCTTCTTCATGCAAGCCAGGTAATCCGGTTCGGCCTCCGCATGAATCCATTCGTCCAGGAAGAGATTGACGATGTTTCCCAGCAACAACGGACGGGTATTGCCCACGGACTGCAGGCGCTGGAAGATATAGTTGAGGGGATGGTGTCCGTATTCCTTAAAACATTCGGCCAGGGTGCTGATGTCTATCAGATAATCCGGCTCCAGCACGATGAACGAGGGAGTCAGCACGCCGGCCTCGTCCACCGCCACATCCAGCAGGTTGAGTTGCGCGCCCGGCCAAAGGAGGCGGCAAGTCTCATTGAACTCCTCGTTGACCTGCGGCACGTCACGGCGCACCCGCAAGGGATCATCGCAAAGAGTATCGGAAGGACGTATATATATATAGGTGTCATCGGCGTGTAGGAAAACGGCACGCAGGCGATGGATGTGCTCCTTGGCAGGCGGGGCAACGATATAGGTGGCATCCGCCCGGGGCAACAGACGGTAGAGGTCGTCGGGTATATCCTCTTTCGTCAGCCGTTTGATGAAGAAGACCATTGTCTTGGCATCACGCAACAGATGCTCCCGCTCCGGCTCCACACGACGGTTGAGGATGTCGTTGGAGGTCAGGCGGAAGGAATGGAGGCGATTCTGCTCGACGACGGAAAGCCCCACCTTGGCACCCACATAGTTGATGCGGGCGGCCAGGTCGGTCATCTGCAGGCTGCCGTCTTCTGTCTGCGTGCGGCAAAGCAGCTCCAGCAACTCGCGCATCCGCCGATAGGCCTCCTGCAACGAGGAAGCATCTGCCCGGCATACGGCTCGCAGGATGTCGTAGGCCTCGCGGGCGTCCAACGTCAGGTCATCGGTCATCGGATGCTCCTTCCTCCGATGCTTCAGGTTTGTCCTTGATCATCAGGATGCTCAGCTCATAGAGCAGATAAAGCGGTATGGCCACCACGGACAGGGTGAAGGGATCGCCCGTTGGCGTGATGACTGCCGCCAATATCACGATAACTACGATGGCATGCCGCCTGTACTTGCGCAGGAAGGTCTTGTGCACCAGCCCCAGCAAGGAGAGCAGCCACGTGACCAGCGGCAACTCGAACGCCAAGCCCATGCAGAGCACCAGCATCATGAAGTTGTTGATGTAGGAATTGAGGGAAATCTGATTCTCTATCAACGTGCTGAGCTGATAGGTGGAGAGGAAGCGCAACGTCAGCGGATAGACCATGAAATAGCCCAGCAACACGCCCAGAAAGAACATCACCGTCCCCAAGGCCAACGCCTTCTTGACGCCCCGCGTCTCCTCGGGATAGAGGGCGGGGCTGATGAAGCGCCACACCTCGTAGAAGAGGTAGGGCGCGGCCGTCACCACCGACATCCAGAAGGCCGTGGACATGTGGATGAAGAACGGGGCAGCCAGGTTGATGTTGACCAGCTTGACGTGAAACTCCTGCGTGAAGAACTCGCCTTGCAGGTGTAGCTCCTCCCCTATCCGGCGCAAGAGCTCGTAGAAGAAGAAGTCATTCTCGCACGGAGCCAGTATTACGTGGTCGAAGAGATAGGGCATGGCTAGGAAATAGCCCACAGCCAGCACAAACCACACCGCGAGGATACGGATCAGCGCCCGGCGCAACACCTCCAGATGGTCCCAGAAAGTCAGTTCCTTGTCCGCCACGTGTACTTATTGTTGTTTCTTCTCCGCGGGTTCGTTGATTTCGTCCTTGGCCTTGTTGATTTCCTCCTTGGCCTCGTCCACACCTTGCTTGAAACTCTTCACGCCCTTGCCCAGGCCGCGCATCAGTTCGGGAATCTTCTTGCCGCCAAACAGCAGGAGGATGACCACCAGGATGATAATGCACTCGGAGCCGCTGGGCAGGATACTTAATGTCACAAAACTCGTCATTGTCATAATGGTATTCTTTTAATTTTTACCGCGCAAATATAATACAAAGAAACGAAACGAGAAACGAATCGCTTCGGATAGTCATCCGCAACACCAGAGGATAACCATCCGCAACACCTGAGGATAACCATCCGCAACACCTGAGGATGACTATCCGCAACACCTGAGGATGACTATCCGCAACACCTGAGGATTCTAATCTTGGTAATACACCCGCTTCACCCGTGTGGAGACACTGGTCAGCACCTCGTAGGGGATGGTGCCCAATGCATCGGACAGGACGGTCACGGGCAGGTGGTCGCCGAAAATCTCCACGCGGTCGCCCTCCTTGCAGTCAATGTCCGTCACGTCTATCATACAGACATCCATACAGATGTTTCCCACATAGGGAGCCTGCTGTCCGTTCACCAGGCAATAGGCGTGTCCGCAACCCAGGTGTCGGTTGAGTCCATCGGCATAGCCTATGGGCAGGGCGGCGATGCGCGAGGGACGGGTCAGGATGCCCTTGCGGCTATAGCCCACGGTGTCCTCGCCGGGCACTTCGTGGATTTGCAGGATGGTGGTATAGAGCGAGCTGACGTTATGCAGGATACCGTTGGTGAAGGGATCCACGCCATACAGGCCGATGCCCAGGCGCACCATATCGAACTGCGCCTCGGGGAAACGCTCGATGCCTGCCGAGTTGCAGATGTGGCGCAAGATTTTATGAGAGAAAGCCGCCTGCAACTGCTCGGAAGCCGCCTTGAACACGGCTATCTGATGACGGGTGAAATTGTCGAACCAATCCGAATCGCTCCCCACCAGGTGCGAGAAGACAGAGCGCACGATGACGGCGTCCTGAGCCTTCAGGCGTTCAATCAACTGGGGAATCTCTTCGGGCAGGAAACCCAGGCGGTGCATACCGGTGTCTATCTTGATATGGATGGGATAATTGGTGATGCCGGATTTCTCCGCCTCGCGCACCAAGGCATCCAGCAGGTGGAAGCTGTACACCTCCGGCTCGAGGTGATTGTCGAACATCGTCTTGAAGGCGGTCATCTCCGGATTCATAATAAGGATGTTGGTGGTGATGCCCGCCTTGCGCAACTCCGAACCTTCATCGGCCACGGCCACGGCCAGGTAATCCACCCGATGTTCCTGCAAGGTCTTGGCAATCTCGTGCGAGCCGGCACCGTAGGCCGACGCCTTCACCATACAGGTCATCTTCACGCCGGGCCGCAGGAGGGAGCGGTAGTGATTGAGGTTCTCCACCAGCGCACCCAGGTTGACTTCGAGGATGGTCTCGTGTACTTTCTTCTCCAAAATCTCCGTCAGGGTTTCGAAGCCAAACTTGCGGGCCCCCTTGATGAGGACAATCTCTTGCGAAAGCCGCAGCTTTCCTTCGCGAAGGGCGGCGCAAAGTGCCTCGGTGTCGGGGAAGAAGATTTTCTCCATCCCGAAGCGGTCGGCATAAGTGGCCAATTCCTTGCCTACGCCGATGATGCGCTCCACGTGACGGCTCTCCAGCAACTGCGCCACCTGACGGTAGAGCAACGGACCATTCTGCCCCGTCTCCAATATATCGGAGAGAATAATCGTGCGCTTCAAATTGTCGGATATCGAACGACGGTAGAGAAAGTCAAGAGCTATATCCAGCGAAGCCAAATCCGAACTGTAGCTGTCGTTGATCAAGAAGCAACCGTTCTTTCCCTCTTTCACCTCCAACCGCATAGCCACGGGCTCCAAGCGGGCCATACGCTCGGCGATGCGCTCGGCAGGCATCATCAGGTAGAGGCAGGCGGCCAGGCAATGCAGCGAATCCTCGATGGAGGCATCGTCGATGAAGGGCAACGTATAGCTGTTGTCCATATCCAGGTAACGGTAGCAGATGACCGTGTGATCCTCGTGCTTCTCCACCTTGCTGATGTAGAGGGGGCGCTCCATATCGTGCCGGCTCCAGGCTATCTCGCGGGCAGGCAGCAAGGACTTGGCCACGCAGCTGCTGATGAACTCGTCGTCGCCATTGTATATCAACACATCGCAATCCTTGAAGAGGGTCAGCTTCTCCTGACATTTGTCTTGCAGGGAGAAGAAGTTCTCCTGATGCGCCCCGGCGATGTTGGTCAGGATGCCGATGGTGGGCTTGATGATGGCTTCCAATGCCTTCATCTCGCCCGGCTCGGAGATGCCCGCCTCGATGAGGGCCAGTTCGTCTTGCTCGTCCATCCGCCAGACGGACAGGGGGACGCCAATCTGCGAATTGTAGCTGCGGGGCGAACGCACCGTCCTGCGATCGGACCCCAGCAACTGATGCAGCCACTCCTTCACCACCGTCTTGCCATTGCTGCCCGTGATGCCAATGACCGGCATCTGGAAGCGTGCGCGATGGTGCTCGGCCAGCTTCTGCAAGGCTTTCAGCGGATTGGACACCACCAGATAGTTGGCATCGGGCTGTATGCCGGCAGAACCGTCTTCTTCCATCCGTTGGAAGGCCGCTTCGCTCAAGACGAAATTGCGCACCTCCCGCACATACAGGTCGGGGATATACTTGGCGCCATCATTGCGCTTGGTGGCCAAGGCGAAGAACAAAGTCGCTTCGGGGAAACTCAAGGAACGGCTGTCTGTCAGGAGCCAGTCGATGGTGGCAGGCGCATTCCCCACGCGCCGTGCACCTATGATTTCTGCAATCTGTTCAATAGAGTAAGACATGATTCTCTTTCGTTTTGGAGGTCGAAGTACGGGTATTTTCCGTTAAGTCGCTCCATTTTTAACACTATTTGTCCTAAAAAACGCTTATATTCTGTCGATTCGGGATGGATGGGTTTGTGTGCCAATGCCTTGCGTATTTCCTCGTATTCGCCCATCATACATTTTGCTTCGGGCGTCAGGCACCATTGCATGAAGCGCTCCCACACGTAGCGGACAGCCAGGTCGGAAGGATGCACCAGGTCATCGGCATAGAAACGATAGTCACGAAGTTCGTCCAATACCAGTTCGTAGGCAGGGAAGTAAAATACCCGGTCGGGAAAAGCCGCCTCCACCTCTTCGGCGGCCAGCAGCAGGGTGGACTTGCTCAGCTGATTGGCATGCAGGCCATCCCGCACGTGGCGGATGGGGCTTACCGTCAGCACGACTTGCAACCGCGGATTGCGCGCCAGGAGCCCGGAGAGCAGCGACACGGTGTCCGACACAATCTCGTTCACGGATAGCCTGCGGCGCAGGAAAGACTTCTCCGGCAACTTATGGCAATTGCCCACCACAAGCCCTGTCCGGCAATCCTCATACACCCACGCCGTCCCCCACGTCAGCAAGAGGAAATCCAGTGTGTCCAGTTCTTCGGCGGCTTGACGCAGGCGTCCGTTGATGCGTTGCAGCGTCTCGTCCGCCACGGCAGTGGAGAAATCGCCGTGATGCATCGGGCTATGCCAAAGTCCTTGATGCATATAGAGGTCTTCCCGAACATAAGTTTTGCCGGCAACAACCTCTCGCAAAGCTGCGGAAATGGACAAAGGATTGTAGAGGACTCCGTAAGGATTGACGTCACACCGAAACTTGGCTTCGGCGAGCCGGGTGCCGATGTGGGTGGCAAAGCACGAGCCCCACAGCATCAGCCGATGCGAGTAATCCAAGTGCGGGCGCCGTGCCGGACGTTCTACGGGTGTTTGAAGTTGTATAGCCATTGTATCCTCGAAAAAAGAAAAAGCCTCAAAGTCTTTGACCTTGAGGCTTTTAGCGGTGCGGACGGGACTCGAACCCGATATTGCCCACAGCCTCATTTTCAGGTTGTTGCAGCGACCAAAATTTTTCCTGTAACGATATTGTAACTAAATTACGGCAATTATTTGTCTTCTTGTGACATCTTCATGTCCACGTTGTATATCGTTCACGAAAGCAAAGATAAAGCCTTTTTCTGTAACTACAAAATCCGCTTCCACTTTTTTGTTTTCAACGTAATAGCAGAAAAGTTCAAGTCTCTTAGCAAGAGTAAAATACCACGTAAGTCATTATATATGTGACAAATACACCTACCATAAAAAAGACCTATGCTTTTACTATGTATTCTGTCTTCTGAAAACGGCTTCCGGCTTGATGTGCGCAAGCCCATTTCAGAAGCGGCACAAGCAAAGAAAAGCCCACGACGACTACAATGTCACAAGTGACACTGCCATCGTCGTGGGCACTTCTTTTATATGCTTGTGCTGAACGGCGGGACCTTCTTATCATTTTTCCTTTTTTTCGCTTCTATTGGCAGCCGGAAATGCCGCCGGATGCAGGACACGGCAAGCGTGAATCTGCACCTGCGACCATTCCCGGCTGTCATGTGTTTCCTGTCCTCAAACCGTCTTGCCCTGCCGTTGCCAGACGTAGCATGGCAGACAAGACCGTTTTCAGACAAATGCCGCCGGAGGAACACCCACGACCGCAAGCCATGCCCGCATGACAATGACGGTCGTGGGACTTCCGTCACGGCGGCAGGAAAGAGGCGCTTTCCCTTTGTCCGTTGCGCCGCCCTTTCAATTTTCCTGTGGCGCATTGCGCCATACCTTACGTCTTCTCCCTTTTCCTTTCCGCCTCTCCAAGTGTATGCCAATGTCCTTTCAATGGCGACGGGTAACGGTTGTTCTCTATCTCCCGTTCATAGATGCGGGTGATGTCGGTCTTGATTTTCTCTATCTGCGTGCGCAAATGCACGGCGGTCGCGCTACGACCGACTACGCCACCATCCTTCCACATCTTTTTATCCACCATTAACTGTGAATTGAACTGCACTTGTTCACTGTCAATGGTGATGCGAACCATGATAGGATACTGTCTGTCTTTGCCTTGTTCCCTCTTTCTTGCGTAACAAAGTACGCTGAATGTGTTCCGTTTCATACGCTTCTAAGTTTTTTGCTGCAAAATTATTGTTTGACAATCACTTGGCGTAATCATCCGGCGGACACTTGGAAGCTCTAAAACGGACATTTGAAGGAAGTTGGCATACTTCCTCGAAACAGGAATCATAACGGCATCGGTATTTGCCTTTTCTTACTCAGATTATTAGGTTACGGAGTGTCGGTAAAATTGAACGTAAACTACGACAAATCAACGACATATCCGCGAAGTCGTAACCAAAAATCCCGATTTTTTTCTTGGTTACGATTTGGACACTCAATTTGTCCACTTTCCGACTTCCAACGGGGTATTTATCTGTCGTGGTATAACAAAAAATGCATATTCCGGCGGATACCCGTTCAGCATTTCCGGTGATATCCGTTCACTCCCCAGTTAGTATTCAGTATCGTTGGCAAAGTTAATACTTCTTTCTTAGACTTTCTCCCGATAAAGTAAATTTAATGG